>JAFUQS010000072.1 GCA_017472225.1 Clostridia bacterium | reverse complement strand
CAGAGCTGTTCGGCAACCGAGCCGTGGTATGGCAGAACGGAGCAATCTGAAAATACCGATAAGAAAATTTCTTTTTTCTTTATCCACGGTGAGCAGAAAAGAATACCGAGTAAAGGATAGAATAAGCTTTACTCGGTATTTTTAGTTCTTGCGGAAGCTAATCAGCCAGCGTGCTTTTGCTTACTTTTGTCACGCTTGACAAAAGTAAGAGCCCCAGCGGCTCGAGCGAACGGAGTTGAAGGAATAAATAAAACCTTGCCGTTTTACAACACGGTGCATAAAAGCGAAGGTAAATACACTTTAAATGGTAGTAGTCAGAAAAAAACAAAACAGAAAACCATTGTATCAAGCAGATTTCAGCTTTTTACAATGGTTTTTACATATTTAACTATTTGATTTTTCGGGGATCACAGGGGATGTGTCTTTTTTTACATCCCCATTTTTTTATTCTATTCCTTTGAGAGCTTCTATTTCTTTCTTGTCAACTCTGATTTGAGAATCCTTGATAACATTAACCTTTTTTCTGCTCACAACAATCGGCGCAGCATCGGGCTTTTTGTCAAGTGAAACCTTGAGCATACCTGTGAGAAGGTTAAAATCCACAACAGTGCCTCTGCCTTCCTCAGTGTCAACAATTGCACCGTTTTTCGGAGTAACCCTGAGAAGATGCTCATAAGCCTCCTGCTCATATTTTAAGCAGCACATAAGCCTTCCGCAGGTTCCGCTGATTTTTACGGGTGAAAGAGAAAGACTCTGCTCCTTTGCCATTTTAATTGAAACGGGCTGAAAATCGCCAAGGAAGGTGTTGCAGCAGAAGGGTCTTCCGCAAATACCGAGTCCGCCAACCTTTTTGCTTTCATCTCTGACACCGATCTGACGAAGCTCAATACGGGTACGGAAAACAGAAGCAAGGTCTTTGACAAGCTCTCTGAAATCTACTCTGCCGTCGGCTGTGAAATAAAAAAGAATCTTATTTCTGTCAAAGGTGTATTCAACATCAACAAGCTTCATCTGGAGCTTGTGTGCATCGATTTTTTTCAAAGCGATGTCGAAAGCTTCCTTTTCCTTTTGCTTGTTTTCTGCAACAATTTTAAAATCTTCATCATTTGCAAGTCTCAGAACAGGCTTGAGTGCCGAAGGGATTTCTTCTTCGGGAATGTCACGGTTTGCAATGGTGACTTCGCCACATTCAACACCTCTTGCGGTTTCAACAATAACCTTGTCGCCCTTTTTAAAAACCGAACCCTGAGGGTCAAAGTGATAATTTTTTCCAACTTCCTTGAATCTGACCGAAATAACTTCTGCCATTATATATCATCCTTTCCGGGAAAATTTCTTTGATTTATCAGTGAGATTTTATGTCATAAAGTATAGCCGAAAGCCTTGTGATGGATAAATTGTGGTTTGCACTTGAATTAACTGCTTCAGAAAGCTCCTTGATTTCTTCAAGCAGACGCACAACTTTTTTCTGAGTCAGCGATGAAGAAATTCTTTTTGCCGTATCCTCGTAACCTGAAATCAGCTCGTTTCCGCCGCTTTGCAGAATCAATGCATCTCTTATAACCGGAACCATTGAAGTGAGCACGGCTTTGAAAAGTGCCTTATCCTTTTGAAAAACCGAGGTCTTCTGCAAAAAGTAAAATTCGCTTGAGCTCATATAAATCTGAAGAAGCTCATTTGCAAGGCTCTTACCCTCATCAGCCTTTTCATCCTTTTTGCTGTCATATTCCTCTTCACCGAGGGAGTATGCTGTGGATCTTGAGGTTATTGTTTCAAGAAAAGAGGACTTTGAAGGGCAGGTGAGAATGAAGCAAACATGCTTTGACGGCTCCTCAAGAATTTTGAGAAGGGCATTCTGAGCTTGAGGGTTCATGTACTGAGCTTCACGGATTATGAACACACTTTTGCTTCCTTCATTCGGAAAAATCAATGCCTTGGCTTTAATATTTCTGACAGCGTCAACCTTAATCATGGTGCTGTCAGCTTCTTTTTCAAGAATATGCAGGTCCGGATGAATATCCTTGTCGCATTTAACACAGCATGAGCACATTGAACAGGGCTTTGTTTCGCCTTTGCAAAGCAGAGCTTTGGCAATTTCCTTTGCCGCAGCAAAGCGGATGTCCTCATTTTTGCCTTCAAGAATAACAGCGTGAGAAAGTCTGCCGTTTTTCAGGGCAAAGCTGACGGAATTTTTAAAGCTGTCAGTTACATTGAGACCTTCAAACACCTTTAATTCTCCTTTTCTTACATAATCTATAACATTATATAATAAAATAACTTTTTTTACAAGTGTTACGGAAAAGAAATATTTGTATATAGTTTATAAGGCTCAGGCAACAAAAAAGAGCTATCTTGCGATAACTCCTTTTATGATTATTATGTGTTAAAATAAGCCTTGACCATTTCAAAATCAAAGTCCCTTTTAGTCTTTTTGCACTTTTCCGCAGACTTAACGGGAGCATTTTTCGGATAGGGTGAATGTCTGAGTCCATTGAGTCTCACTTCTTCATTTACTGCAGCTTCACCGCAAAGGGGACAAGTTGCATAAGCCTCAGAAAGGTCAACATTACAGTGCTTACAGCGCATATCCTTGAAGTCTTCTGCTTCCTTTTCAATGGCGTTAGTGGTTTCAACCCTGATGTCAAGACCCTGCTCGGCGAGTGCTCTTATGCACTCACGGGGCCATGAGACATCGTGGCTGCAAACAGAGAAGCAAAGGTTAATAAGTCCGTTACCGCTGCAAACAGAACAGGTACTGATAAGCCCGTAGCCGCTTGTGTCACCATTGACACCGTCAATGCGTTCGATTCTGCTGCTGAGATTTTCACTCATTGAGGATTCGCCTGTGTTTGTGATAATCGTTGTGTTTGCGCTGTGGCTTGAATGCTGCATTTTGCGGATAACGGGCAGCTTGATGAAGTTAGGCACAAATTTAATTACGGGGTTATTTGCAAGTGAGCCGAATTTGTTGAGAGTTTTCTGCAGCTTTTCTGTTGTAAGCCTTTCCTTGAGCTGACCTCTTACAACATCACAGATTTCATCAAAGGTCCAATCGGTTCTTCCCTGAGGGTCAAAATCTATTTTAGATTGAATGGTGAAGTTCCTGACGGAGTCAGTGGGGAAGTATTTGCGAAGATTTACGGGAATTGCAAGTGAAATAATTTTATCAATGGGCTTTTGTGAATGTCTTATTGTGCCCAGAATAAATGCACTTGCAATAAATTCTGTTACCGTGAGGTTCCGTTCCTTTGATTTTGCTCTTATGTCATCGGAGGAGGACATTGCAAAAACGAGCTGCAAAAATCCGTTTTCAATTTCACCCGGGATACGATAAGCGTCAACATCATCGTTTTCTGCTTTTTCTCCACCCTTCTGATAATACTTGTTGAAAGCATTTATGTCTTCGTCTTCTGCTGCTTCAAGGGGCTTATATACGCTTTGGGGGTCATCGCAAAGCTCAACATATCTTTCCAGAAGAGCATCGAAGTAGGCAGAAACGCCCTTGCCGTCACCAATGTGATGTGCAGATTCAAGACCGAGTCTTCGTTTATAGTAAACTATCCTGAAATCAGGTCTGCCGTCATTGTTCAGTGTAATCGGCACAATGGGACGGGTGAATTCTTCACGTATTTCCGGAAGAAGAGTTGTACACTCCTGATAATTCCAGAAAAAGCCTTTTTTAAGCTGACTGTAAATACTCGGATATCTCGGCATAAGCTCACGGACTGCCTGCTCAAGGAGCTTGGGATTAACCTCCTCGTCTTTGAAAACAACTGCCATGCGGAAGGTTCTTCCCCATTTTTTTGTGCTGAGGCAAGTGAACATAATTGATGCAGTGTCGATTTTCATCCAACGGTAATTTTTCATTTTTACATACTCTCCTAAATACTTTTTACTTTCCGTGTGACACATCTTTTTGAATTGTAACATATCGAGCTTTTTATGTCAACCTGAAACAGACAATAACACACAAATTGTCGAAAACCTGCCGCTTGGCGGGAATAAAGCTCCGATAACCTGCTTTTGATTTTCAAAAAAATTCGATTTTTTTTACAAAAAAACGAAAAAAGTATTGATATTTTAATTT
Source organism: Clostridia bacterium (assembly GCA_017472225.1). Classification (GTDB taxonomy): domain Bacteria; phylum Bacillota; class Clostridia; order Oscillospirales; family Acutalibacteraceae; genus UBA6857. The sequence goes on along the minus strand of JAFUQS010000072.1, from coordinate 101,885 downwards.
TATATGTTAAAATGTAATCACCGAATTAAAAAAGGGAGGTCAAGAAAATGGCATACGTAATTAACGACGATTGCATCTCCTGCGGTGCATGTGCAGACGGTTGCCCCGTTGGCGCTATCGCTGAAGGCGACGGCAAGTACAATATCGACGCTGATACCTGCATCGATTGCGGTGCATGTGCAGACGGTTGCCCCGTTGACGCTATCGCTGAAGGCTAATTCAGACGTAAAATTAAGCCACTGAGCTTTGCTCGGTGGCTTTTTTCTTTTGCTGTTTATTTAAGCAGATATTCTTTTACTGCACTTTCCCATTCCGGCAGTCTTTCAAATCCGCCTTCATCAAGGCTTCTTTTTGAAAGCCTTGAATTCTTCGGTCTTATTGCAGGTGTGGGGTATTCCTTCGTTGCAACGGGATTAACCTTAACAGCCTTTCCTTTAATTTCAAAAGTTTTCTTTGCAAGGTCACTCCAGGTGCAGTAGCCTTCGTTTGTGCCGTGGTAGACTCCGTATTTTTCGCTTTCTGCAATGTCACAAATGAGCCTTGCAAGATGCTTACTGTAGGTCGGTGAGCCTGTCTGGTCAGAAACAACATTAACCTCACTTCTTGTTTCGGCAAGTTTGAGCATTGTTGCAATGAAGTTGGTATTTTTTTCTCCGAAAACCCAAGAGGTTCTCACAATGAAATGCTTGTTGCAATATTTTTCCACCGCTTTTTCGCCAAGGTATTTGCTTTCGCCGTAAACATTCAGCGGAGCTTTTTCGTCGTTGACTTCAAATGGCTCGTCACCCTTTCCGCCGAACACATAGTCAGTGGAAACATAAAGCATTTTTGCGTTTGATTTTCTGCACTGCCTTGCAATGTTCTCAGTGCCGTTGAAGTTCACCGCCATGCAAAGCTCTTTTTCGCTTTCTGCCTTGTCAACGGCAGTGTAGGCGGCACAGTGTATGAAGCATGATACATTATTATTACTGAAAAATTTTTCCACGGCATTTTCATCGGTGATGTCAAGGTCGTCAACATCAATGCCGATATAAGGGATATTTCTCTTTTTTAAAACATCGCATACATCAGAGCCGAGCTGACCCTTTGCACCTGAAACGATATACATTTTTTCACCTCAATAAACAAAATCGACATCACTGTCACAAAGCAGGGGCGCATTAAGGTCCTTTTGTGAAAGAATGGGACTTTCCGTACCCCAATCAACACCTATCTGCTCATCATCAAAACGGATACTGCGGTCATGCTCCGGGCTGTAATATTCGTCAACCTTATAAAGCACCTCAACATCATCGGTAAGTGTCACAAAGCCGTGACCGAAGCCCTTCGGTATATAAAGATAACGCTTGTTTTTCTCACTCAGCTCAGCGCTCACCCATTTAAGATAAGTAGGCGAGTTTTTTCTGAGGTCAACGGCAACATCAAGGATTTTACCCCTTGTGCAGCAAATCATTTTTGTCTGACTCATGGGACTTTTTTGAAAATGAATTCCTCTGAGTGTACCCTTTTTTTGTGAATACGAACGGTTATCCTGAACAAAAACCGTATCAATACCGAGCTTTTTCAGCTTTTCAAGGCTGTAGCTTTCATAAAACCAGCCCCTGTGGTCTCCGAAAACCTGAGGCTCAATAATTTTTACATCGGGAATATTTGTATCAATAATTTTCATATTTTTCACCGTTTCGTTATTATTTCAGTTTATAATTATACTATCAGATGCTTGTTTCGTCAAGTGAATCCGATTCCTTGACATTATCTCATAATCCCTTATAATTAAACTGTAGCAAGCAAAGGAGGTGTCCTCATGACAGGCGGAATAGTTTGTGAATATAATCCCATGCACAACGGACATATCTATCATATTGAAAAAACAAAAGCCGCCGGAGCAGATTTCATCGTCTGTGTTATGAGTGGTAATTTTGTTCAGCGTGGTGAGTGTGCCCTGATTGATAAATGGCAACGGGCAGAAAATGCCGTGAGAAACGGTGCCGATGTTGTAATAGACCTTCCTGTACCCTGGGCTATGGGCTCTGCCGAAAGCTTCGCAAGGGGAAGTATCAGCCTTTTGTCCTTTTTCGGTATTGATATGCTGTCTTTCGGAAGTGAAACGGAAAAGGAAGAGCTTTTGCAGCTTTGTGCAAATGCCCCGGAAAATGAAAAGGTCATCTCACTTCTGAAAAAGTATATGGCAGATGGGCTTAATTATCCTTCTGCACTTTCAAAGGCGGTGGGAGAGATTTTCGGCGAGGAAGCCAAAAAAATAATCTCCTCACCTAACAGCACCCTTGCCGCCGAGTATATAAAACAGCTCAGAAAATACTCACCCGAATGTCATATACTCCCGATAAAGCGGGCAGGCGCACAGCACGACAGCGATGCTCCGGAGGGTAAATTTGCTTCTGCAAGTAAAATCCGCACTATGCTTGAAAATGAAGATGTTTCTCACTTTGTACCCGATATAACGGCAGAGATGCTTTCAAAAAATTCGCAAGCAGGAACAGTTCACAGGCTTAAATATGCAGAAAGAGCAATTCTGTCTTCTTTGAGAGAAATGAAAAAAGAAGACTATTCCCTTTATGTAACCGACGACAGCGGACTTGTATCACGCATACATGAAAGCGTAAAAAATGCAGAAAGCCTTGACGAGCTTTATTCTCTGGCAAAAAGCAAGAATTATACCCATGCAAGGGTGCGCCGTGAGGTGCTTAACTTATATCTGAAAATTCCTAAGGATATTTCAAAGCAAGCTCCGCCCTATATAAGAATTCTTGCCGTAAGTGAAAGGGGACTGTCACTCCTTGCCGGGGCGAAAAGAAAATTAGCCGTTCCTATTGTTACAAAGCACAGCGATATGGCTGCTTCGGACAGCTTTGGCAAACAGGTATACGCTTTGCAATGTGCCACGACGGATAAGTTTGCACTTATGAGCGAAAAGGTCAGAAAAAGCGGACTTGAACAAAAAAATTCAATGAAAATTGTTAAATGATTTTTTAGGTTAACACGGTATGATATGAACAGTAAAACACAGAAAGAAGGCGACACGATGAAAGAAAAAATAATAAACGACCTCAAAAAGATTAAGCCACTTAATATTTTTATGCTGATTGTGGCAGGAGCAATCAATGCCTTTGCGGCAACCTTTTTTCTGATGCCTGTCAGCCTTTATGACAGCGGAATTTCGGGCACATCAATGCTCTTGTCACAGGTTACACCCGAATATCTCGGGCTTTCCGTGTTTCTTTTGGTGCTCAATGTTCCTTTGTTCATTTACGGGCTGAAAAAACAGGGACCGCTTTTTACCCTGTATTCAATTTTTACCGTCGGCATTTATTCTCTTTGTGCCTTTCTCATAACCGATGTTTTGCCTGTTGATGTGGGCTCACAGTCACCGATTGCAGGTAAGGACCTTCTTCTTTGTGCCATTTTCGGCGGTATAATTTCAGGTGTCGGCAGCGGTCTTGCAATCCGTTTCGGCGGAGCTATGGACGGCATTGAGGTTATGGCGGTTATCTTTGCAAAAAAAATAGGTGTTTCCGTGGGTACCTTCGTTATGATTTATAATGTACTTCTCTATGTTGTCTGCGGTATTGTGACGATGAGCTGGAGTCTGCCGTTATATTCTGTTATTGCTTACGCCTGTGCACTGAAAACGGTTGACTTTATTGTTGAGGGTGTGGACCGTTCAAAATGTGCAATGATTGTAACGGTGCAGCCGGATAAAATCTGCAAAATACTTTCGGAAACCTTTGAAACCGGTGTCACAAGAACAGAAGCCATGGGTGGCTATTCAAAAAAGAAAAAAACCATTGTTTATTTTGTAATTAACCGTTTTCAGGTGGTCAAGCTCAAGGAGCTCGTTCATGAAATTGACCCCACGGCATACATTACCATCAGTGAGGTCGCTGATGTATTCTCAGCCAACAGCAGGGAGTAAAGGGAAATACAGTATCCTCTTAGCTTGGCGTGGATGCTTTTGTTTGACATATTCGGAATATTGGAAAAATACTATCGGAAGTCACCACAGAACCGGTTTCAGCCGTTGCAATAGATATAATTTTAGTTCTGGTGCAAAATTTACAAAAATAATACCCGGCAGTTTCACATTTGATTAAATCTGAGGGGAATTTTATGGTTGCTGGTTATAGAATTTATTTGTAGATATGGGGATAGTTATGAAAAAGTTTTCTATTGTTGTTTCGTTGATTGCTATTTTATGCTTATGTGTTGGTTTTAGTATTACTGAATATTGGTCCGAAGATTTTTGGGATAATTCAATATGTTATACCCCCAGTTCATTTAGAGATGTATGCTTTGCATCTGTTTACAATTGTAAAAACAACACTGAAAATATTGAAATTAATATACCAAATGAGATTAATGGTTATAGGGTGATTGCTGTTGGTGGCAATGCAGGTAAAGGAGCACCTTCGCCTTTTGTCATTGATTTTCCTAATGTTACTGCAATATGCGAAGAAACAAGTTTGCCTCAAAATGCAAAAATTGTTGATTATGACTGTATATTAAATTTGGGCGACAATGTGAGACGTATTAGTGTTTCTGACATGAAATCTTATTATCAAATTAGTGGAACCAATAATTATATTAGACTTATTTTTACTGTTAATACTTCAGATAATGAGTGTTTTTATTCAATTGACGGAAAACTGTATAGATTTTCCGATGATAGTTTAGTTGATGTGTTTAATTACAAGGATAACACAGGGGACGGTTCTGTGTGTTCGCTTGAATAATAATTAACGGGCGGTGGTCTCCCTCCGCCGCTATGTGAAGAATGCTATGAGCGATATTGTTGCGGAATACCGTTATGACCCGTGGGGTAAGGTGTTGTGTGAAGATGACTTAACGGAAATCGGTGCCCTTAATCCGTTCAGATATCGCAGTTATTATTATGATAGTGATATTGAAATGTATTACTTACAGAGTAGATACTATGATGCTGAAGTTGGTAGGTTTATTAACTGTGATGATGTTAATTATATAGGTGTTACTGAATCTGAATTTTCTTATAATCCATTTGCGTATTGTGTAAACAATCCAATAAGCAATATAGATTATTTTGGTTATGCTGTTGATTTTGTTGGTTTTATAACTAAAATATTGAAATTTATGCAGTCATTACTTAAAGATAATAATGTTGCATTACAAGTCAAACTATGCGAAAATGTATTAGAATATTACTGCTTATTTGCACTTCTTTTTGGAGGTTTATCATGAAAAAGGTATTTGCTTTTATAAAAGATAATCGTTATGAATTATTTATTATGTAATACCGATTTTACTGTGTTGGTTTAGAAATTCCGGATTAAGTAAAACATTCTTAATTATAATTACTTTTGTATTGATAATTATTGAAATTGTTCTAATGTTAATTACTGTTTTAAAAAAACATAAGAAAAAGTTTTTGGGAATTGTTTCTTGTTCTGTATTGAGTATAGCATTTTTAGGGTGGACATATATTGATTTTTTCGGTGATAAAAATAGTATGAAAATCTTTTTCGTAATTATATCTATAATTTGTTGTGCAATATATGTATTTAATCCAACTAAATCTGATTTAGGAAAGACAGGGGACGGTTCTGTGTGTTCGCTTGAATAATAATTAACGGGCGGTTGTCGCTCTGCCACCCTGCCTCTCTGTCTTTGTCAGCTTTGATGCCAGCTCCCCCTCACATCTGAATAGCATTAAGCACAGGGTTCAGCTCATTTGCTGCCCTGTGCTTTTTCATGCCGGTTTGTAGTTTTTATTATGTTATTCGTTTTATTTATATAAAGAAAACGAATTTTAATTCAAAAAGTGGATAATGAATCAGAAAGGAGAGGTCAAAAGAGCCAATTTACATTCAATTCTGAATTCCCACGCAGAAGTCTCCGTCACCGACTCCGGTGATAACAACCTCAATAATTTTACCCTGTGCTTCGTCGGGAAGCTTTGCTCTTACGGGAATATAGTTTGCCGTGTGTCCGGTGAGATATCCGTCCTCTGTTTTGGTTTCAAAAAGCACGGATAAGGTTTTGCCGGTTTGCTTATTAAAAAATTCACGGCGGATTTCTTCTGCTTTTTCTGCCATTATTTTTGCACGCTCCTCCTTCACTTTTTTGTCAAGGTGATGGGGGAGCTTTTCTGCTCTTGTGCCTTTTCTGACGGAGTAGGGGAAAACATGAACCTTTTCAAAGCCGATTTCTTCCATAAATCGGAGACTTTCTTCAAAGTCCTCCTCATTTTCTCCTGCAAAGCCGACCATAATATCTGTTGTAAGGGTACAGTCAGTGAAGCTTTCTCTGAGCTTATTTGCAAGGTGTCTGTATTCTTCGGCAGTGTAATGTCTGTTCATGCTTTTTAAGGTTTTGTTGCAGCCACTCTGAAGTGAAATGTGAAACTGAGGACAAAGCTTTTCACATTCTGATAGCTTTTCAATAACCTCATCTGTCAGGTGGTCCGGCTCAAGTGAGCCAAGTCGTACTCTCAGAATACCGTCTGTATCATTGGCGGCTTTCACAGCTTCGGGGAAGGTTCTTCCGATATCTGAACCGTAAGAGGAAAGGTTAATGCCCACAAGCACTACCTCCTTGTAGCCTCTTTGGGCAAGAACGGCAATTTCTTCTTTGATTTCATCAACGGGCTTTGAACGCACTCTGCCTCTTGAATAAGGAATGACACAATATGAGCAGAAACGGTTGCAGCCGTCCTGAATTTTAACATATGCCCTTGTTCTTTCTTCAAATGAGGTGATGGTGTTACCACAGAATAAGTCGCCTTTTTGGTGTTCGCTCACATCAAAAACACGGCAGCCCTTTTTGAAATACTCTTCAAGAACACTGAAAAGCACCTGATTATTTTTGTTGCCTATGACAATGTCAGCTTCAATAAGCTCCTTCGCTTTTTGCGGATATGCCTGCGGAACACAGCCGGTGAGAACAACCACACTGTCCGGATTGTTCCTTTTGAAGCGTCTTACCGCCTGACGGGTTTTCTGGTCTGCGGCGGCAGTGACAGTGCAGGAATTAACAACAAAAACATCAGCCTTATCCTTCCCTGAAACAATTTCATATCCGTGCTTCTGAAGCTGCTCTGCCATTGCCTGACTTTCGTACTGATTGACCTTGCAGCCTAAAGTGTAAAATTTAACCTTCATCTTAACCAACCCTGCTATTATTTATCTGCAGTCAATTATAAACGAAAGACGGCTTCTTTTCAAGACTTTGTTTTATTTTACCTTTTTTTATCATAAGTATCACATGAGGTGATATTATGAAAAAGGTACTGTCCTTTATTTTAGCTTTAATTTTCTGTGTGCCGGCACTTGGCTTTTCCGTTTTTGCCGAAGGCGAGGAAATTGAAGTCAATGCAAAATCGGCAATTCTTATGGATGTGGCAAGCGGTGAGGTGCTGTATGCCGTGAACGAAAACGAGCAGCTTTATCCTGCATCGGTAACAAAGATTATGCCTATGCTTTTATTCATGGAGGCACTCGATAACGGAAAAATGACTCTGGAAGAAATTGTAACAGCAAGCCCGACGGCAGCAAGTAAGGGCGGAAGTCAGATATGGCTCAAGGAAGGGGAGCAGATGACAGTTGACGAGCTGCTCAGGGCAACTGCAATTGCAAGTGCAAACGATGCCTGCACGGCTCTGGGGGAGCATCTTGCAGGCAGTGAAGAGGCCTTTGTGAAAATGATGAATGAAAGGGCTGCTGCGCTCGGAATGACCAACACACATTTTGATAACTGTTCAGGTCTTGACGATGACACCGAAACCCATCTCACAACGGCTTATGATATCGCTCTGATGTCCTGTGAGCTTCTGAAGCATGAACGGATTAAAACCTATACAACCGTATGGATGGATACACTCAGAAACGGTGCAACGGAGCTTGTGAACACAAACCGTCTTGTCAGGTTTTATAACGGAACCACAGGCCTCAAAACGGGTACAACCTCAAAGGCAGGTCATTGTCTTTCCGCCTCTGCCGAAAGAGACGGACTTCATCTTGTTGCCGTTGTTATGGGCGCACAGAACAGCACGGACCGTTTTGAGGGCGCAAAGGCACTTCTCAATTGGGGCTTTGCAAATTATGAAAGCTTCACTCCGCAGATTGATTCTTCTCAGATTGCCGATGTAACCGTTATCAGGGGAACGGAAGGTACGGTCAGACCGATTGTGTCGGGTGTGGGCGCAATAACAATCGAAGCGGGAAAGAAAAGCCTTCTTGAAACAGAAATTGAATTGGCGGCAGATGTTGAAGCTCCCGTTGAAGAAAATCAGGTGCTCGGCTGTGTTCGTCTTAAAATAGGCAGTGAGATAATCGGGGAGTATCCGCTTATGGCTGAAAAGTCCGTCAGAAGAATAACATTCGGTGATATTGTGGCAAGATTTTTCAAAGCAATGACAAAAAGTGAGCAACAGTCATAAGTTTATAGTTGACAAAACGCTGTTTTTGTATTAAAATACACTAAAATACCAGAATATTTAATTATAGGAGTCCCATGCAATGTCAGCAAAGTTAACAAAAAAGTATGTTACATCGTTTGTAACAGACGATGAAATCCTGTCTTATCAGGATAAAATCACACAAGCACACAAAGCTCTTCACGAAAAAACAGGTGCAGGAAGCGACTTCACAGGTTGGGTTGACCTTCCCGTGAATTACGATAAGGAAGAGTTTGTAAGAATAAAGAAGGCAGCCGAAAAAATCAAGAAAAGCAGTGAAATACTCATTGTTATCGGTATTGGCGGCTCATACCTCGGCGCAAGAGCCGTTATCGAATTTATCAAGGGTCAGTGCTATAATGCAATGGCAGATGATTGTGCAAAGCTTTATTTCACAGGCAACAGCATCTCATCATCCTCACTTGCAGAAATTCTTCACATTATTGACGGCAAGGATTTTGCAGTTAATGTAATTTCAAAATCAGGCACAACAACTGAGCCTGCAATCGCTTTCAGAATTTTCAGAGAGCTTCTCATTGAAAAATACGGTAAGGAAGGCGCAGCAGAAAGAATTTTTGTCACAACAGATAAGGCTAAGGGCACACTTAAGGCTTTTGCCGATAAGGAAGGCTATGAAACCTTTGTCGTTCCCGATGATGTCGGCGGCAGATATTCTGTTCTCACAGCTGTTGGTCTTCTTCCGATTGCTGCTGCAGGTATTGATATCGATGCTCTCATGTCAGGTGCAGCCGAAGCAAGAGAAAAGCTTATGTCAACTTCAATTGAAGAAAATGACTGCTATAAATATGTTGCTGTAAGAAACGCTCTTTATAATAAGGGTAAGGTAACTGAAATGTTCGTAAGCTATGAGCCCTGCTTCACAATGATGAATGAATGGCTCAAGCAGCTTTTCGGTGAAAGCGAAGGCAAGGAAAACAAGGGCTTGTTCCCCACCTCTGCAATTTTCTCAACTGATCTTCACTCCCTCGGTCAGTATATCCAGGAGGGTGAAAGAATCATGTTTGAAACTGTTGTTACCTTCGGAAAGCCGAAAACAGAATTCGTTATCGGTGAGGATCCCGAAAATGTTGACGGTCTCAATTTCCTTAAGGGTAAGACAATGTCCTTCGTGAATGAAAAGGCATTTCAGGGCACGGTTCTGGCACATAATGACGGCGGCGTTCCCAATATCATTATTGAAAGCGAAGACATGAGCGAAAAATCACTTGGTTATCTCATTTATTTCTTTGAAAAGGCATGTGCCGTTTCAGGCTATGTTTTAGGTATCAATCCCTTTGACCAGCCCGGTGTTGAAAGCTATAAAAAGAATATGTTTGCACTTTTAGGCAAACCCGGATACGAAAAAGAGAAAGAAACACTTGAACAAAGATTAAATAAGTGATATAATAAAAATGTAATTAAAATCGTGAGGGGGAAATTTACCCTGCGATATTAAATAAAAGGAGGAAATTAAAAATGATTTCTATTATCTTAGGTCACAAAGGTGCAGGAAAAACAAAGCATTTGATTTCTTGTGTAAACGAGGCAGTTGAGTCCTCAAAGGGCAACGTTGTTTGCGTTGAAAAAGAAACCAAGTTAACATATGATGTTAATTACCGTGCAAGACTCATTGCAACAGACGAATACGAAGTTAAGGGCTATGCAGCATTCTATGGCTTCCTTGCAGGTGTTTGTGCAGGCAACCATGACATCACTGATGTTCTTGTTGATGCAACACTCCGTATCGGCGGCAGAGACTACAACGAACTCGCTTCTTTCCTTGAAAAAATTTACGAGCTCGCATCTGTTAACGAAAAGAACTTCGTTTTCACAATCTCAGCTGATAAGGATGAGCTTCCCGCTTCAATCTTCAATTTCTGCAAAGTACTTTAATACTGAAAAGGCTGTCGAAAACGACAGCCTTTTTTAGAACATGGAACAAGAAGTATAAAATGAAAAGTTATATTATAACGGAGAATTAAATATGGAATATACAGACAACTATGATTTTTGCAGACCTTATTTGACTCAGGATGAGCGAATTCTCTGGAAGGGTAAGCCCGAAAAGGGTCAGATTTTGCATAAACAGGATATTATAATGATACCTTTTTCGATTTTCTGGCTCGGCTTTTCTGTGTTCTGGGAAATCGGAGCGCTTAAAAGCGGCGGCTCACTTTTCTTTGCGTTATGGGGTCTTCCGTTCATTGCGGTGGGACTGTATCTTTTAATAGGCAGACACATTCAGTCATTATATTTGAGAAACAAGACCTTTTATGTTGTAACAAACAAAAGGCTTATCATTAAAAAAGGCAGCAAGCTTGAAATACGGATGGCTCAGGATCTTCCGCCCATGGAGGTTCAGCTTCACAAAAACGGTAACGGCACAATTACCTTCTGGGAAGAGGTTTATGTGGGAAGAGGCAGACGACGCAATACATTTTTAATGCTTGAAAATCTTCCGGATGTTGCAAAAGCGCAAAACGCCATCAGCTCCATGGAACGATAAACAACTGAATTTATATATAAATTCGATTCAGGAAAGGAATTTCTTATGACCTACGAATACGAAAAATCAGCTATATCCGAGGGCTTTACATCTGTCTGCGGAATTGACGAGGCGGGCAGAGGACCTCTTTGCGGACCTGTTTGTGCTGCCGCAGTTATATTGCCTGTGGATTGTGAAATCGAGGGTATCAACGATTCAAAAAAGATAAGCGAAAAAAAGCGTGAAGTGATTTTTGAAGTCATAAAAGAAAAAGCACTTGCATATTCTGTTTGTATGGTTGATGCAAAAACCATTGATGAAGTGAACATTCTTCAGGCAACCTTCATGGCAATGCGGGGAGCTTATGAGGGCTTGGGTGTACAGTGCGACATAGCACTCATTGACGGCAATCAGAAGCCGGGGCTTCCCTGTGAAGAAAGAACGATTGTCAAGGGTGATGCTAAAAGCATTTCAATTGCTGCCGCTTCCATTCTTGCAAAGGTTTCAAGGGACAGATATATGCGTGAGGCGGATGAAAAATATCCGCAGTATCAGTTTGCAAAGCATAAGGGCTACGGAACAAAGCTTCATTATGAAATGATCCAGGAGTATGGCATTTGTGAAGAACACAGACGAACCTTCCTCAAAAAAATTCTGGGTGAATAACCATGACAACCGAAAAATCAATAATCGGAAAATCAGGCGAGGATTTTGCGGAAAAATACTTCACTAAATCAGGCTATAATGTCACAAGAAATTTCCATTCACGCTACGGTGAAATTGACATCATTGCCGAAAATGACGAAATGATTTTATTCGTTGAGGTCAAAACCAGAAAAACGGGCTCAATGGTGGCTCCCGTTGAAGCTGTGGATTTTTATAAGCAAAAGAAAATTATCGCAACGGCAGAATGTTATCTGATGAAAAACGAAACGGAAAAGCAACCGAGATTTGATGTTTTTGAGGTTTTTCAGAATGAGGGAAGAATTTATAAATTCAACCACATAAAATCAGCCTTTGATGCGGAGTGACCCGATGAATTTTTTTGACCTTCACTGTGACACAGTGACCACAGCCTATGAACAAAAGAAAAGCCTTCTGAGTGGTGAAATGCACATCAACTCAGAAAAAGGCAGGTATATTGATGCTTATAAGCAGTGCTTTGCCCTTTGGATTGATGATAAATTCAAGGGCAAGGCTGCTTTTTCTTTTTGTGAAAGCATGATTTTCTTTTATGAAAATGAAGTTGCAGGTATAAAAAAGAACGGAATAACAAACTTAACCCCTGTTCTGACAGTTGAAAACGCTTCTGCTCTTATGGGTGATATTGACAATATATCATATTTTAAAAGCAGAGGAGTCAGAATGATAACTCTGACCTGGAACGGAGAAAATGAGCTTGGCTGCGGTGCGGATTCAAATGACAGTCACGGCCTTAAGCCTTTCGGAAAAAGGGCAGTTCAGAAAATGGAGAAAGAAGGCGTTATAGTTGATGTTTCCCACCTTAACGAGCAAGGCTTCAGGGATGTTGCTTGTGTTGCATCTGAGCCCTTTGTCGCTTCTCACAGCGGCTGCTTTTCTCTTGTTCCGCATAAAAGGAATCTGAAGGATTGGCAGATAAAAGAAATCATATCCGCAGGCGGACTTATAGGCATACCGTTGTGCAAAAATTTCATCGGCGGCGGAAAGGAAAAGGTGTATGAGCAGCTTTGTCATATTCTTTCTTCGGGCGGTGAAAACAATGTTGCTTTTGGCAGCGATTTCGACGGCTGCGATATCCATTCAGAGCTTTCGGGCATAGAAAAAATGGGTGAATTATATTCATTTTTATGCGAAAGTGATATCGGACGGGAAATAACAGATAAGGTTTTTTACTTAAATGCCGAAAAGTTTTTTCATGGCAAATATTAACTTTACATTTGCAATTTAATGTGTTAAAATAAACCGATTATAAATATCTCTTTATTCAGGAGGTCTAAAATTATGCTTTATACAAGTACAAGAGATAAGAATGTAAAAGTAACATCAGCCGAAGCAATCGCTCAGGGTATTTCAAAGGACGGCGGCTTGTTTGTACCCATGGAAATTCCCGCAATTTCAAAGGAATTTGTCGATTCTCTCGTTCCCTTGAGCTATATCGAAAGAGCAAAAAAGGTTCTTTCTCTCTATCTCACAGATTACACGGCAGATGAAATAGATATGTGTGTCAGCGGTGCTTATGCTGAAGGAAAATTTTCAAGCGAAAAGGTATCTCCCATCAAAAGAACCTCAGACGGCAAAAACATTCTCGAATTATGGAGAGGACCCACCTGTGCCTTTAAGGATATGGCACTTCAGCTTCTTCCTTATCTTCTCACAGTTGCCGCAAAGAAAACCGTTGCTGATAAAACCATCGTAATTCTTGTTGCAACCTCCGGTGATACAGGTAAGGCTGCTCTTGAAGGCTTCAAGGATGTTCCCGGCACAAAGATTATGGTTTTTTATCCCAATGACGGTGTAAGCCCGATGCAGAAATTGCAGATGACAACTCAGGCAGGTGAAAATGTCTGTGTTTGCGCAATTAACGGCAATTTCGATGACGCTCAGAACGGTGTTAAGGCAATTTTTACAGATAAGGATGTTGCAAAGAAGCTTGATGAAAACGGTATGATGTTCTCCTCAGCCAACTCAATCAATTGGGGCAGACTTGTTCCTCAGATTGTCTATTACATTTCAGCCTACTGCGACCTTATTGAAAACGGCACAATTAAAAACGGCGACCCGATGAATGTTGTTGTACCCACAGGTAACTTCGGCAACATTCTTGCTGCCTACTATGCAAAGAAAATGGGCATCCCCGTAGGAAAGCTTATTTGTGCATCAAATGCAAACAATGTTCTCACTGATTTCCTCAAAACAGGTGTTTATGACAGAAACAGAAGCTTCTACACCACAACCTCACCGTCAATGGATATTCTTATTTCCTCAAATCTCGAAAGACTTCTCTTCCATCTCAGCGACGAGAACGATGAGACAATCAGACAGTGGATGGGTCAGCTTTCCTCATGCGGAAAATATGAAATCAGCGAAGATGTAAACAAGCAGATCAAAGAATTGTTTGATGCAGGCTGCTGTGACGATGAAGGCACTGCCGGAACAATCAAGGCATACTATGAAAAGGGTTATCTTTGCGATACACACACTGCCGTTGCAGTTAAGGTTTATGATGAATATATCAATTCAACAGGTGATAAAACCGAAACCGTAATTGCTTCAACTGCTAACCCCTATAAATTCTCAGCAGCAGTTCTCAGGGCAGTCAAGGGTGAGGTTCCTGCAGATGCTGACGAATTTGAACAGGTTGACCTTCTTAAAGCTGCAACAGGTGAGCCTTGTCCCGAGCAGCTTGCAACCTTAAAGGGCAAAGCTCCCAGATTTACCGATTGCTGCAACAAAGAGGACATGGTAAATATGGTTTATGATATGCTCGGTATCTGATGATGCCTTGCAGTGAAATATCTGCCGGGAGCAGATATTACGTAAGGAGTGACTTTGTTTGTCAATTTTTGCAATCGGTGATACTCATCTTTCTTTTTCCACTGATAAGCCTATGGATATTTTCGGCGGGTGGACGGATTATGTTTCCCGCCTGAAAGCCAATTGGGAAAAATTAGTGAAGGAGGATGACACCGTTATTATTCCCGGTGACATTTCATGGGCAATGAGCCTTGAAGAGGCTGAGGAGGATTTTCGTTTTCTTCACAATCTTCCCGGGAAAAAAATAATTCTCAAGGGCAATCATGATTATTGGTGGAACACCAGACGGAAAATGGATGCCTTTCTTGAGGAAAAGGGTTTCACAAGTATTCAGATTCTTCACAATAATGCATATAAGGTCGGTGACTATGTAATCTGCGGCTCCCGTGGCTGGTTTTACGATGCACAGACAGGTCACGATGAAAAGGTGATTGCCCGTGAGGCTGCAAGGCTTGACTTTTCAATCTGCGAAGGGGAAAAGCTTGAGGGTGAAATCATAGTCTTTCTTCATTATCCGCCCGTTATGCAGAATGAATCCTGCGAAGAAATTATGAATGTGCTTCGTTCCCACGGCATAAAACGGTGCTTTTACGGTCATCTTCACGGCGGAAGCTGTCTTTATGCAGTGCAGGAAAGTGTTGAGGGTGTGAAATTTTCCCTTGTTTCGGCAGATTTTCTTGAATTTTGCCCCCGAATTATTGAAAAATTTTGAAAAAAGTATGGAAATTTATTTTTAATGTGCTATAATACATAAGTTAAAATGTATATTGGGTTTCTTTGGTTTGTAAAAATCGTACCCAAGGATAGGAGTTTAGAAATGTTAAAATCATCAAACAATGTTGAAACAAATGTTTACGCTCTCGAAATCGGCATCAGTGCTGAAGAATTCGACGCTGCTCAGAACAAGGCTTTCGCAAAGCAGAAGAATAAGATTCAGCTTCCCGGTTTCCGTAAGGGTAAGGTAACACGCAAAATGGCTGAAAACTTCTTCGGCAAGGGCTGGCTCTATGAGGATGCTCTTGATATGCTTTTCGGCAAGGCTGTTGAGGATGCTGCAAAGGAAGCAGAGCTTGAAATTGTTGGCACAAAGAGTGCTGACGTCAAGGAAATCGGTGAAAACGGTGTTGAAATGGTTGTTGAAGTTTTCGTAAAGCCCGAGGTTGAAGTTACCGCATATAAGGAGCTCAAGGCAACAAAGAAAAAGGTTGAAGCAACCAAGGAAGAAATTGAACAGAGAATTTCCGAGCTTGTTGAAAGAAATGCCCGTCTTGTTTCTGTTGAAGACAGAGCAGCTCAGAACGGTGACATCACAGTTATCGACTTTGAAGGCTTTGTTGACGGTGTTGCTTTTGCAGGCGGCAAGGGTGAAAACTATGAGCTCACTCTCGGCTCAGGTCAGTTCATTCCCGGCTTTGAAGAACAGGTTGCAGGTCACACAATCGGTGAAGAATTTGATGTAAATGTCAAGTTCCCCACAGAATACACACCTGAGCTTGCAGATAAGGATGCAGTTTTCAAAATCAAGCTTCACGAAATCAAGGTTAAGGAGCTTCCCGAGGTTGACGATGAGTTCGCTCAGGATGCAGCAGACTGTGACACTGTAGACGAGCTTAAAAAGAGCATTGAAAAGGAAATCAAGGCTCATAAGGAAGAGGAGAACGAAAAGGAAATCGAATCTCAGCTTCTTGAAAAGCTCTGTGAAAATGTTAAGGGTGAAATTCCTGAATGTATGTATGACACTGAAATCGACAATCAGATCAGAGACATCGATTACAGACTCTCAATGCAGGGCATGAATTTTGAAACCTATCTTCAGTATTCCGGCATGACAATTGAGCAGTATAAGGAAAACATGAAGGAAGGCGCAATCAAGAACGTTAAAATCCGCCTTGCTCTTGAAGCAATTGCAAAGCAGGAAGCTCTTGAGGTTTCCGATGAAGACCTTGAAGCAGAATATGACAAGTTCGCTGAGCGTTATCAGATGGAAAAGGATAAGATCAAGGAGCTTGTTCCCGCTGAAGGTCTCAGACATGACCTTCTCAACGAAAAGGCTGTTAAGCTTGTAAGAGATAACGCAAAGGTTACAACTGCAAGAAAGCCCAGAGCTAAGAAGGAAGCAACTGAAGAAACAGCCGACGCTGAATAATTTAAGGTTAATTTAACCAATAATAATTACAATTGAGTGGAACTGTATATAGAGTATATTTATACAGTTCCTCTCTTAGCATTTTTATATTATTTTTAAGGAGGCATTACTATGGCATTAGTACCTTATGTTGTGGAACAAACAAACCGTGGAGAGCGTCAATATGATATTTATTCCCGTCTTCTTAACGACAGAATTATCGTTCTTTCAGATGAAGTAAACGATGCAACAGCTTCACTTGTTGTCGCTCAGCTTCTTTTCCTTGAAAGTCAGGACAGTGAAAAGGATATCAGCTTTTACATCAACAGTCCCGGCGGCTCAGTAACTGCAGGTATGGCTATCTATGACACAATGCAGTATATCAAGTGTGATGTTTCAACAATCTGCATGGGTCTTGCAGCCTCAATGGGTGCTTTCCTGCTTTCATCAGGTGCAAAGGGCAAAAGATATGCTCTTCCCAACAGTGAAATTATGATTCACCAGCCTTCAGGCGGAGCAAAGGGTCAGGCAACTGATATCAAAATTGTTGCAGACCATATTTTAAGAACAAAAGCAAAGCTTAACAAGATTTTAGCCGAAAACACAGGCAAGGATATTGAGGTTATTGCTCAGGACACAGAGCGTGACAACTTCATGACTGCTCAGGAGGCTCTTGAATACGGTCTTGTTGATAAAATTCTCGATAAGAGATAAAAAGGGGTAACTACATGGCACGAGAAAGTGACATCAAAGACAAGTCTGTCTGTTGTTCATTTTGCAACAAAACGCAAAGTGAAGTAAAAACTCTCATTGCCGGTCCGGGAGTTTTCATTTGTGATGAATGCGTTGAGCTTTGTCAGAGCATTGTTGAGGGTGAAGCTGCCGAGGCAATTGAAAAGAATAAAACGGAAGAGCTTGAACTATTGAAAAAACCGCACGAAATCAAGGCTCTTCTTGACGAATATGTAATCGGTCAGGAGGAAGCAAAAAAAGCCTTGAGTGTAGGCGTATATAACCACTATAAAAGAATTTTTCTGGGTGAGGACAGCGATGTTGAAATCACAAAGAGCAATATTCTTATGCTCGGCCCGACAGGTGTTGGTAAAACGATGCTCGCTCAGACCCTTGCAAGAATTCTTGATGTACCGTTTGCCATTGCCGATGCAACCACTCTCACTGAAGCAGGTTATGTCGGTGAGGATGTTGAAAACATTCTTCTGAGACTTATTCAGGCAGCAGATTTCGACATTGAAAAGGCTGAAAAAGGTATCATCTATGTGGATGAAATTGATAAAATCGGCAGAAAGAGCGAAAGCACCTCGATCACCCGTGATGTAAGCGGTGAGGGCGTTCAGCAGGCGCTTCTGAAAATTCTTGAGGGTACTGTTTCAAATGTTCCGCCTCAAGGCGGCAGAAAACATCCTCAGCAGGAGTTTATTCAGATTGACACAAAGAACATTCTTTTCATCTGTGCAGGTTCATTTGAAGGCATTGAAAGAATTGTTGAAAAAAGAATGGGTAACTCAGGTCTCGGCTTTGGTGCTGAAATCAGAACCAAAAAGGAAATTGAGGAAAGCAAGATAATGCATAAGGTTATGCACCATGACCTTGTAAAGTTCGGTCTTATTCCCGAGCTTGTGGGCCGTCTTCCTGTTATCACGGCTCTTGATGACCTTGATGAAGCTGCTCTTATCAGAATTATGACAGAGCCGAAAAACGCTCTCATCAAGCAGTATCAGTACATCTTCTCAATTGACGGCATCGAGCTTGAATTCACCAAGGATGCCCTTAAGGCAATTGCAGAAAAAACTCTTGAGGCAAAAACAGGAGCAAGTGGTCTTCGTTCTATTATGGAAAAGCTGCTTGTGAAGTATATGTACGATATACCCTCATTGGAACAAAGGGGCAAGCTCACAATCACAAGGGAAACTGTGCTCGGCGAAGAAGATGCTGTTTTCGTTGTTATTCCCGAAGACGAATAAATCAGTTAAAATTGCCATCAAAAGCATAAAAAATGAAGTCAGACTATTGACTTTTAATTATGGCTTGTGTTAAAATACCATAGTATAAAATTATCGGAGGTTTAATGAAATGACAGCTCTTCAGTATGTATTATCAGTTGTGCTTATTATAATTGCTCTTGCAATCATCGTTCTCGTTATGCTTCAGGAAAGCAAGCAGAAGGGTCTTTCCGGTACTATCGGCGGTGCAGCAGATACCTTCTTCGGCAAGAACAAGGGCAGAACAAACGAAGCAAAGCTTGCAATGCTCACAAAGGTTTGCGGAACAATTTTCTTCATTCTTTCTTTTGTGTCAGCACTTCTCATTCTCTTTGGTGCATAAGAAAAAAACAGAAAAGCAATTTAGCAGGTAAGTTAAATCTTACCTGCTTTCTTTTTTTCTCTTGCTTTCTTCGACATAAATCTTGCACAGACCTTACTATAATTATAAGGGTGATGAAAATGAACGGAGTAATTTATGCCGATGTTCTTGTTGTTCTGAACATTTATGTTACATACGCTCTTTTATCTTTAACAGGAATTATCTGTCGGAAAAAGCGAAGCCCGATGAGGATTTTTCTTGCCTGTGTTCTTGCGGGGTTTTATTCCCTCACAATTCTCATCCCTGATGCGAATGAGGTGTTAATGACAGTAACGAGACTTCCCGTTGCCTTGCTTTTATGCTTTATAGCGTTCGGCTTCGTGAACAAAAGGGTCTTTCTTCGCCTCAGCCTATGCTTTTTTGCCGTCAGCTTCGGTTTTGCAGGTGTAATGCTTTTTCTGTGGCTTTTCTTCTCGCCTCAGGGGATGTATTATAACAACGGTATAGTCTACTTCGATATTGATACGGCAACGTTGGTGCTTCTGACAATTTTTTGTTATGCCGTTTTATCCCTTTGCCACCGATACATAAAAAGCAAAACACCTGCCAACACAGTTTATGACTGCGAAATATTTTTCCGGGACAAAAAATATTTCTGTCACTGCTTTCTTGACACGGGAAACAGCCTGACAGACCCTTACACAGGAAATCCGGTTGTAATTGTGTCAAGGGATAAATTCAAAAATCTCCTTCCGGAAAATATCTTTGATATTTCTGACGGTGATGGTCAGGGCTTCAGACTTATACCTTGCTCGGGAGTGGCAGGAAAAAAGCTTCTTTTAAGCTTCAGAAGTGAAAAAATTCATGTCAAGGGTCTGGAAAAAGACTTTTCATGTGGGAATGTCACAATTGCCGTAACAGATGATAAAATTCACGGCGGCAGCTTCGACGGTATTTTACCGCCTGAAATATTTCACAATCAGACCGATGAAAAGGGGGCAGACTTTGACAATGAAAATCAAAGACTTATTTTTAAAGCTTAAACGCTTTTTAAAAAAATTAAATTCCAAAAACAGTGAAGATGTGTGGTATGTCAATGGCTCGGAAAGTCTTCCGCCGCCGCTTACCAAGGAGGATGAGGAAGCTGTTCTTCTTGAAATTGAGCAGGGCGACACTGCAAAGCGTGAGCTTCTGGTTATTCACAATCTGCGGCTTGTGGTATACATTGCAAGAAAGTTTGAAAATACGGGAATCGGAATTGAGGATCTGGTGTCAATCGGCACAATCGGGCTTATCAAGGCAGTGAACACCTTTTGTCCGTCAAAGAAAATCAAGCTTGCAACCTATGCTTCACGATGCATTGAAAATGAAATTCTTATGTATATGCGAAAAACAGCTAACCGCAAAAATGAAATGAGCTTCGATGAGCCTCTCAATGTTGATTGGGACGGCAATGAGCTTCTTCTGAGTGATGTTCTGGGCTCAGACAGTGATGTTGTGAACCGTAATATTGAGTATCAGGACGAGAAGAAGCAGCTTCTTAAGGTGGTTTCAGCCCTACCCGAAAGAGAAAAGCAGATAATGACTATGCGCTTCGGACTTTTCGGTTCAAAAGAATATACCCAGAAGCAAGTGGCAGATATGCTCGGCATATCACAAAGCTACATTTCACGGCTTGAAAAAAGGATAATCGAAAAGCTTAAAAGGGAGCTTGAAAGAATGAACTGACAAAATTGAATTGTCGGTTGTTTTGGTTGACTTTTACCATGACATGATATAAAATATTTAAAATATCAAATTCAAAGGTCGGTGTAAGCTGTCTTTCCTTTGAATTGCAAAAAGGAGCTGACTGTCATGTCATTTGCAGCCGGATACGGAAAAACGAATGTGGATTTGCTTTTTGAAAATATGCCGAGACTTCCGCTGGAGGGTGAGGAAATCTTTACTGACAGATTTTCACTTTGTCTTGGCGGAGGTGTGCCCGGAACAATGGTAACTTTGGGCCGTCTCGGTGTTGAATGTAAAACAGTAACGGAGCTTTCAGAGGATATGTTTTCTTCCTTTGCACTTTCCGAGTTCAGAAAAGCAGGTGTTGAGCCGATAAACGTTTATAACGGTGAAAGAATTGCCGTTAATATCACTGCAGGCGCAATAACAAAAAATGACCGCACCTTCTGGTCGTACGGCAATCCCGATAAAATTGTTGATTCCGAAAAAATATATAATTCTCTCAAGGGTGCAAAGGCTGTTGCAATGCACGAAGATTATCCTGAGGTCTACAGAAGGCTGAAACAAGAGGGCACCGTCGTTATTCTTGACACAGGCTTTATTGAAGGCATGAGCCTTGAAAGCTATAAGGGTATGATGGAAATTGCCGATTAT
Organism: Clostridia bacterium; assembly: GCA_017472225.1. Classification (GTDB taxonomy): domain Bacteria; phylum Bacillota; class Clostridia; order Oscillospirales; family Acutalibacteraceae; genus UBA6857. Next base: position 80,606 of record JAFUQS010000072.1, on the reverse strand, counting down.
TATCTTCCCAACAGAAAGGAAGCCACAATCCTTACCGGTGAATCAGACCCGAAAAAGGCTGTTCTGAAGCTCAGTGAATATCTTGACACGGCAATCATGAAGCTTGATAAGGATGGCTGTCTTATTTATAAGGACGGAAAGTATACCCTTGTGAAAAGCATTGACGAATTTGTTCATGTTGATTCAACGGGGGCAGGTGATGCCTTTTTTGCAGGCTTTATGTACGGCATTATGAAGGATGAACCTGTTGAAAGATGTGTTCTTTTCGGCAACATCACAGGCGGAAAATGTGTAACTGCCGTTGGTTGCACAACTGCATATTTCAATGAAGCTGAGCTGTTGAATATGGCAGAAAAATATAAGGATAACATCATTGAAAATTATTGAGGTTAAAAAATATGGAGAAAAAGAATTATTCCGATTGGCTTGTTGTGTCCGATATTGACGGCACTCTCAATAACAAAGCCCGTCGTACACCAAGGGTGAACACTGAGGCAATTGACCGTTTTGTGCATGAGCTTGGCGGAAATTTCACCCTGGGCTCTGCAAGGAATGTGCAATCCCTTGCACCTCATTATAAAAATCTTCCCGGCGTGAAAACTCCCGCAATCGTTCTCAACGGTGCAGGCATATATGATTTCACAAAGGAAGAAATGATATGGTATAATCCTATACCTGAAAGCGGAATTGAGGTTGTGAGAAAGACACTCCGAAAATTCAGGCTGCTTGAAATCGGAGTTTTTACAGATGATATGATTTATCTTGTGCGCCCCGGTGTCGGCTCTCCTGTTATGATGTGGCTTGATAAGCTCACTCACAAAAGGGTGAAAACAGTTGATGAAGTGCCGAAGGAAAAATGGGGTAAGGTGATTTTCTTCTGTCCGCCGTGGCAGAAAAAGTCCATCAGAAGCTTTGTCAATTCAATCTCCGCTGAAGACCTTGGCTATATCGATACCTCGATTGCATCCTTTGACATGGTGAACAAAAGCACTCACAAGGGCAATGCGGTTCTGGCTCTGGCAAAAATTCTCGGCATACCCGAGGAAAATATCGGTGCCATAGGTGATTATTATAATGACCTTGATATGCTGAAAACAGTCAGGCATCCGGCATGCTGCAAGCAGGCTCCGGAGGATATCCACAGCGTGTGTGAATTTCATGCCTGTCATTGCAATGACGGTGCAGTTGCAGATTTCCTCCGTTATATTGAAAATACATATTAAAGATTTCTAAAAAACTTCGCTTTGTGTTGACACATTGCGAAGTTTTGTTGTATAATTTTAACATGATTTTAATTTATGAAAGGAAATGAAAACAATGAAAAAGATTATTTCCCTTTTGCTCACAGCTTTAATGCTTTTCACAATGGCAGTGCCTGCCTTTGCCGCTGACGGCGAAGAAGCAGCAGCCAAGGACTATAACGGTTATCCCGTAATCATTGTCAGAGGTATTGACTTTGCAGGTCTTACATATGAAGACGGAAGCAATGCTCTTCTTTCAATGAGCTATGTTGAGATTTTCGGTGTTCTCCTTGATGCCGTTCTCACAAGATTTGCTCTTAAGGATGAGGAAGCCCTTGCAGACGGTATTTTTGAACTTGCCGAAAGTATCCTTTCACCTATAGCAGGTGACAATGAAGGTAATTCCGCAGACCCTGAGGTTTCAATGGTTCAGTATCCTGAGTCAATGGCAGCTTATCCCGAGTTCACCTCATCTCTCCAGGGCGCAACAGAGGTTGGCATGGTTAAATCTGCAGTTGAAAGATACGGTGCAGAAAATACCTATTATTTCACCTATGACTGGAGAAAGACTCCTGCTGAACTTGCTTCTGAGCTTAATGCACTTGTTGAAACTGCAAAAGCAGACAGTGGCATGGACAAGGTTAACATTTCTTGTGTCAGTATGGGCGGTATGGTAACAACAGCTTATTTCTATTACTACGGAACCGACAGTGTCAACACTGCAGTTTTCCTTTCAGGCGCACAGAACGGTACTTATGTTGCCGGTGATGCTCTTAACGGCAGAATCGTATTCGATACCGACACAATCATCAACCTTGTTAACAGCCTGACTGACAGCAATATCCTCGTTGAAATTCTTCTCAGAGTTTTTGATGCTCTCGGAGCTTTTGATTACATCACCGATTTCCTCAATGACTTTGTAAGTGAAAACTTCCAGAAGGCAAATGACATGGTGCTTCGTGATTGCATGGGTACCCTTCCCGGCTTCTGGGCACTTTGCCCCGATGAGGATTTTGAAAGCGGTATTGAAACAATTTTCGGAGGACATGAGGATGAATATCCTGTTCTTCTCGGTAAGATTAACGATATGAAGGATTTTGTTTTCAGCACCGAAGAAACACTTCAGGCTGCTGAGAAAAACGGAGTTAAAATCTCCTTTGTTTCAAACTATAACACAGGTCTTGTTCCTGTTTATGAAAAGTCAAACCGTAACGGTGACATGGTGCTTGAAACTGAGCTTACATCAAATTTTGCCACCGTTGCTCCTCTTGGCGAAACCCTTTCGGATGAACAGCTTGCAGGCGCAGACCCGAAGTATGTTTCAGCCGATAAGGTAATCAACGCTTCAACAGCTCTTTTCAAGGATTATACATGGTTTGTCAAGAATGCACCTCATGTTGCAAGTGAATACGGCTCACAGTTCAGTGAGTTCGCATTCTGGCTGCTTGATTGCGAGGAACAGCTTTCCGTTTATACAAATGAAAAATATCCGCAGTTCATGGTTGCTGATGATAACCTTGCACTTTCACCGCTCAAATAATATATAATGATTATTTTTCACCTGCCTTGCCGATAATAAAGCAAGGTGGGTGATTTTTATGACTTCAAAGCTGCGGCTCAGGGGGAGTATGCTCATTTCGGGAAATATCGGGCTTCTCACTCTGACTATGATAACAGCCGTTGTAATTATTTTTTCTGCAAACTTGTCAGTGCTTCTTTATGAAATGGCTTTAAGAAATGGAGCATGGCAGTTTTTTGGCGAATACGGTGACATTATTAACCTTGCCGTAGCTTCTGCAATTCTGCTTTTCTCTTTTTCAGTATACAGTCAGATAAAGCTTGGTACAGATCGTTTTTTTCTTCGTCGGGCGCAGAAAAAGGGTGGTACGGCAGGGGATATATTTTATTATTTTCATCCTTTGAGAGCCGTGGGAGCAATTGCTTTTTGCCTTAAAATGCTTTTTCTGAAGACTTTTTTGCTTTTGATTTCCCTTGTGCCGTGTATTTTGTCTTTCGCTGTGTTGTATTTGCTTTTAAAAAGCAATGTTTCAGCGTTGGTGGCAGTGTGTCTTTTTGCGGGATGTGTCACCTTTCTTTTAAGCGGAATTGTTTTTTATAAAAATATAACTCTTTCGTTTTTTCTGGCAAAATACTATTTTATTGACGGAAGCTTTATTTCCTTTTCACATCTCATAGGCTCATCTCAGCAGGATATGAAAAGCAGAAATAAAAGTCTCCGCCGTCTGAAAATGAGCTTTTTCGGCTGGTTCGCCTTGTGTTTTCTGATTTTTCCCATCGGTTATGTGTGGAGCTATTATAATCAGACCATGGCTCTTGCAGGTGCAACTTTTATGAAGAATTAGCATCGGGTCTTTACTTTTAGAGTAAATTTTGTTATTATAATAAAAGATTTTTGCAAAAGTGAGGAAATTAAAAATGGCGAAGCATGAAATATTTGTACCTCTTATGTCATGGCTTATCGGTGGCTCAAGAATCGGCGGCAGCTATAACATTTATTGCGCCTCCATCGGAACAGACCCGCAAACGGGTTGTATCGGTAATAAGATTTTTAATTATCGCATATGGATTGAAAAGCTTGAAGAAACGGAAATTATCAAGGCGGCGGTGTATTACGGTATGCTGAGCTACGACAATCAGCCGGAGGACGAAATTATAACCGAGGTTTATGAAATGAGTGAAGACAGTCTCGCCCTTATCAAGGCATTCCTTGAAATCAAGGCTGACGAGTTCTTTGGTGCATAAAGCTCTACTGTAAAAAATAAATAATCGTTTTAAGTGGTCAGGGGGATCAGTAGTCAGTAGCCAGGAGTCAGTAGTCAGGAAAATATAAAAACCATTGTATCAAGCAGATTTTAATTGCTTTTTACAATGGTTTTTTTGTGTTTTAGTGTTTGATTTTTTTCGGTCATTCGCAGGGGAATTTCTCTTTTTCACATCCGATTCTTTTGCATTTTTATGCCTTATCGGATGAAAAAACTTTTTTTGAGCAATTAAAAGAAAAAAAGAGAAAAACAAAGGAAATCAAAGTTTTTCACAAAATGGTCCAAATTTGTCCCGATTTTTTGCCGAAAATTATCCCAAAACTGTTGACATTTGCAAGATTTTGTTCTATATTGTGTTTTAACGGAATGAATTAAAATTCATTAACGGCAAAATTATAATATGTAATACCGGTCCCGGGAAATGCAGAAAAAAGTCGTCTGTTTTTCTTGGGATTTCATCAGCATATTTAAAGCAAATAATCCGGCAACTTGCCATAGGGGGTTTATTATGGGAGATAATACAATTATCCAGCTTCAGAACATCTCAAAGAAATTTGATGATGAGGTTATCCTCGATAACATTAACCTTACAATTAAGGACAAGGAATTCATGACCTTCCTGGGTCCTTCCGGCTGCGGCAAAACCACAACCTTGAGAATTATTGCAGGCTTTCTTGAGTCAGACAGCGGACAGGTACTTTTTGAAGGTAAGGATATAAACAATTTGCCACCCCATAAAAGGCAGGTTAACACAATCTTCCAAAGGTATGCTCTTTTTCCGCACCTTAATGTTTATGATAATATTGCTTTCGGGCTGCGTATCAAGAAGATGAAGGAAAAGGACATCAGCAAAAAGGTTCATGAAATGCTTGAGCTTGTTAACCTTAAAGGCTTTCAGAGAAGGAACATCGCCTCACTTTCAGGCGGTCAGCAGCAGCGTGTTGCTATTGCGAGAGCTCTTGCAGTTGAGCCCCGTGTTCTTCTTCTTGATGAGCCTCTTGGCGCACTTGACCTGAAATTGCGTAAGGATATGCAGGTTGAACTCAAGAACATTCAGAAAAGAATGGGCATCACCTTCATTTATGTTACCCATGACCAGCAGGAAGCCCTTTCAATGAGTGACACCGTTGTTGTTATGAATGACGGCAGAATTCAGCAGATAGGCACTCCTATCGATATTTATAACGAACCGAAAAACGCTTTTGTTGCGGACTTTATCGGTGAAAGTAATATTCTTGACGGTGTGATGCTTGATGACTTTAAGGCGAAGTTTTCGGGTGCAGTTTTCCAATGCCTTGATAAGGGCTTTGCCGTCAATGAATCTGTTGATATTGTTGTCCGCCCCGAGGACGTCGATGTTGTACCTGTTGAAGAGGGTACAATCAGTGGTGTCATCACCTCAAACACCTTCAAGGGTGTGCACTTTGAAATGATTGTTGACATTGACAATTTCAAATGGATGATTCAGACCACCGATTATTATCCCGTCGGCTCGAAAATCGGTATTCAGATTGAGCCCGATGCAATTCATGTTATGAAAAAGAGTGAGTATTCGGGTATGTACGGTGATTACAGCTCCTTCAGTGATGAACTTGAGCATCTTTCGGATATTACAGTGGAAGAGGAGGAGTGATAAATGAAGAAAAAGTCCCTTTCAAAAAAGCTTACTGCTTCTCCGTATCTTGTCTGGGCGGCTATTTTCATCATTGTTCCGTTGATTTTTGTTGTGTATTATTCCGTAACGGACGGTAACGGTAATTTCACCTTGGAATATATCATGGACATCGGAAAATACAAGGATGTTATGCTCAATTCCATCTGGCTGGGCTTTATAGCAACAGTCATAAGCCTTGTAATTTCTTATCCCTTGGCATATATTATGGCAAGAAGCGGTGCAAATGTTCAAAGAACAATGATGATTCTCGTCATGCTTCCCATGTGGATGAATCTTCTCATAAGAACCTATTCTATGATGATTCTTCTGCAGGATACGGGCATTATAAATACAGCTTTATCCTGGCTTGGAATTCCGCCGCTTCATATGATAAATACACAGGGTGCAGTTGTTCTCGGCATGGTTTATAACTATATCCCTTACATGATTCTGCCTCTTTATTCAATTATGGCAAAAATGGACCATAATCTTATTGAGGCTGCTGAAGACCTCGGCGCAAACAAGCTCACAGTTTTAAAGGATATAATCCTTCCTCTGAGCCTTCCCGGTATCGCTTCGGGCTTCACAATGGTTTTTGTTCCGAGCGTTTCAACCTTCTATATTTCGAAAAAGCTTGGCGGAAATACATTTTCTCTTATCGGTGATGTTATAGAAATGCAGTTCAAATCTGCCAATAACTATAACCTCGGTGCTGCACTTTCACTTGTTCTCATGGTGCTCATTATTGTCTGCATGATGGTTATGAATCGCTTTACGGGTGAAGACGATGACGGAGGTGTGCTGATATGAAAACAAAAATGTCACCTCTTTCAAAGCTTTATGTGGCTTTCATCCTGCTGTTCCTTTATGCGCCGATTGTTGTTATGATTGTTTTCTCCTTCAACGATTCGGCAAGTACAAGTGTAATCAGCGGTTTTTCGCTTCGTTGGTATGAATCACTGCTTCATGATGACGGTACAATGAAGGCACTTTCAAACACACTTATCCTTGCAGTAACCTCATCGCTCACTGCAACTGTCATGGGCACTGCAGCAGCAGTGGGAATCAACACCTTCAGAAACAAGTATATTAAAAAAATAACAATGGGCGTCACAAACATTCCCATGATGAATCCTGAAATCGTAACAGGTATTTCAATGATGCTTCTGTTTGTTTTCTGCGCAAAGCTTGTGGGCAAAACAGACGCTCTCGGATTTGGCACAATGCTGATTGCCCATGTCACCTTCAACCTTCCTTATGTTATTTTGTCTGTGCTTCCCAAGCTTCGTCAGCTTGACAAGTATCTTCCCGAAGCGGCGATGGATTTGGGCTGCACACCGGTTCAGGCATTTTTCAAGGTCGTTCTTCCCTCAATTTCAACAGGTATAGTTTCGGGCTTTATGATGTCCTTCACTCTTTCTCTTGACGATTTCGTTATCAGTTATTTCACTCAGGGACCCTCCTTTGAAACCTTGCCGATCAGAATTTTCTCAATGACGAAGAAAAGAGTAACGCCTGATATGTATGCTCTTTCAACACTCATTTTTGTGGCTATTCTGCTTCTCCTTGTGCTGCTCAATGTTGCTCAGGCAAAGGGTGAAAAGCGGATGAGCAACAAGCTTAATAAGGGGGTCAAGAAATGAAAAAGCTGATAATTTTTCTTCTGACCTTGTTGAGCCTTGTTCTTTTCAGCTTTTCGGCATCGGCTTATGAAAATGAGGAATTCTATAAAGGTCTTGAGGGTACCACAATCAATGTTTTCAATTGGGGCGAATATATCTGCGACACAAATGAGGACGGACTCATTGATGTCAACGCAGAATTTGAAAAGCTTACGGGTATAAAGGTCAATTATGTCACCTATGAAAGCAACGAGGATATGTATCCGAAAATCAAGAACGGTGGCGCAAGCTACGATATTATCATTCCGTCAGACTATATGGTTGAAAGAATGATAAGCGAGGGTATGCTTCTTGAAATTGATGTTGATGCCCTTCCCAATTACAAGTATATTGCCGACAAATATAAAAATCAGTTCTACGACCCGGATAATAAATATTCCGTTCCTTATAATGTGGGCATGGTCGGACTCATTTATAACCGTACAATGGTTGAGGAAGCCCCGACAAGCTGGACTGCACTCTGGGATGAAAGATATGAGGGAAAGATACTCATGATTGATAATCCCCGTGATGCATTTGCAATTCCGCAGAAGATTTTAGGCTATTCACTTAATTCCACCGACGAAAAAGAGCTTTCTGATGTGGCGCAGATGTTGATTGAGCAGAAGCCGCTTCTGCAGGGCTATGTTATGGATGAAATCTTCAACAAAATGGAAAGCGGCGAGGCTGCAATGGTTCCTTATTATGTTGGCGATTTTGTTCTTATGCAGGAGGTTAATCCCGACCTTGATTTCGTATATCCTGAGGAGGGCGTTAACATCTTCGTTGATGCTGTCTGTATTCCCGAGTGTGCTCAGAATTATGAAGCTGCAATTATGTATATGAATTTCCTTATGGATCCTGAGGTTGCCTTGAGTAATGCGCTTTATATCGGTTATGCAACACCGAACACAGGTGTTCTTGAGCATCCTGACTATGCTGAAATGAGAAACAACGAATACCTTTATCCCTCCGAGGAAAATATGCCCGATACGGAATATTTCCACAATCTTCCTCAGGAAACGCTCACAATGTTTTCCGAGCTCTGGAGTGACATCAGAATTCACGGTACGGACAACACTCACATTTACATCGGCTTTGCTGCAGTTGCCGCTTTGGTGCTGTTTTTCAGCATCAGAAAACATATAATCCAAAAAAGACGTGAATATTGGTATGATAAAAAAGACTGAGCCTTGATTTACGCTTTATGAGAAAGTCAAGGGCTTTTCAGCCGAAAGCTTATGAAAAGCTCCCGTAATACATCGGTATTGCGGGAGCTTTGTTATTTTCTTTCAATCAAAAAACATCTTCATAAAAGATTGCTTTGCACCTTGAATCGATACAAAAACACAGTTAACGTCGGGATATCGGATATTAAGGCTTGAAATTCTTGCAAAGTACTGTCTTTTCAGCCTTTGATTATTTTAGTAATAATCGCAACCGTCAGACCTGCAGCACCGCCGACTATTGCAGCCTTTTTTGCAATGCTCACACCCTTGTCAAGTGAGGATGGCATGTGAGTGAAAACGAACTCCTTCAAGGGCTTTGAAGGCTTGAAATCACAAAGCTCACCCATTGTTACGGTGTAGGTTTCGTAATTTCTGAGTTCTTCTTCGTTAAGAACAAAAATTCTCACGCCACGGTTTTTGCCCGGTCCATAGGTGTTGAAGCCTGCGCCCTGACAGTAGCCGAGGTCAACTCCCTGATAGCTTCTTCTGAAGGAGTTGATATGGTCATGGCCTACCCATACGGCAAAAATATCGCCGTCTTTTTTTATTTCATCAAATTCACCGCTGTTGATTTCAGGCGCACCGGGAGTTTCGCCCATGAATTCATCATTTTCATTGCTTTTTCCGGGCAGAATATAATATGTATTCTTTCTGCTCCTGAAAGCCTCAACCGCACCCTTTTTGAAGGGAGAGCATTTTTCAAGAATGTCATAATATTCGGGGAAGGGAATGTGCTGAAAAAGAAATGCGGGAAGATAACCGTTTCTCTGCTTTTGTTCGTGAAGCCACTGTATGCGTTCCTGTTTCATGGGTGCATAGGTGCCGTTTTTCTGCATTTTGCCCGAGTCAAGAAGGTAAAGTGCAAAAATATCCTTTTTGTTTTGGCTGTCTCTGATTTTCAGGCTGAAGGTACCTTCATCAAATCTGTCATCAGCCTCTCCGAAAACACAGGACTCATATTTTCCGTACATTTTAAGCTGCTTTGCCTTGTTTACCTTGCAATCGTCATCGTGATTGCCGAAGGTGAAGCAGAAGGGGATATTTCTTTTAACAATCGGCTCAAGGAATGAGTCAATGCATTTTTCAGCCTTTTTCTCACTGTCCTTGAGATAGCAGGCTGAATACCCCTGAATCTGGTCGCCCGTGAGAACAACGAGGTCAGGCTTTTCCTTTTCCAGAGCAAGGTCAATAAGCTTCACCGTGTCGAGATTTAAAGGGATATCCTCCTGAATATCTGCAATCTGCATAATTTTGAATTTGCCGTTTTTGAAGCTAAGATTCATCTGTTTTTCTCCGTAATATAAATAATGCTCACAGTATACACCTTTTCTTTTCATAGGTCAACTGTTGTCACAATGAAAAAATTCAAATCATATAATGAAATGAAAAAAGCTGTACAAGTTAACAACAAGGAGGAAGAACTATGAACTATACCTATATAAAATTTGAAAGTCAGACCTACGGCGAAAAGGCCGTTAAGCTGCTTTTGAAGCATAATATAAAATCTCAGCTAAGGCGAAATCCGAACCCCAACCACAGGCAGGGGTGCAATTTTGCTTTGTTTACAAGGGATAATATCTGGAACGCCTACGATATTATCAGGGATAATCATATCCCGAATCTCGGCGTAGAAAGCTATCGTGAAAGATTATGATTTATCTTGATAATGCCGCAACAAGCTTCCCGAAGCCTCAACGGGTAATTTCAGCCATGGCACGGGCGCAAAGCCTTTACGGGGCAAATCCGGGCAGAGGAGGGCATAAAATGACTCTGCAGGCAGGGAAAAAGGTGTTTTCCTGCCGAAGCTCACTTGCTTCGCTTTTCGGTGCTGAGGAGGAAAGAATAATTTTCACAAATAACTGCACAACAGCTCTTAATATGGCAATCAAAGGCAGTGTGCGCAAGGGCGACCATGTTCTCATTTCATCTTTGGAGCACAATTCCGTTCTTCGCCCTGTTCACAAGTTAAGTGAAAAGGGGATTATAACCTATGATGTTTTTGAGGTAAATCCACTGAGTGACAGTGAAACCTTTCAGAATTTTCTTTCGTTGATAAGGAAAGAGACAAGTCTCGTCGTATGCACAATGGTGTCAAATGTTTTCGGCACGGTGCTGCCCTTTGAAATGCTCGGCCGCTACTGTCGGATGAAAAACATCCGCTTCGTGCTTGATGGGGCACAGGGTGCAGGCAGCCACAGGATAAGCATGAAGAAAATGCCTGTTGATATTCTTTGTCTGCCGGGACATAAGGGGCTTCTCGGACCGATGGGTACGGGTGTGCTCATTTTAGGTGAAGGTGTGGATATCGAATCCTTCTGCGAGGGCGGAACAGGAAGTAATTCGCTTTTTGAAGCTCAGCCTGATTTTTATCCTGATAAGCTTGAAAGCGGAACTGCAAATCTTCCCGGAATTGCCGGTCTTTATGAGGGCGTTGAATTTTTGAAGTGCTTCGGAGGAGAAAAAGCTGTTCTTGAAAAGGAGCATGGTCTTTTGTCAGTGCTTAAGGAGGATTTGTCCGTGATTCCCCGTGTCACTGTTTATGATGAAATGCACTCTCAATCCCCGTCAAATGTGCTCTCGTTAAATGTCGGTGACAGACACAGCGAACAGACGGCAGAGCTTCTTGATAAATTCAACATTGCCGTCAGGGCGGGCTATCACTGCTCGTATCTTGCCCATAATACCTACGGCACAGCCGAAAAGGGAACGGTAAGAGTCAGCACGGGAATATTCAACACAAAAAAAGATGTAAAAACTTTAGCATTTTATCTCAATAAAATTGCAATGGGAAAAATTTTGTGATACAATATAAAAGGAGAAAAACTAATTTTTAGTTATATTCATTCAAACTGTAAAGTTAAATTTAGCTTTGTGAATATAATTATATCGTTAAAAACTTTCGGCGGAGGCAAATATGGCAGATTTTTTCAGAAATATTTCAGACGGCATAATGCGGCTTTTGTGGTCAGTTGAATGGTATGACCTGATTGATATTTTGCTCGTTGCACTTGCGTTGTATTATTGCATCAAGTTCGTCAGACAAACAAGGGCTTTCAACCTCGTTAAGGGTATTGCCTTTCTCGGTCTGATTTATATTGTTGTGTCTGCTTTCAATATGTCTGCCAGCAGTTTCATTTTCAGTCAGCTTTTCGGTGATATTGTTCTTGTGATGATTCTGCTTTTCCAACCTGAAATCCGCCATGCAATTGAATCCTTCGGCCGTGGAGACTTCAGAAGGCTGCTCAGCTTTATCGGAAAATCTGACGATGGAACAAGTGATGAAATCAGAACCTCAGCTTCAAATGTTGCAAAAGCAGTTTCAAACATGAGTGAGCAGAAAATCGGCGCTCTCATTGTTGTTGAGGGTAACATACCCCTTGATGAAATTGTAGCCTCAGGCAGCCGTGTGGATTCAGCCATAACAACTCCAATGATTGAAAATATCTTCTTCCCGAAGGCACCTTTGCATGACGGAGCTCTTATAATCAGAGATAACCGTGTTCATTCGGCAGGCTGTATTCTTCCGCTTACCCAGTCGGAAATGAGTCTTGAGCTTGGAACAAGGCACAGAGCTGCCGTCGGCATGAGTGAAAGCAGCGATGCTCTGATTATTGTGGCTTCGGAAGAAACAGGTCAGATTTCCGTCGCTCAGGGCGGAGTGCTTGAAAGGAATGTTACACACGGCGAGCTTCTTGCCGCACTGACCGACTTTCTCGTTACCGAGGAAAGCAATGAAAAGGGCAGAACATTCAAAATTCGTCGGAGGAAAAAGTGATGGTAAACAAGAAAAAAAGCAAAATTGAATCACTGTTCTATAACAACAAATTCCTCATGGTTTTCTCACTTATTCTTGCAATTGTTATCTGGGGTGCCGCAAAAATAAATTACAGTGAAAAAACCGTAAGAACTGTAAGCGATGTTAAGGTTTCTCTGAGCAATACCTTGTCTGAAGGCTCGGATTATGTATATTTTGTTGACGATGAAAAGCTTTATGTTGATGTTGAAATTTCCGGCAAGGCTTATAATATCAACTCAAATGCCGTGTCAAAGGATGACATCATTGTTGAAGCCGGCGGAACCTATATTGACTCATCAGGCTATAAGCTTCTTACTCTCACCGCAAGGGTAGCCGACGGAGTCGGCGGTGATATAGAAATTTCCTCTGTAACACCGTCTTCAATTGCTGTTTATTATGACAGAAAAGCGACCTACACCTTCAATGTTGAAGCCAAGCTTAAAAATGACCTTGAAGCCTTGTCTGAAGGCAGCTATACTGTCGGTCAGCCGGTTGCTTCTCTGAGCACTGTTGATATAACGGGCCCTGTCACTGTCCTCAATAAGCTGCAGAATGTTTATTTTGAAGCTGAGATTCCCGAAGAAAGCCTACCGCTTACCGCTTCAACGGAGGTACCGGCAGAAATTACCTATAAATTTGACGGTGCGGCAGATTCAAAATTCCTCATATGCGAGGGCATAAACGATGAATCCAATCCGCCAACGGTAACTGTTCCGGTTTCTGTTGTGGGCAAGGTACCTGTCGGTGTTAAATTTGTCAATCAGCCTGCCGTATATACGGAAAATCCGCCGAAGGTGACCGTTTCGCCATCTGAGGTTGAAATTTCCTATAATCCGAAGGACGGCAACGACTATGATATGCTTTATGTGGGTGTAATTGATTTCAGGGAGGTTTCAAACAAGGTTAATACAGTTGAATTCAAGGTCGATGAAAAGCTGGGTGTGAATGTTGTTGATAAAACTCTGAAGGAGTTCACCGTGAAGCTTGATATGTCGCACATGAGCAGCAAAACCCTTGAAAGCGCACCGGGAAAAATTGTTTATCTCAATCAGGATAATAACTTTGATTATACTGTGGATTTCGATTCCGGAAATCTTGATTCAATTGTGCTTATAGGTCCTGAAGAAAGCCTCAGTAAAATCACAGCCGAAGACATTCAGATTGAAATAAATGTATCCTCACTCAATCTTGCGAGAAGCGGAGCGCAGAACATTGAGGTGTCAAACATCTCAATTCAGTCTGACGAGGTGAATGATTGCTGGGTATACGGCAAATATACTGCAATGGTATCGGCAACAATGAAATAAAAAGAAAATAATCCGGATGCTCTGAGAAGCACCCGGATTATTTTTATCTGCCGTAAACAAAAAGATTAGCTGCAAAAAACTGTGTTTTTGCAGCTAATCGGCTTATTCATTGAAGATCAGCTTTTGCTTTATACCTTCTTAAGCTTATACATAACGTGTGCACCAAGCATTGAAAGAACAACACCAACGGGGATGAGAACACCGATGCCGGGGTCAACAAAGAGAAGGAGAACTGTGATAGCAGCAATGGGGAAAATGGAAATCTTCCAATGCTTCACAAAATAAGTTGCAGCAAGTGAGCCGAAAATTGTGTAGGTAACCTGCTGGAATGCGGGGGAGAAGGTATCACTTGCCATGAGCTCAGAGAACTGAGGATTAAGGGCAAAGATGATAACAAAAACTGCAATAACAAGTGTTGTCACAATAATTGAGGAGCAAATGGCAATTGTGGTGATAACCTCGCCTTCCTCAGTGTTTGCCTTAACCTTAGCATTTTCCATAGCATTGAGTGCGCAGGGCATTTTAAGGTTCATAATGTTGCCTGTTACGAATGAAAGATATGTGCCGCCTGCACCAAGCATGGGGGCATAAGCCACAACCTCAACAATACCGGTGACAAAGAAGAATGCAATTGAAGCAAGACCCTTGCCTACAATTTCAGCTCTTGGCCACACATCAAGGTGAAGACAGATTGCAACGGGAATGCAGATGAAGAAAACAAGTGAAGCGATGCACCATATTCTGCCCCATGTATGAACTTTATCCATGTAAGTTTTATTCATGATTTATCTTCTCCTTTCTGATTAGTAACGCCATTCAATGGCTGCAAGGTCGGGTGCAAACTGATTGATGAGAACAACCACTACCATTGCAAGAACCATGCTCAACGGCATTGCCAGGGCTTCAATCCAGTTTTTCTTGAGCTTTTTATTCACAAGTGTGAAAATAAGCATGAATCCGATTGATGAAACAAGTGCGGCAAGTGAAAGAACACCGGCACCGTCACCGATAATGTTCTCCTTGCTTGAGCCGAGACCTGCAAGACCTCTGCCGATGAAGGCTGCGATAAGACCGATAAATGCAGCAGCAGTCATAACATCCATCCACTTTGAATTCTTTGAAGCAACATTTGAAACGCCCTTCTGAATCTTCTTAAGAACGATGGGGATAAGAATAAGGGGAAGAATACTGCCGATTGTCATAACCCATGCAATTGCTGCAAAAATTTCGGGGTCTGTAACGGGCTGTGAAATACCGCCTGTGATACCTGCGGCTTCCAGAGCTGCGATTGCGGCTGTGGTCTCATACTGAATTGCACCGATAACGGTGAGTCTTATCCAGGGGAGAACATAGCCGAGTGCTACCGAAAGAGTGATAACGGTAACTGCAATGCCCACTGCGGGAGCAAATGAGAAGATTGCGCTTGATGTAACTGCGTTTTTGAGCTTGTCGGTTGCAATACCCAATTCTTTACCTCTTGCCCATGCTTTTTTCATGAAGAAAATTGCCTGAGCGCAAACAAAAATGATAACAGCAAGAATCAGAAGGTACATAAAACCGTCATTTTTGAAATCTGAAAACATTTTTATTCCTCCGCTTTCAAAATATTTTTTGTTGTAAACGCTACAACAATGTTAACTATTATAATATCATCAGGCAGGAAAATAGTCAATAAAATAGAATAAAAAGAAGGTAAAATTTTCTTGTGCAAAATATTTAAAAATGGTTTTATATATGTTATACTATATAAATAATGCCTCAAGTCATTACCTTCGGTTTTTCATCATATAATTCTATCGGTGATATTATATGGATGAAAACAGAACAAGAGAAAAAAAGAAGACTGAAAAGGAAAAGGATTTTTACTCCACGGTAATTGTATGTCAGTTTTTCCTTTGCCTTATTCTTGTGGGTACACTCTTTTTGCTTGATTTGTACGGTGGTAATTTCGGCTCAGCGGTAACAGAAAAAATTTCCGTGATTTTGTCGCAAAGCAGTTCACAGGAGGATATTTCTTCTGCCGTGGGGGTAATCAGAGAGTTCTTTTCAGGTGAAAGCCTTTCGGTTTTCGGCACTTCTGTAACCGATTATGAAACCACCTCGGAAAAAGCGGAAACCACCCTTGAAGATACAAAAGCTTCAGGCATTACCGAAGAATACACAACCATTCCGATGGGCGGCGAAGATCTGCAGATTTTTGAAGCCACCGAAAAAACAAGCTTTTCGCCCTATGTTACAACGGATAAGCTTTTAAATCCAATCGAAAACGGACGCTACACTTCTTATTTCGGCTACCGTACCAATCCAATAACGGGTGAGTGGAGCTTTCATACAGGGCTTGACATAGCTGCAGCTCAGGGAACAAAAATCCGCAGTGCTCTTTCGGGTACTGTCACAACAGTGGGAGAGGACAGCAGAGCCGGTAAATATATCATTGTCACTCATTCGCAAGGCTTTCAGACCTTTTACTGCCACTGCAGTGAAATTCTTGCTGAAGAGGGGATGAATCTCAACAAAGGTGAAACCGTAGCTCTTGTGGGTTCAACGGGCTGGTCAACAGGTCCGCATCTTCATTTTGAGGTCAGACGAAACGGAATAAGGCTCAATCCCTTGTGGGCGCTTGAAAATGACTGTTGAAATCGGGAATACCGAGCTTCGCATTCACTTTTCCTTTGCGGCGGTTGTAACCACCATGCTTTTGTTCTGTGAGGAGAAAATTGTTCTGATGTCTCTTTTTTCTTCCCTCATTCACGAAAGCGGGCATCTTATTCTCATGTGCTTATTCGGTGACAGAATCCATTATGTTGAATTGAGCCTTTTCGGAATGAGAATTGAAAAGCAAAGCACACTTTTGTCATATAAAAAAGAAGCTCTTATTGCAATGGGTGGAATAATTCTCAATTTTCTGTCTGCTTTTTTGGGCTTTGTGATGTATCTTATTTTCACAAGGGAAGATTTTCTCTTTTTCTCTGCCGTGAACGGCTTTATTGCTCTTGTAAACATGATACCGGTGAAAATTCTTGATTTCGGAAGATTTATTCAGTGCTTTCTTTCACAGCGATATGACGAAGAGAAAAGTGAAAGGGTACTTGATATTCTGTCGGCACTATGCACTGTGCTTTTAAGCCTTGCCTGTGTCCTTTATTGTGTATTTATCAGGTTAAATATCAGCTTTATTGCTGTGACAGTATATTTAAATGTAATAACTTTCAAAAAGAAATGGAGTTAAACAATGATAAGTAAAGAAGTTGAAAAAATTCTGCCTCTTGTGCAAAAGCCCGGTCGTTATACCGGCGGTGAGCTGAACAGCGTTGTGAAGGATAAAAGCAAGGTTGATCTTCGCTATGCCTTCTGTTTCCCTGACAGCTACGAAATCGGAATGTCACATCTCGGAATAAAGATTCTCTATTCGGGAGCCAATGCCCGTGAGGATGTATGGTGCGAAAGAGTTTTTGCCCCCTGGCATGACATGGAAAAGGAAATGAGGGAAAGAAATATTCCTCTTTATGCCCTCGAAAGCGGTGATCCTTTATCAGAGTTTGACCTCATAGGCTTCACGCTTCAGTATGAGCTTTCCTACACCAATGTTCTCAATATGCTTGACCTTGCGGGAATTCCCGTAAGAGCCAAGGACAGAACAGCACTGACACCGATTGTTGTGGGTGGCGGGCCATGTGTGTGCAATCCTGAGCCGATGGCAGATTTCTTTGATATATTCTCTCTTGGTGACGGTGAAGAAATTTCAGATGAAATTTTTGATCTTCTCATCGACTGCAAGAAAAATGGCTCAACAAAGGCTGAATTTCTCGAAAAAGCTGCACAGATCAAGGGCGTTTATGTTCCCTCACTTTACGATATAGAATACAACGAAGACGGCACAATCGGAAAGGTTGTGCCCAAAGGTGCTGCACCGGAAAAGGTGACGAAAAGAGTTGTGGCTGACCTTGATAAGGTGCATTATCCCGAAAAATTTATTGTGCCCTTTGTTGAAGTTGTGCATGACAGAGTTGTTCATGAAATTCTCCGTGGCTGTATCAGAGGCTGTCGCTTCTGTCAGGCAGGCTTTATTTACCGCCCCATCAGAGAAAAAAGTGCCGACACAATCAACACTCAATGCCGTCGCCTTTGCGAAAGCACGGGTTATGATGAAATTTCCCTTTCCTCACTTTCAACAAGTGACTATACTCACTTGGAGGAGCTGATGGAAAAGCTTCTTGAATGGACAGAAAAGGATAAGGTTAACATTGCACTTCCATCACTGCGTGTTGATAATTTTTCCGAAAAGCTTATGGGTTATCTCAGCCGTGTCAGAAGAAGCGGCCTCACCTTTGCTCCCGAAGCAGGTACTCAAAGATTACGTGATGCAATCAACAAGAATGTAACGGAGGAGGAAATGCTTTCAACAGCAAGAAAATCCTTCTCAGGCGGATGGACAGCCGTTAAGCTTTATTTCATGCTCGGACTTCCCACAGAAACCTATGACGATGTTGCAGGCATTGCAGAGCTTGCACAGAAGGTTGTTAATGAGTTTTATAACAACCCGGACAGACCAAAGGGCAAAGGTGTTCAGGTAAGCATCAGCGTTGCCTCTTTTGTACCCAAACCCTTCACTCCCTTCCAATGGGAGGCTCAGGATACAATCGATGAGCTTATCAGAAAGCAGGAGCATCTTTTGTCAAATGTCAGAACAAAGAAAATCTCCGTCAGCTATCATAAGGTCAACATCAGCTTTCTTGAGGGCGTTTTCGCAAGGGGCGACAGAAGACTTTGTGATGTTGTTGAATATGCATGGAGACACGGCTGTAAGTTTGATTCATGGGATGACAGCTTCCTTTTCGATGTGTGGCTTGAAGCCTTTGAAAAGTGTGGCATAGACCCTCTTTTCTACACAAGCAGAAAGCGTGATTATGAAGAAATTCTTCCATGGGATCATCTTGATTACGGTATAAGAAAGCAGTTCCTTATAAAGGAGAGCAAAAAGGCATATGAAAGCGAAACCACACCTCACTGCCGAATTCAGTGTGCAGGCTGTGGCTCAAATATGATTAACGGAGGTAAATGCGATGCGCTGTGTCAGAGTATGGTTTAAGAAAATGGGCATGAGCCGTTATGTTTCTCATCTTGACCTCATGCGAGCCATGACGAGAGCAGTAAGAAGGGCAAAAATACCCCTTTGGTATACGGAGGGCTTCAATCCTCACCCTTACATCACATTTGCACTTCCTCTTTCCCTTGGTATGGAAAGCCTTTGCGAAAGTATGGATATGCGCATTGAAGGGGACAGCACCAACGAAGAAATCTTCCTTATGCTCAAATCCTCAATGCCCCCGGGAATTGAAATTACCGATGTCAAAGACCCTGTTCATGACCCGAAAAAAATCACCTTCGGTGAATTCGATATCTTCTTTGATTGTGAAAAGGGTACAGATGAGCTCGTTTCACTTATTGCCGAAATGCTGAATTCGGATGAGCTTATTGTTCAGAAGCTTGGCAAAAAAGGCAGACACAAGGTGCTCAAGGATATAAATCTTATTGAGTTTATAAAGGAATATAAAATCGGAAAGCTTGGCGACAGAGTTAAGCTTACGGTTATTCTTCCTGCGGGAAGCACAACAAATGTCAATCCCTCACTTCTTGCTGATGAAATTCAGAAAAGATATGCTGAAGCTGTAACCTATTCAATTGTCAGAAAGCAATTACTTCTGGAAAATGCAGAAAGATTTGAATAACAGTCTCAGAAAATCCCTGTAGTTGCAAAATTCTCAGAAATATGGTAAAATAACAAAAAGATTTCTGAAGAACAGGGGGAGAATATGAAAAGGAAACTTAAGTCACTTGTAATTTATGCGCTCGTTCTGGTAAGCCTGGTATGTGTTTTGACAGTATCCTCACAAAAAAGTCAGGCGCTGAATCTCAACAGAGAAAATATTTTCTATTTCCTCAAAAACAATATGGGACTCAGCACTGCTTCCGCTGTGGGAATTCTTGCCAATATCGAAAAGGAATCAAGCTTCAACCCCAATAAGGTTGGTGACAGCGGAACAAGCTACGGTATATGCCAGTGGCACAACAGCCGTTGGCAGTCACTCAAGGACTTCTGCGCTGAAAACGGCTACGATTGGACAAGCCTTACAGGTCAGCTTTATTACCTTGAAAAGGAGCTTGAAACGAGCTATCCCAATACTTATCGTATGATAAGAGAGGTTGAAAATAATATTCAGGGCACTTATGATGCAGCATATTATTTCTGCCGTTATTATGAAATCCCTGCAAATGCAGAAGCAGCGGCACAAAAAAGGGGACTTCTTGCACAGAATACCTATTGGCCGATTTATGGCTATACTGAGGGCTTTGCGGCTCCCGAGCTGAAGCTCGATGCAGAATATACATCGGTCAGCAGCCGTGTGCCGTTCTCATTTTCATGGAATAATCCGGGCGGCAAATTGAAAAATTATAAGCTCTGTGTTGTCAGATGCGATAACAATTCTGCAGGCTATGATTGGAATGACATGAAGGAATATACAATTTCTTCCGATAAAAAAACGCAGAGCATTTCTGCTGCAGAGCTTCCCGGTGGAAATTACCTTGCTTATATCCGTGCCTGCGGCAATACCTCAGGTGAAAGAAGCGACTTCAGTAATTTCCTTTATTTCAGTGTATATGACGAGCTTATTTTTGAAAGTGAGAAGCCTGCGGGTGACATGATTTTTGATGCTTACACCGTAAATGAAATTCCTGTCAGCGGATGGGGCTTCAGCACGGGAAGGTATCCCGTTGAATTCTATGCACAGATTGATGACGGCGAAAAGGTACATCTTCCTTCCGCCGAAAGGGAGGAGATTTCATCAAAGTATCCCGTATTCTGTTCATCAAGTGAAATCGGATATTCCTGGAAGATTCCCATCTCCGATATTTCCAACGGTGAGCATACCCTTTCAATTTATGTTGAAAGTGAAACCATCAACGGTCTGATGTCTCAGAATAAATTCACGGTTCTGAATTCCCATGTGCATTCCTTCACGAATTATGTTTATAACAAGGATGCCCTCTACAGCTCCGACGGAACAAAAACTGCAAAATGTGATTTGTGTACAACCACAGATACGGTAACTGCCAAGGGTACAAAGCTCACACTTCCGGCACCTTCAAAGGTTACATCAACCAAAACAGAAAAAACAGTCACCTTGAATTGGAAGAAGGTTCCCGGTGCAACAGGCTACAGAATTAACCGTTATGACCCGTCAAAAAAAGCATGGATAACTGTCGGTTACACAACTTCTCTGAGCTATACTGTCAAGAGCCTTAAAAGCGGCACAAAATATTCTTTTGCAATAAGAGCCTATGTTGATGAAGGCGAGTACGGCGAAATCAGAGTTATTTCGGATAGCTATAAGCAGCATAAAACTGCCACAAGACCTGCTCTTGTGAAAAATGTAAAGGCTGCTCAGTCAACAAACTCCGTCACTCTCACCTGGAACAAGTCTTCCGGTGCAACGGGCTACAGGGTTTATCGCTACGATACTGCAAAAAAGAAATGGATAACCGTAATAAATAAAACAACAGCAAGAAAAGTTACCATCAAAAAGCTGAAAAAAGGCACAAAATATACCTTCTCCGTCAAGCCATACATCACAACCGAAAGCGGAGATGTATGGGCGGAAAGCGGAACAAGAATCAAAACTGCAACAAAAACCGCAGCTCCCACTATCAAGGTGGCATCACCCTCAAAGGGTAAGGCAACCGTAACATGGTCAAATGTCAGCGGCGAAACAGGTTATCAGGTATATTACTCAACCAAAAAGTCAGGCGGCTACAAAAAGCTCGGAAATTATAAAGCTAATAAGCTGAAAACAACAAAATCCGGCTTCACAAGGGGCAAAACCTATTATTTCAAGGTCCGTGCTTATATCAAAACAAACAGCGG
Organism: Clostridia bacterium; assembly: GCA_017472225.1. Taxonomy (GTDB): domain Bacteria; phylum Bacillota; class Clostridia; order Oscillospirales; family Acutalibacteraceae; genus UBA6857. The sequence goes on along the minus strand of JAFUQS010000072.1, from coordinate 59,011 downwards.
TTATGTCTACAGTTCCTACAGCTCAGTAAAGAGCGTAAAAATCAAATAAAAAATTTCAAAAAACACTTGCATTTTAAAAAGTGTTGTGGTAAAATATTCAGGCATTTGTATGTAGTGCAGACTGAATTCAGTCGGAAATAAAAGCAAGCGGTCCTCTTTCGTAAGTATTCGGAATGAACGTGGCAGAATTTAGGAGGATATTAAAATGGACGCACTCAAACTCATCTCAAACTCATCCCTCAAGACTGAGGTACCCGAAATCAACATCGGTAGCACTGTTCGTGTTCACGTTAAGATTCGTGAAGGCGAAAGAGAAAGAATCCAGGTTTTCGAAGGTACAATCATTGCTAAGAAGGGCAGCGGAGTTTCATCAACCTTCACAGTTCGTCGTGTTGCTTACGGCGTTGGTGTTGAAAGAGTTTTCCCTGTTCACTCACCTAACGTTGCTAAGGTTGAAGTTGTCAGAAACGGTAAGGTTCGCAGAAGCAAGCTTTACTACCTTCGTGACAGAGTTGGTAAGTCAGCTAAGGTTAAGGAAAAGATTGGCTGATAAGAACGCAAATGGAAGGAAGGGAAAATCCCTTCCTTTTGTTTCTTCTGAGAAGAAAAATTATGAAAGGTGGCTCATTCATGATTAAGGACATCACAAAAAAAGAAAAATCGGAGCTTACTTTTAAAGAGAAAATTCTCATCAGTATTTATGATTCAGCATCAATTGTTGCTATTTCTGTTGTAACAATTATGCTCTTTTTCACATTTGTGTTCAGAATTGTCGGGGTTTCGGGATCTTCCATGCTGCCCACACTTCAGAACCAGGATTGGCTTCTTGTTTCAGCCTTTGACAGTAATCCCGAATACGGTCAGGTTGTTATTATTACTCAGCCCAATTGGTTTGAGGAGCCTATTGTCAAAAGAATAATTGCAACGGAAAATCAGACGGTGGATATTGATTTTTCAACCGGTGATGTTTTTGTTGACGGTGTTTTGCTTGATGAACCTTATATAAATAACCGAACAATTAACAGCGAAGGGGTCAGCTTCCCCGTAACTGTGCCCGAAGGTCATGTTTTTGTCATGGGTGACAACAGACAGGGCTCAACCGACAGCCGTTCCAAAAAAATCGGCTTTATCAAGGAAGAATATATTCTTGGTGTTGTTAAATACAGACCGTTTTCCATTGATGAATTGGGCAGATTCAAGCTGAATGATTTTTCCGAATGGAAGGTTGAATGAAAAACTGTAAATCAAAAAATGAGCACAGGGCAATGTTCTCTGTGCTTCTTTATAGCTGAAAGGAGAAATACCTATGGCTGACAGTCAGAAGCAAATTGTGCAATGGTTTCCGGGACATATGGCAAAAACAAGGCGGCTCATAAAAGAAAGCTTGCCTTTGGTCGATGCCGTAACCGAATTGCTTGATGCAAGAATACCCATGTCATCAAGAAATCCCGAGCTCGACGAGCTTACAAACAGAAAGCCGAGAATCGTGCTTCTTAACAAGTGTGACATGGCAGACGACAATATCACAAGAGAGTGGATTGAATATTTCAGAAGCAAGGGTCAGTATGCTCTTGCGGTTGATTGCCGCACGGGTAAGGGACTTAACAATTATCACAATCTTGTAAGACAGGTGCTTGCCGATAAAATCAGGCAGAATGAAGAAAAGGGTATGCCCGGTAAGGCATTGAGAATGATGGTTGTGGGTATTCCCAACACGGGAAAATCGTCATTCATAAACAGAATGGCAGGCAAAAACCGTGCCAAGGTTGCAGATAAACCGGGTGTCACAAGAAGCAACCAATGGTTTGCCATCGGTAACGGAATTGAACTGCTTGATACACCCGGTGTGCTCTGGCCGAAGTTTGACGACCCCGAGGTAGGGGATAAGCTTGCCTTTATCGGGTCTGTCAAGGATGAGGTTATGGACAGTGAAACTATGGCAGTCCGTCTTATAAAGGTGCTTGTTGACGGCTATGAAGATAAGCTTACCGGCAGATACAAGCTTAAGAACATAGACGATATCCATGAATGTATGCCTTGGGAAATTCTTGAAGAAATCGGCAGAGAAAGAGGTATGCTCATAAAGGGCGGCGAAGTGAATACCGAAAGGGCATCCGTAATGCTGCTTGATGAATACAGAGGCGGAAAAATGGGTAAAATCTCATTTGAAAGACCTCCTTATTCGCTTTAAGCAGTTATAATAAGAAATCCGTAGCCGGGAAAGTGTAAATCCGGATTCTCAGAACTTATTCCTGAGCTCACTCAATACCCGCTTTTCAATTCTCGAAACATAAGATCGTGAAATTCCCATTTCCTTTGCAATTTCCCGTTGAGTAAGCTCTCTCTGATTATAAAGCCCGTAACGCTTGATTATAATTTCCTTATCCCGTTCATCGGTCATAGATTCAATCAGCTCGTATAAACGGGCTGTTTTTCTTTTAAGGTCAAGGTCATCACTTATGGTGTCCTCGGTGTAAATAACATCAATCAACGTCAGGGGATTGCCTTCACTGTCCGTGTCGATTGGCTCGTTAACGGAAACAACATTTGAATCCTTTTTTTTGCCCCTGAAGAACATGAGTATTTCATTTTCTATGTAGGTCTGATTGGCACAAAACCCTTTGGCTATCAGCATTTGAGCAATATCCGACAAGATTTATATATACATTTTCGTTTTCGATTTCTATTGTGTCGATTATCATCTTAATTAAACATCTTTTGGTTTTTAAATCTAATTTATCGAAAGTCTGAAAGTAAGTATCAAAAATATTAAGTACAAGTTTTGCATATTCAATTTGTATGCTTTGATTATATTCAGTGTTTTGCAAATCGGCAAGAGTTTTGTCAATTTTGCTGTTAGCTTCTTTTAGCTTTCTTATTTCATCTGTCAAATTCTCGACAAATTCAGTATCAACAACGGCAATTTTTTGTACCAATTTTGAAATGGCTTTTTCGTTTTGTGTTTTTGTGTTTTGCAAAGTTTTAATTTCATCTGTGTTTGTTTTTTCTTTTACAAATTCACCTTTGGATAAATCTTTTATTTTTTTATATATTTCTCCTCTGCTGGAAGTGATTTCTTTTATTATTTCAATTACCTTTCTGTCAATTTCTATACCCATTATATTTTTACTGTTGCATTTTGTGCAACGGCTTTTATCTTTAAGCTCACATATATAACTGAATGAGCGTGTGCCGTCTTCGTAAATTTTGCTGTTTGTTCTTGGTCGCATAAAGCTGCCGCAATTACTGCAATAGATTATTCCCGATAAAAGAGCGTTGTTTACATTAGGTTTTCTGTATCGTTTGTCTGCATTTAATTCAATTAGATTTTGAATCTGCACCCATTTTTTACCTGTAATAAAACCTTTGTGTTTACCTACTGCAACTATCCAGTCTGAAACATCACGGATTCTTTTTGATTTACCTGTTTTTTGAATGGTTTTATTATAAACCATTAAGCCGTTATTTCCGTCAAAGTTTTCTTCTTGAAATATCTCGGCTTCTCTTTCGATAAAATAATTTAAAGTATCATTGTCAGCCATAGCATAAACAGGATTGGTTAAAATGCTTCTTAAAGCTGTTGTTGAAAAGTATATATCATTTCTTGTTTTAATATCGTGCTTTATAAAATATGTTTCCAATTTTGTAAGTGATTTAAGCTCAATATATTTGTCGAAGATAAGGTTTACAACTTCCTTTTCTTCTTTTATGGGGGAGAGCTTAAAAAGCTTTCTTTTCTTTCCGTCAACTGATATTTTTTCTACTTCCTGCGATTTAAAGCCGTAGGGGGTAGTACCTCCAAGCCACCTACCTGTTTTTGCAAGTTCAAGCATATTATCTCTTATACGCTCGGCAATGGTATCTCTTTCAAGCTGTGCAAAGACAGAAGTTATTAAAAGCATAGCTGACCCCATAGGAGTTGATGTGTCAAAATCTTCTCTTATGGATATAAAAGCTACATTATAATCTGAAAGCTCGTCTTTCAAGTTGCAGAAGTCCAATACATTACGGCTTATTCTGTCTAATCTGTAGCATATAACTGTTTTGATTTTTTTATTTCTTATATCTTTTATCATTTTTTGAAATTCGGGTCGCTTGGTGTTTGCACCTGTGTACCCCTCATCTTCATAAACGACAATTTCATCAGCTTTAGCATTGTATTTTGTAGTCAAATAGTTTTTGCACAGTTCAATCTGATTTCCTATGCTTTCACCTTTTCCTGTATATTTCGATTTTCTCGAATACACCGCATATTTTCTGTTATCTTTTTCCATTTAATTCAACTCCTGTCTTTTTAGATTTATTTAATTATATGCTTGAAATTGTTATTAGAATTATTTTGTTTAAAACGCACCCCATTCAAACGAGTGCTTGAATGGGGAATTTATCAGTTATTTATATTTGTCCTCGATAGAAGTATTCTTTATCGAATATGTATAATATGTGTTCCAAGGTGAATAAGTTATACCTATATCACATCTATATTCCTCATTCGGTAAAAAATAAAAATCATTAGCTTGAGAACTAGAATTGTTATCTATTAATTCAATTTGTGCTTCATACAATGAGACTTTAGATAAATGTATTTCTATTGCTTCTATTATAATTTGTCTGCTAACATATTCACTATCCATTTTATTGTCAACATGAATTCCTCCAACACTAATATAATATAAATAAGTTGAACCTGAATTTCTTTTAGGATAGAAACATACATAAATGCTATCTTCTGACAAACCCGTAGTTTGAATTTTTATTTCAGCCTTCATAAATTCGTAATGGTCAACATCGTACGACACATCTATCGAATATATTCTAGCGTTATAATCTTCAATATGATTTAGGCAACCATTTAAGAATGCTCTAACATTTTCTTTGGTAATCATAAAATCTAAATCATATAGGATTGGCTCCTCATTTATATTGTTTGATGTATCGTCTTTACTATCAACACTTTTATAATTACCAAAGCAATAATTAAAATAGTCTGCAAAAATCCATTTGCCATTTTCATAGCGTAATGTTTGGTCAATATTATAGCTTTCGCCATAAACAATATCATAAAAATTTATTGATATAATCGCAGTATTATCTGACTGTTCTTTTACTGTTACATCCTTAAAAACTCTGAAATCGTCTCCTAATCCGTCTATCATTTTCGAATACAGTTTTCCATTAACATCAATAAAATCACTTGTTATATCATTACAGATATTGCTATCAAAATAATTTGATAAATGCTTATTTAACTGAGAAACTGAAGTAATTTCATTGTGATTTACATGATAATATAACCAATCAGTATCGCCACCAAATAACTCTGCACCTACCTCAAGACTATCACTTGAATCAGTATATCCGTTATGGTCTCTATGAATTACCCATGAACAATAAATATCATTTGCTGTTTCCCAAAGGTTTTTAGCATAGTCGTCTGTTAATTTTATGATTTTTGCATTAAGTATCACATCTTCAAGTAAAACAGCATTATTAGCACTGATATTATTCAAGTACATTTCATATTCCTCATAATTTTCATGCTTGAATGATAAAGAATAATTACCATACGGAAGTTCTAAAGTAAACTTACCGTTTTCGTCTGTTGTTGTGGTTGCTATCGGGTCGAAGCTGTCACTTTTATTGTCAATAGCTTCAACTGTAACACCTTTGATAGCTTTGCTTGTGTCGTTGTCTTTGACTGTGCCTGTCGCAATTAATATTTCTTCTTTTTTCAAAAGAATATCATTAAGAGTAACTTTTTCCCAATCGTCAATTTTTACATCACCAATTACAGAGTCTTCATATCCTCCGACAGATAAAGTTATTTCATAAACTCCTGTAGGCAATAGTAAACTGAATTCACCTTTAGTATTTGTATATGAAATAGTTCCGGCAACACTTGTTTTATCGCCTATAACTCTCTTTACGATAATCCTTACATCACTAATACTCTCTTTCGTTTCTGAATCTACGACTTTGCCAATAACATTTGCAATTCGAGAATCAGCAACATTTGGTTTAATGCCTACTTTTGAAAAAGCATTTGCAATTATTGTAATTTTGTCTGTTGAAAAATTTAATTCTCTTGCTGACCGCAAAACGGCTGACCTGCATCCTAAAAAATTTGTATTAGATGTCATGTATTCTAATGACTTACAAAATAATGACAATAATTCCGATTTATCTATACCATTTTCCCACATTAAATATGCAGCATGATTTATAATACCACTATTTGTATGTACACCTCCATAGTCGCAAGTTGTACAACCACCATCATTATGATTATGATTTTTGTAGCACTTAGAATGGTCATGATTTTCATAACAATATGCATGCATATTGTTGTCATTTACTTTTTCAGGTTGTAAACAATCACTAGGAGACTGTAAATTTCTTATTATTCCAGAACCTAAATCTTCACCAATTAACCAATCGTCACTGTCTTCTAATAAATTTCCCAATATATCAGCATAGGATTCATTAATTGCCCCAGATTGATTTAAGTATTTCAAATTACAGGTTGCTGTAATAATAGAATGCGTAAATTCATGGTATAATACATCATAACAGTTAATATAGTTTTTGCCATCACCTATGCATAAATAAGTTGTACTGAGATTTTTTTCATCAGTAGCACTAAAAGCATTTTCATAGTTTTGACCATAATTTACAAGAACATTAATTTCACTTATTTTATTATTGATAAATGCTTGTTGAACTTTAGATTTATAAAAATCTATAGCATTTTTTACAGCATACATAGCTTGAACACTTTCTTTATCATTCCATACATTATCATTACTTTGTATGATAGTAGCATGTTTTAAAATATTTGAGAATGTCAAATTATCTATTTCTGCTTTTGTCGTTAAGTTGTTATCATTGTAAACGTTTATACCTCTTGTAGTATCTCTCATTATATATGTATTTCCGTTTTTGTCGACCTCAAAAGACCGAGAAACGTCATACAAGTCATTTCCAACAGAAGAAAATGTATGAATATTTGTAATAGTGGTAACCATTTCTCCAGAATAAGCCGAAATGAACACTTCATTTAAGCCTAACTTATGCCAACACAAAACTGGTTCAACATCTAAAGCATAAACACATAATTCTAATTCAGCGTTTTCATCGCAACCTATTATTTTTCTTGCTTCATTTTCACTTATATTCGGTTTAGTTGAAATATTAATTTTTTTATAGTCTCCAACTAAACAAGTGGTCTTTCCGTAAAAATCTGTTACTATAATCAATTCTATTCCATACACTGGTATTCCTTCATAATATTGCTGTATCTTGTAAAAAAAACCACTATCAGATGTTGTCAATTCCTTTTCCTTATATTCTTCACTAGGGTTTTCTATTCCCATTAAATTTTTTACATCATTCAAAGAGTCGATTGCACTATCAAAATCAGTTACAATTTTATCGCTATAAGCACCTGAAATAAAAGAGGGATTGCCTTCAGCGTTCATTGTAATGTCAGGCAGTTCTCCATCATTTAGCATTACAATGTTATCTAACTCTTTTTCAATACTGCTGTTGCTTTTTTTAAGGAAGCTGATTCCTATTGTTGTAACAATTAGAATAGTAATTAAAATTGCTATAAGAATTAAAATAGTTTTCTTCTTTCGAGTGTTTTTGTTTTCCATGTTTTTTACCGACCTTTCTTTTAAAAATGTTTATAATAATCAATACTTCAATTTAATATTAACATTAAAGGTTTAGTTTGTCAACATACCGCCTTGTTTTTAGCCGTATTAAGTTATGTTAAAATTTACATATTAGGTTAGGTGATTATATGATAGACTATAAAAAAGAAATGGGATTAAGAATAAAAACAAGGAGAAAAAAGTTGCTCCTTACACAGGAAGTAGTATCAGAACATCTTGGCATTTCTGTTAAGCATTTTAGTGAAGTCGAAAGAGGCATTGCAGGTCTTTCAATAGAAAACCTTGTAAATTTAAGTAACATTTTAGGTTTAAGTTTAGATTATATTATTAAAGGCGAAGTCGATAAGTGCGAATGGGATTCTATACTTTCTATCCTTCAAAATGTACCTAAGGAAAAAGAACAACTTATTAAAGATTTAATCCGTTTGGGAATTGAATTAACAAATTAAATATTTTTTTAGAACACAGACAGGTTGTAAAAGCTTGTCTGTTTTTGCGTGTTAGTGTTCTTTTTTGTTGTAACAAAAGTGTTCCTATCACAAAAGAACACTTTTAAGAATATTTGAAAAATATATAACAGTCCGCAACTGCTTTAAATACAACACATTCGAGCAACAACGATAGGGTGAGGTCTCGGCAAAAAGTTCCCGAGACCTCACCCTCTCATCATGTTGTTACATCTCATATTATTGTATTTGCAGTTGCTACCTTGTTGTTTTGTTTTTTGTGTGTTGTGTGATAGTTAGTTTTATTTTTTATATTTATATATTTTTCATTTGTTTTACTTATTAGTTTTTGTTTATTAGTTTAGTAGTGTAGTTAGTATAGGGGTTAGTTGGTATAATAGTTATATATAGAGATTAGATATTTAATATGTGCCTGTGACTTTTTACAGCTTTTTATTGCCGATAATTTCAGAACAAATTATTGTCTGAAATTTCGGCAATATGCTTTTTCGCACCCTAATGGGAAAAGCACTACTGCGAAGCAGTGAATATAGTTTCCTGTATTGCTTGTTTTGCCTTTTAGGCTGTAGTTTTTTGTCTGTGCAATTACATTTCGGGGTTGCCTGTAAGTAATTGCACAGAGGTTACAGGCGCATATTAAATGTTTTAGTTTAAATATATGTTCTTTTTATATAAGAACATTCATAAATTTTAATATAGACAGGCTTTTTTGTTGGTGGTGATTTTGTGAGTGGTGTCAGATTAGTTGAGCGTGATTATTTGATTTTAAAGGAAGTTGACCGTTGGCGAGTTGTTACAGGTAAGCACATTTGTGCTTTATGCGGTTTTACAGGTCAGAGAGCTTGTGACAGAAGGCTTCATAAGTTAATAAATGCTGGGCTTTTAAGCAGAAAGAGAATTATATACGGAATCCCCGGCATTTACAGCCTTACAGCTTCGGGCAGAAGATTGATAAATGCACCCGACAGAGCCGAGCAGATACGAATTGAACAAATCACGCACGATATTGCAGTATTAGATACAGCTATATATTTTAATAAAAAGTTTGGTATTGCTTTTTCGGATATGCTGACTGAAAAGCAGTTACATCAAAAGGACGGTTTTGGAGTTCGTAAGCACAGACCCGATTTTGTATTTACAAAAGACGGAAATCTTTTCTGTGTTGAGGTTGAACTCAACATGAAATCTAAGGACAGATTTTCTAAAAATATTATATCTAATTTTACAGACTATTACATACAAATATGGGTCGTACCCAATAAGCATACAAGTATTGCAAGTTTTCTTTCTGTTATGAAAGGGGACTACCCTAATATTAAAATTATTGAACTTTCAGAGGTGAGGAAAAATGGATTTGATTAGTTTTATAAATCGGTATAACCAAATACAGCAATCATATTTTAATTACTGTTATGGTAATAGCTTTGTTCTTTATGATGTTTACTTCAAGAAGAAGCAGAACAATCAGAAAGCATTTTAATTTTTGGAAAGAGTTAAAAATTATGCATAAAAGAGATAAATCAAATGTTCCTACTGTAAAGACAGGTACTTTTATAGGTTACAGCCACAAAAGACCTGTATATATTCCCGACAACTGTAAGCATTGTTTTGTATGCGGTACAACAGGCAGTGGAAAAACAGTTGCGCTTTCTAATTTTATAAAGCACGGAGCTGAAAGCAATTATCCTATGCTTATTGTTGACGGCAAAGGGGATATTGGTACAGGGTCGATTTTAGAAGTTACAAAGCATTTTTGTAAAGATAGTAAGTTGTATGTTGTTTCTCTTTCAGACCCTTTGCACTCTGCAAAATACAATCCGTTTCGCAATGCTTCACCGACTATGTGCAAAGATATGCTAATCAATATGACCGAATGGAGCGAAGAACATTACAAATTAAATACAGAAAGGTATCTGCAAAGGCTTATTATATTGTTACAACAGAACAATGTTCCTATTTCATTTAATGCTATCATCAATAATATGGCAATTGAAAGATTTAATGCTTTAAGTGCTAATCTTTTGAAGCAAGATGAGATTGATAAAAATACACATTTATTAAATCTTGAAATTTCAAAAGTATGCGGTAAAATTGCTCAAAGTGCTTCGGCAAGATTCAGCACTATTGCAGAAAGCGAGTTTGGCTCTATCTTTGCAGATGAAGGAATAGACATATATACAGCTATTAAAGAAAATGCGGTTATATTATTTGTTTTAAATCCTTTGCTTTATCCCGAAATTTCACCTTTAATGGGAAGACTTATTTTAATTGATGCTAAACAGGCAGTAAACAAATGCTTTAATTCAGGACTTGAAAGAGCCTTTTATATTTTTGATGAGATTAACAGCTATGCTTCAACTGCTTTAATAGACCTAATTAACAAGTCAAGGAGTGCTAATATTACATCTATGCTTGCAACACAAAGTCTTGCAGATTTAGATTTTGCTTGTAATGAAGCATTTAAGGAACAAGTAATTGAGAATACAAATAATTATATTGTTCTTCGTCAAAATAGTGCAGTTAATTCTGAACATTGGGCGAATGTACTCGGAACAAAATCCACTATTGATGTTACATATCAGTTGCAACAGGGAAAATACTTTTTTGAAACATCCGACACAGGTTTAGGCAGTGCAAGGAGAGTTCGAGAGTTTTATTATCATCCTGACGATATTAAGGCTTTGCAAGTTGGTAAAGGAATTTTTATGTCAAAGGATATGAATTTTCATTCTAAAATCAGTATAAACAAACCGTTTTAGTTTTATTTGCTTATCCTCGTTTTTAATGATATTATGCTTTATTTATCTTTGTCAAGGTTAAAACAAGCGGATTAAAATCCGACCTTGACAAATGATAAAAAAGCATAAGTTTGGCAGTTACGAGGCTTAAGCAAAATATAGTTTATTTCTCTATATTATCAATAAATCGAGGTGACTTACTAATGAAAAGTAACGGTGGATTTTTCAAATCTAATTGGGCATATCTTATATGGTTTTATTTCTATTTTTCTTTTGCTGTTTTCGTTGTTTATCTGTTTACAAGTGATATTTTAATCAGTCTTATACTAACAGCTTTAATATATGGTGCTTGTGTGGGTCTTGCCTTATCTCCTGTTGGTGAGGTTATTGTGCGGATAATGGAAGGAGCAAAGCCGATTCAGACACAAGATGATAAAGATTATTTACTCCCTATATTTGAGGAAGTTTTCGAAGAAGCAAAGAACTTTACACCAAACATCAATCAAGATATTGAATTATATGTTACTGACAGCATGGCTGTAAATGCTTTTGCAGTCGGCAGAAAAACTGTTGCAGTTACAAGAGGGGCAATATATGCTTTCAGTGCGGATGAATTAAAGGGCATACTTGCTCACGAACTCGGACACATGGCAAACGGTGATACAAAGGCTTTGCTTATTAAGTTAGTTGGTAATGGCTTTTTCTCTCTTATTATCTTTGTTTTGAGGCTTGTTATGAATATTATTCAGGCCGTTTCAAATGCTTTAAGCGGAAAGAATGTTGTAATTTTGGCTATTGCTTTTGTTGCTTTCCTTTCAAGGCTTTTAATCGATGTTTCAATATTTTTGTTCCTTTTTATCGGCGATGTGATAATTGCTTTAAACAGCAGATACAGTGAATATTTAGCCGATGAATATGCTTATTTAATCGGTTTTGGTGATGAACTTAAAAGTTCTTTGTATGTAATCAGCAAAATATCAATACCAAGAAAAGCAACACTTACTGAAAGATTAAAGGCTTCGCACCCTTATACATCTGCAAGGATTGAAAGATTAGAAAATATGCTGACAAAAACGGCTTGACTAAGCCATAATATCCCTTACCCCTTAATAGATAAAGTGCAAAAAGTTTAGGAGAGTAGAACCTGAACAGGTTTTACTCTCCGCTTTTTGCATATATGTTGGCTTGGGGTATGGAATATTTAATTTTTAATGAGGACAAGCAAATTTTTACATTTTTTGAATACACTTTAGTGAGGTGTATTCGATGAATTATTATATCCGTTTTCCAAGTGAAGATAAAGTACATATATTAAATGACCGCTGTGCAGATTTTAAGGCATGTCTTATTATAGAAACAATTAAAAATCTTGAAATCAGCGAAACCGACAAGCAAAAAACTTTGGAGCATACATTGTCCTATCTTAAAGAACATCAGATGTAAGTAATTTTTTTAATCGTTCATAGCATTTTCTTGAAATTGTTTGTTTTCCGCTTTCCCACTTTTTTACTGTAGAGTATGAAGTGTTTAAAATCTCTGACAATTGATACATAGTAATATTTTTCTTTTTCCTGTAAGCTTTAATTTGACTTACAGGATTGTTTTTTATAAACCTTAAATAATCATCTTCATAAGTTATTTTATCTGCTATGTCTAAATATGTAATGAGCTTGTCCAACAAAGGAAGATTAACTAAAAGCATTTCTTGATTTTCTATTCGTCTTATTGTGTACTTTGATATTCCCACAGCTTTCCCTAATTCTTCTTGTGTAATTCCTTTTAATTCTCTGTAGTATTTTATTTGACTACCCAAAAATGCATTATTAACCATAGGCAACCTTATTATGTCAGACACGGGAATAGCAAATCTCGACCCTTTTTCTCCGAAAATTCGTGTAAAAGTACCTTTAATTGCTACTTGAACATCTTTTGTGTCTGTCAGAACAGAATAGCATTTGCTATCCATACCTGTCGGCTTTAAATAAGAGAAGTATTCCTCTTTTGTTATTCCGCAGCCCTTAAAGATTATGTCTGCCGAATTTGTGTCTTCATAAAACACAATAAAATCAACAACGCTTCTTATCACCTTCAGCTTTTCTCCGTAGCTCATATCCCGACAGGGTAATATAAGAGACTCAGCAAAATCTTCAAGGCAGAAAAGCTGATCCCTTGACCTTTCTTTTTCTGCCTGCAGCTTCCTGATTCTCGCTTCCAGCACAGCTTTGTCGTCAATCAGCTCTTTTATCTGCTCTTTGAAAATATCTATCATTGCCGAATCCTCGGGGTTGCTGATATCGTATGCCGCAGCTTGTTTTGCTGCATTTCTGATTTTTTTATTTTTTTCCGCAATACCTTTTTCGCTTTTTTTGATTTCAGCGTCAAGGTCGATATCAGATTTGTCTGTTCTTTTCTTGAAAACGGCTATGTCCGAAGCATGAATTTTAAAAGCTTTTTGCAATTCAGAAATTTTTTCTGATATCAGCGAGTCAATTCCGTTGCCGTCGATGTTACGGGCGGTACATAATTGCTTTTTACTGTCCTGTTTAAGCACACATCTGTAAGAAAATTGTTTGCTGCCGTCTTTTCTTGCTGCACCCACTTTGGGCCGCATATGCTTGCCGCATTTTCCGCAATAAAGAAGGCCTGATAAAAGAGCTGTTTCGGTTCGGGGATAGCTTTTACAGCTTTTTCCTCTGTATCTGAGAATTTTCTGCACTTTTAACCACTGATCACTGCTTATTATCGGTTCATGCTTTCCAACGGCAACAATCCATTCACTGTAGCTTTTCTTTTTGTTCGATTTGCCGTCTGTCTGCAATGTTTTGTTGTATGCCATAATGCCGTACTTCCCGTTGAATTCATCCTTCCGGCTGCAGATGTTTGCTCCCAGACAGGAAAAATAATCATACATATTCTCATCGGCTGCAGCATACACAGGATTTGTGAGGATAGATTTGATCGCTTGTCTTGAAAAATATATATCATTTTTTGTTTTATAGTCTTCGTTCATCAGGTAGGTTATGAGCTTATTTTGTGAAGCAAATTCAATGTACTTGTCAAATATTATTCTGATTGTTGAAAGCTCATCTTCAGCTTTTTTAAGCTTGAAGGCCTTTCGCACCCGTCCGTCAAGGGCATAGCTGCCTTCGGTTTCACAGCTCACATAGCCCGTTGGTGCTGTGCCGCCGAGCCATCTGCCGCTTTTTGCAAGCTCATGCATATTATCCCTGATTCTTTCAGCAATTATATTTCTTTCAAATTCCGAAAAAACAGTGAGCATATTCAGCATTGTTTCACCGCTTACCGTGCCCGTGTCAAAGCTGACATTGACTGTGACAAAGCTGATGTTGTGGTCCTTCAGCAGCTTATAGAAGGTGCTGAAATCTGAAATGCTTCGGCTGAGTCGGTCAAGTGAATAGACATAAACAGCCGCAATTTCGCCGTTTTCAATCATTTTTTTCATCTTTTGAAATCCGGGTCTTTTTATATTTTTTCCACTGAAGCCTTCATCTTCAAAATAAATGATATCGTTCTCTGAAATATCACTGTGGACCTCCAGGATTTTGTTCAAACATTGATTTTTTTGGTGGTCTATGCTTTCGCCTTTTCCGGTGAAGCGGGATTTCCGGGTGTATACCGCAAATTTTTTCTTCTCCTTAATCAACACAATTATCATCTGCCTTCCGAATCAGGTGTAATTACAATTAAAACAATAAAAGCTTATTATAAAGCTTTTCTTTATTTCATATTTTTTTTGCAGGATAAATATGAATGAAGCATAAGCCTGTTTACATATTATTGTTCGGCTTATAAATTTCTGAAAGGAAGGAATTTATGACCATAAATGCTGTGTTGCCCGCTACTGCAGAGGGAAAGGATGAATTGGAATCACATTTTTCAAAAATTCAGGCAGAGATAATAGCGGACCGTATCAACGGGCGTGACGACCTGTCACGGAGTGAAAAAATCAGGGTATTCAATATGGTGATGGAAAAATTGGCTGACAGAAGTTAAAGCTGAAAATTCGCACTCAGCATAATAAAAGCGTGTTTTGATCATAAATGCATAAAATTTATCAAATAAATCAAAACAAGACTTGAAATAATCGGTATGTATATATTATAATTTAGAAGTAGAATAACGGCTTTCTGCCAAATAGGAGAGTTATTATGAATTCCTTTTATTTCACAACCGATGAGCAAAGGCAATATGCTCTTGCGTGTCTTGCTTTTGCAAAAAAAATCGGACTTATTGATGATTGCAGCCTTGAAGCTGTAGTCCAAAGATGTAACACCGAAAACGAAAAGCGACGTCAGGCACTTGAAAACGGTGAAATTGTGTATGGTCTCAAGCAATTTACCCTGCCTGTTTATCTTGACTATGAGCTTACACGCTTCAGACTTGATTTTATTGCCGAAAAAGATATCATAAAACACAATTATATATATAAGCCTATTGAAAAAAAGCAGCTTAAACAGTATTTCAGAAATAACAGAGATCTGTTCACAAGGTATCATGGCGAAAGGTTCAGATTCAAGGAATCCTGCATGGTTGTTTATAAAAAGATAAGAGAGGAGCAATACGATGAAGAAATCAACGCTATATTATGTCAGCTCTCTTAACGGAAGCAACAGTAATGACGGCTTATCTCCTCAGACTCCCTTTCTCACTCTTGATAAAATCAACAGCCTTTCGATAAACCCGGGAGATCAAATTCTGCTGGAAAAAGGCTCCGTATTTGAAAATCAGTTTCTGCATCTGAAAAGCTGTGGCGATATTAACGGTGAAGCTATCACAATTGCTTCCTACGGCGACGGGGACAGACCACCCTTCATAAACACAAACGGTAACGGAATATGGCTGCAGGATTACGGTGTCCCTCTTGATTACAGCGGTCACATTTACAAGGGTAATGTTTCCTCATCTGTTTTGCTTTACGATGTTGAGAATATTATTGTTGAGGATATTGAAATTGCAAACAAGCAAGAGTTTACAACTCTGCAGGATTATTCCGCACCCGATAAAATGGACAGAACAGGCGTGGCTGTTGTGGCTCAGAACAGAGGCACTTTACATTCCGTCATCCTCAAAAATCTGTTTATCCATGATGTTAACGGCAATGTGTATAACAAGCATATGAATAACGGCGGAATTTATATCACAGCCTTCAAGCCTGCAGATGAAGAAAAAACAGGCGTTGCAAGATATGACGGCATAACCGTAGAAGGATGCTATGTGAAAAATGTCAGCCGTTGGGGCATTGCAGTCGGCTATACATACCGTCATACTGATTTTGCAACAAAGCTTCTTGATGAGGAAACCTTCAAAAAATACGGCAATGAAAACATTCTGATTACGGGTAATTATCTTAAAAATATAGGCGGAGATGCAATCACTCCCATGTACGCATTAAAGCCTCTTGTTGAGCATAATGTATCCGACAGCTGCGCTCTGGAAATGAATGACCGTTATTACCGTAAGCCGGGCAAGCGTATGGGTAAGGTTGCGGCGGCAATATGGCCCTGGAAATGCAAGGATGCGCTTCTTGTTTATAACGAAGCCGTTGATACAAAGCTTAATCAGGACGGTATGGCTTATGATGCCGACTCAGGTGACGGCACAACCTATAAATACAATTATTCACGCCTTAATGAGGGCGGCTGCATAATGTTCTGCCTTGGTGAGGCGGTGAATAATACCTTCACGAACAATGTCAGCTATGATGACCTTGGCGGTATATTGAGCCCGTCGGGCAATCCTGATGCTTATGTTGCCGATAACGAATTCTTTATGCGCAAGGGTGTTCCCTTGATAAGAAAGCGTAACCACGGAAAAATGACACTCAAAAACAACAAAATTACCATTATAGATTAACGAGGTGCAATATGGCTATTAAAAAAGGACGTGTAACAATTCCCACCGATACGGACATTGTTAAGGAAACACTTGAAATTGTTGAAAAGTGGGGTGCTGATGCCATCCGTGACTGTGACGGCACAGAATTCCCGAAGGAGTTGAAGGATACGGGGGCAAAAATTTATGCCACCTATTACACAACAAGAAAGGATAATGAATGGGCAAGAGCTAACCCTGACGAGGTTCAGCAGATGTATATTATGACTCCCTTTTATACTGCTGTTGAAAGCACCTTGAAAATTCACCTTATGGATCATCTTTATCCCGATATGCTCAAGGTAAACAGCTTTGATGATATTAAAAGATGGTGGGAGGTTATTGACCGTACAACAGGCGAAGCGGTTTCTCCCGACTGCTGGAGCTATGACGAAGCAAGCGGCGATGTAACTGTTAATAATCCGGTCCTTTTCCACGAATACACAGTAAGCTTCCTGGCTTATATTATGTGGGACCCGGTACATATGTATAACGCTGTTGTCAATGAATGGAAGGACGTTGAGCCTCAGATTACCTTTGATGTGCGTCAGCCGAAAACAAAGGCTCATTCCTTAAAAAGACTCCGCAGATTTCTTGAAACTCACGAATATGTTGACGTTGTAAGATTTACAACATTTTTCCATCAGTTCACCCTTGTGTTCGATGAGCTTGCAAGGGAAAAATTTGTTGACTGGTTTGGCTATTCCGCCTCTGTAAGCCCCTATATTCTTGAACAGTTTGAAAAGGAGGTCGGTTATAAATTCCGCCCCGAATTCATCATTGACCAGGGCTATATGAACAACACCTACCGTATTCCCTCAAAGGAATTCAAGGATTTCCAGAAATTCCAGATGCGTGAGGTTGCTCTTCTTGCAAAAGAAATGGTTGACATTGTTCACGAATACGGCAAGGAAGCTATGATGTTTATGGGTGACCATTGGATTGGCATGGAGCCCTTTATGGATGACTTTGCCGCAATCGGACTTGATGCGGTTGTCGGCAGCGTAGGTAACGGTTCTACACTCCGTTTGTTCAGCGATATCAAAAATGTTAAATACACCGAGGGCAGATTTTTACCTTATTTCTTCCCCGATGTATTCTGTGAGGGCGGCGACCCGATTTATGAGGCAAAGGTAAACTGGGTAACGGCAAGACGTGCTATTCTCAGAAGCCCCATTCAGCGTATCGGCTACGGCGGATATCTGAAGCTGGCTCTTAAATTTCCCGAATTTGTTGACTATATCACAAGTGTATGTGATGAATTCCGCACTCTTTATGATAATATTCAAGGCGTAACACCTTACTGTGTAAAAAGAGTTGCAGTGCTTAACTGCTGGGGTAAAATGCGTTCCTGGTCAAACCATATGGTACATCACGGTCTTTATTACAGACAGAATTATTCTTACTTCGGCGTTATTGAGGCTTTAAGCGGTGCACCCTTTGATGTATCATTTATCAGCTTTGATGATATTAAAAATGACAGCTCAATACTTGATAATTTTGACACCATTATCAATGTCGGTGATGCAGATACCGCACAGTCCGGCGGCGAATATTGGGCTGACGAACAAATTATCACCGCCATAAAAAGATTTGTTTATAACGGCGGCGGATTTATCGGTGTCGGTGAGCCTGCAGCACATCAATGGCAGGGTAAATTCTTCCAGCTTGATGATGTTCTCGGCGTTGAAAGGGAAAACGGATTTACTCTTAATACACGCAGATACAACACCGAGGAGCACAGAGAACACTTTATTCTTGCCGATACAAACGGCAATGTGGATTTCGGTGAAGGCAAGAAAAATATTGTCGCTCTTGACGGCACAACCGTTCTTATTCAGAATGCAACAGAGCTTCCCTTTGCCGTAAGACACGCTGAAGAAGTGCAGATGGCAGTTAAATCCTTCGGCAAAGGCAGAGGCGTTTACATCAGCGGCTTACCCTATTCATTTGAAAACAGCCGTGTTCTTTACCGTGCCGTATTATGGAGTGCAAGTGCTGAAGATGAGCTTCTTCGTTGGTATTCAACAAACTACAATGTTGAAGTTCACGCTTATGTTAACAATAACAAATACTGCGTTGTTAATAACACCTATGAGCCGCAGGATACAACAGTTTATGTAGGTGACGGCTCAAGCTTTGAGCTTCACCTTGATGCCAACGAAATCAAGTGGTATCAGATAAATGAATGATTTATGATAAAGTGCAACCAGATATATCCTTAAACATAAAAATCAGGCAGTTACATAATTGCCTGATTTTTTATATAATGAAGCCACCTTGTTTGTATAGCATTTTCAATGCACCGTGCCGCATAGGTGGCAAGTCTTGTTCCCTTGTCTGCGTTGAACGAATCAATTGCCTTTATAAGACCGATTGTGCCGATTGAAATCAAATCCTCCTGCTCGTCATATCCTGAGTAGTATTTTTTTATAATGTGTGAAACCAATCTCAGGTTATGCTCAATCAGCTCTTCTCTTGCTTTTTTGTCACCGTCTTTTTTCATTCTGGTTAACAGCTCTCTTTCTTTTTCGGCAGAAAGCGGCTTCGGGAAGGAGGTCACATTCTTAAGATGCAGAAAGAAGAAAAGAAGATTACCGAATACAGCTTTTATAAGCTCAAACATAAAATCACCTCATCTAATTTTATGAGGTGAAGATTAAATATATTTACTTAATCACAAGAAGATCGCAAGCGGTACCCGTTTACGGCTCATGGAATGAAAATCAAAAAATTACGGAAAAGAGGCTGCTCTTTGTAAGAAGATATAAATATATCTGATGTTTAAACGGTTCAAAAGGCTGTAAAAATAATAAATATGCTCAGTAAGAATAAAAAAGTACCTGTCCCCACAATAAAAAGCTGTATTTTTATGATTTTTGGAAAAAATTATTGTTTTTATTGTTGATTTAATCTTAAGGATTTATTATAATGTAAAATAGCATGGGTATGTGTACCGTTATACGCATTGCCCGCATTTTATAATCTTTTCGGAGGACTGCTGCTTATGGCAAAGAACTCAAACAATAATGCCGCAAGACCCAACACAAAGGGTGCAGAAGGCGGTAAAGCAAAAAAGGGGAAGAAAAAGAAAAAGCGTAAAAAGCATCCTGTGCTTTATACACTGTTTCTGTTTTTCTTTTGTATCTTCGTTGCAGGTATGCTTACGGTAATCACCGTCGGCGGAACAGTTTTGTCTCATGTTGACTCTGTTGTTAATGAGGGAATTGAAATTGACCTTGATACCTATAAGAATTCTCAGAGTCAGACTACGATTATGTATGCCTATGATGAAGATGGTGCAACTGTTGAATTGGCACGTCTTCACGGTGAGGAGAACCGAATTTGGATTGACTACGATGAAATTCCCGAAAGACTTCAGTGGGCATTCATCTGCCTTGAGGACCATCGCTTCTGGACTCATCCCGGTGTGGACTGGATTCGTACCATCGGTGTTATGATAAATCCGAGCTATTCGGGTCAGGGCGGTTCAACAATCACTCAACAGCTCATCAAAAACCTTACCGATGACAACGAGGCTACCTATTTCAGAAAGTTCAATGAAATTCTCCGTGCTTTAAATATGGAAAAGAACTATTCAAAAAAGGATATTCTTGAAGCATATCTTAACACGGTTTCTCTCGGTGCGGGCTGCTACGGTGTCAAAACAGCCGCCGAAACCTATTTCGGCAAGGAGCTTTCCGAGCTTACAATTTCCGAATGTGCAACCATAGCAGGTATCACAAAGGCACCTTATTCACTTAATCCTTATGCGGATTACGAAGCCTGTATGGAACGCCGTAACGACTGCCTTTATTATATGCATTTAAGAGGTAAGATTACCGATAAGCAGTATCAGAAGGCTCTCAAAGAGAAGATAGTTGTTCAGGAATATAAGCAGACAACTCAGGAAAATTCCGAGGATGTTGAAATTCTTTCATGGTATGAGGAATATGTAATTGACCAGGTTATTTCCGACCTTCAGAAGGAATACGGATATGAATATAATGAAGCATGGAGACAGGTTTATTACGGCGGACTTAATATTTATGCCGCAGTTGACCTTGAGGTTCAGGATATTCTTGAGAATTCCTATGAAAACCGTGAAGGCTTCCCGACTGCACGAAGCAGGGATAAGGACGGAAACCTTCCTCAATCCTCAATGACAATTATGGATTATCAGGGCAGAATAGTTGCTCTTGTGGGCGGTGTAGGTGCAAAAACCACTAACAGAGGCTATAACCGTGCAACAGACGAACGAGCAAAACAGCAGCCCGGTTCATCAATCAAACCGCTTGCCGTTTATGCTCCTGCAGTTGATCTGGGTCTTGTAACGGCTTCTTCAACAGTTCTTGAGGAAGCAATCGTTCTTGAATCAACGGGCAAAAAATGGCCCCGAAACTTTAACGGTGACTACGGCTCAGGTAAATATGTAACAGTTGAAGAAGCTCTCGTCAGGTCACTTAACACCGTACCGGTAAGAATCCTTAAAGAGCAGCTCGGAACATCTGCCGCAATGAAATATTGCAATGAAATGTTCCATATCGGTCTTGACCCTGTTAAGGATAAGGACCTCAGTCCTCTTGCTGTCGGCGGAACAACAAAGGGTGTAACCTCCCTTGAAATGGCAGCAGCCTTTGCAACCTTCGGCAATGGCGGTCGCTATTATGAGCCCTACAGCTACTATCAGGTAACAGACCGCAACGGTAATGTTGTTCTTCAAAGCGGAAACGACCTTCCTCAGCAGTCCATTAAAAAGGAAACTGCTTCAACCATGCTTTCAATGCTCACAAAGGCTGTAACAAGCAGCAGCGGTACAGGTTACGGAAGTAAAATCAGCGGTTTCCAGACCTTTGCAAAAACAGGTACAAGCTCCGATAACTACGATAAGTGGTATTGCGGAGGAACACCGCATTATGTAACCGCTGTCTGGTACGGACACGATTATGATACGGACCTTCATACCGGTTCTTCTAACCCCGCAAAAACCATTTTCAGGTATGTATTCAGTGAAATTCATGATAACCTTGAAAGCAAGAGCTTTACGGATGTTGTTGAGCAGGTTGATGCAAGTATAGAAGAGCTTGAAAATCAGTGAGGAATGTTATATGGTTATTTTATCCGTTGATTACGGTGATATGAGAACGGGTCTTGCTGTGTGTGACAGAATGGAAATTCTCGCATCACCAATAGGCGTTATCACTCAGAGCTATGAGCCGAAGCTCATAAAAGAAATTGCGGAGCATGCAAGAAAGCATTCTCCCGGGCTTATCGTTGTGGGACTTCCGAAGAACATGGACGGCAGTGAAGGGGAAAGAGCTGAAAAATGCAAAGCCTTTGCAAAGCACCTTTCTGAGGAAACGGGCATTGAAACGGTAATGTGGGATGAAAGGCTCACCACTGTTTCCGCCCACAGGGCACTGAGCGATAATAATGTAAGAGGTCAAAAGAGAAAAAATGTGGTTGATGCAGTTTCAGCCGTTATGATTCTCGAATCCTTCCTTGCTTCACGAAAATGAAAAATGGCTGTAAAAAACCTTGGTTTTTTACAGCCTGATTTTTTATTTTCTTTTTTCAGCTTTGTTCTTTAAGCTGAAAAGCTGCTTCACTCCTAAAATTACAACGAATCCGCCGAAAAGCTTTGACAGATATTCGGCGGGTATGCTTTGCAAAAGGAAATATCCGATTGCAATTCCTGTTACGCCACCGACGGCAAGGGGAATGACCTTGCTTTTGTCAATGAGCTTATTTCGGGCATAAATTATAAGCGAATAAACAGCGCATGGTATAAAAAACATCAGGTTGATTCCCTGCGCCCTTGTTTGTTCAAGGGAAAGGACACCGGTGAGAAAAATAATCATAACCGTGCCTCCGCCAAAGCCCATGGAACAAAGAAGACCCGATAAAAAAGATGAAAGAATAATATAAAATGCCATGTGTTACCACTCACTCTTATTTTAAAATCATGCGTATTCCCGAATAAATCAGCAGAAAAGAAAAAATCAGACTTAATAACCTGTTGGAAATCTTATCCATGATTTTTGTGCCGGTGACGGCTCCGATAAAACCGAACGGCAGATACCGGATCCCGTCGGTCAAGCTGAAGTATCCCTTTGAAAGATAAATAAACATACTGATAATTGAAAGGGGAAGAATAACTGCAATTGCCGATGCCTGTGCGCTTTTTTGTGTCAATCCGTCGTTTTTCAGAACGGGAACTGCAATTATTCCTCCGCCGGCTCCGAAAAGTGAATTTATAATTCCTATGCCGAGTCCTGAAAGTAAAAGCTTTATGCTGAACATATTTTATAATCACCCTGATTATATTTTTAACAGCAGTGCCGTAAAAATACTTCTCTTGCAGCTTCATGAGAATGTAATTCTGAAAACTGTTTCTGTTCATCTTGTGGCTTAACTGACAAAATCAGGCAAAATTATGCAAAAAATCCCTTAAAAATAAATATTTTATTTAATTAAACTATTGTAAATGAAAATTTTTAATGATATAATATTCGCATATCATTATGTAAAATCAAAGTTTTGAGGAGGACTTACTTATGATTTGTAAATTTTGCGGTAACTCAATCGAAGATAATTCAGATTTTTGCTTCATTTGCGGCCAGAAGGTAGAAAATGCTGAACCTGCATTCCAGCCTGCTCAGTCAAATGATGTTTTCTCTCAGGCAGCTCAGGCTCCTGTGGCAGCACCTGCAGCAGCAGAAGCTCCCGTGGCAGCCCCTGTTGCTCCTGCAGCAGCACCTGCTTTTTCTCCCGTTCCTGTTGAAGAACCCACAGGTAAGAAAAAGAAGGCTAAAAAGCAGAAGGACGCTTCAAAGGCTTCTAAGGGACTCAAGTTCTTCACAGCTCTTTTCCTTGCTCTTTTCCTTGGTCTTGCAGCTTTCATGTGGAGCACAACTTCAATCGTATTTCTTGTTCTTATCGTAGTTTATGCTCTTCTTGATAAGAAGGCTTATAAGAAGGCAAAGGCTGCAGGCTATGAAGAAAAGGCAGTTGCCATTCTCAACTCAACAGGTATCGGTGCTTGTATCGGTCTCGCACTTGTTTGCCTCAAATTATTCATGGTAGCATATATGTAATTTAAAACCGAATTTCTTCGGAGCTGTAAAAACGAAAGTTTTTGCAGCTCTTTTTTCATCTTTTTCTTGTATTCCTCTTCCGGTACTGCTATAATAAAATCAGGATGATGAATTCACGGAGGGTAAAACATGAAGCTTTCACGAAAAGCATCGGAGTTTATTTCCACTGCAAAAAAATATTGGTCTGTTCCGCCTAAGGGGAATTATATCCCTTACAGAGAAATCAAGGATCTGGGAATTGCGGGCTTCGGTTCACAGTGGGTAACACTTCTTGCAACTCAGGTTGCGCTCAGCGCCAATAACTTCCTTGTCGGTGCGGCAATCGGTCTTGAGCCGGTTCATCTGCAGATTATGCTCACCGCTGCAAATATTATCGGTATGCCTATAGGAATTTTCAGGGCATGGCATTTTGATAATCATAATTTCAAAGGCGGAAAATTTTTGCCGTTTTTAAGAATGACCTCATTCCCGATAGTTATTCTTTCAATGATTTTTGTTTTTCTGCCCTTTGAACTGTGGAATTACACAACCAAGGCTGTTGTTGTCTGGTTTATGTATGTTATTTTGCAGTTTTTCACAAGCTATTATAACGAAAGCTTTCAGACCCTGAGGCTCATTATCACACCAAACACAAATGAGCGTTCAACGGTTATGGGCATTGTTCAGGTTATTTATTCAAATGCACCGAGTATAACCAATTTCCTCATTCCCACGGTTGCAGGTCTCACCTTCGGAATGAATAATATCTGGACCTATAGAGTTATTTATCCGATTTTTACCGTTATCGGACTTGTTATAAACACAGTCTTTTATTCGAGGGTCAAGGAAAGGCTTATTCTTCCCAAAAAGAAGCTTGAACACATCGGCATTATTGATGCCATGCGAGAGGTGGCAAAAAATAAATATTTCTGGATTATCAATGTTGCAAGCTGGATAGGCTTTCTTGAAGGCTCGTACAAGGTTATTCTCAGTTGGTCCTTTGTTTATGCCAACGGTGGAGAAAAGCAGGCACTTCTCGGAACGGCGAACACAATTCTGGCAAATGCAGCTCTGTGGTCAATGCTGGCGGCTCCGGTTCTCATCAGAAAAATAGGTAAAAGAAATCTTCTTATTTCCTGCAATATTATAAATGTTCTGATTTTCATCAGTATGTATTTTATGTTTGAGAATCTTCTTCTTCTCTGTGTACTGCTTTATGTGAATAATTTTGTCAATGTTCTCAGCAATATTTATCTGCCGAGCATAAACGGAGACATGAGAGACTATCACCAATGGAAAACCGGTGTCAGGATTGACGGACTTTTTGCTCCCTTGGCACTCATAGGCACCTTTATTGAGCTGTTCACAGGCCTTGTTCTTCCGTTTATTTATGAGAGAATGGGACTCAAGGAGGACTACAGCGTTCTTTATGATGACATAATGAGAAACAATCTTTTTGAGGTGCTTGTCATCTGCTCTGTTGTCGGCGCCGTACTTAATCTTATTCCGTATCTGTTCTATGACCTGACTGAAACGAAGCATTACGGTTATATCAAGGTTCTGAAAATAAGAACCATGTTTGAAAATTTCGGCCTTGGCGAATTGGAGGAGGATGAGCTTATTTCTGCAATGGAAATCATCAATCTTTCCAAGGAGCTTGAAAACAAAGAAAAAATAGCCGTTGATAAAAATCTGCTCAAGAAGGCAAAAAAATTACCTAAATCCACTCCGGAGGAGAAAAAACTCCGTAATGAGGCAATTGAGGCGGCAAAACGGGAAATCAAAGCTGCGGTGCAGTATAATATTGATGTTGAAACAACACCGATTGTTCTTGAGGAGCTCAACAAATTTTCAACTCTGCGCTATCGTAAACAGCTTGAACGAGCAAGAAGGGTGTTTGCAGAGGGTGAAATTTCACTTCATGAGGAAGCCCGCAATGACCTTATTGAGGCTAAGAAGCTGCCGAAAAATAACAAGGAAGAAAAAGAAATCCGTTCTGATGAAATCAAAAGTGCAAGAATGTGCCTGAAGGCAGGCTCACTTGTTGCAAAATACGGCAATATCACTGAGCCTGACGAGAGAATCAAGCAGGAAATTCAGGAAAGAGAAACCCATTCCCTTGCTGAATCCATTCAGGCAAGACGGAATCTCAGAGCATACACAAAGGCACTTTCACTTTATAACAGAGCTGTATCACCCTATGTGAATGCAAAAAATCTTATTGAGCAAGCAGATAATTACAGCAGATATGCTGAAATTGAAGAACTTTATCTTGAAAAGAAAAATGCTCAGGCATAATTTTAATATAAGAAGAAAGGAAACATCATTATGAAAAAAGCATTATCAATTCTTTTGGCAATCATCATGGCATTTTCTGTTGCAACCGTTGCTTTTGCAGCAACAAATGAAAAGCCCTTCGAAAACAGTGAATTTTTCACCACCGGTGAATACACACTTCACTACAGAACCTACAAGCCCGAAGGCATACCTAAAAACAGGATTCTTCTTGTTCACGGCTTCTGCCTTTCAACTGCTTCACTTGAGGGTATTGCTCAGGAATATATGGAAGCAGGCTATGAGGTTGTAACCGTTGACGCTCCCAATTTCGGTTATTCTTCAAGAGAAACCAAGGATATGACCCTTGTGGACAGGGAAAGTCTCATCTATGACCTTGTGGAAGAGCTTGGCGGAACATGGATTGTCGGCGGACACTCAATGGGCGGCGGAATTGCACTTAACCTTGCAACAGACCATCCCGAAACCTTTACGGGCCTTGTTCTTTTTGCTCCTCAATCGGTTGCAGAAATGCCTGATATGGTAAAGTCAATCTCATCAACCATCATGTCGGCTATGTACACATTGATTCTTAAAATTGCACTTAAGCTTCCTTTTGTTGTGAGAATGCTTGTTGAAATGAGCTTCAGCGACAGTGAATATGCAAAGGAATATGACCTTTCAAGAATTTCAGCACCGTTGTCACTTGAAGGCACAGGTGAAGGTATTGCTATTATGACAAGCCATGCAAGACCTGTTGATTTTCAGAAGGTGTCAGAGCTCAATATTCCTGCTGTTGTAATCACTGCCAAGGAGGATAAGGTAGCTTCTGCCGATAATCTTGCACAAATCATTGATGCTCTCGGCGAAGATACCGTGACATATGAATGTGAAAAGGGTGGTCACATGATGATGGAATATAATCCTCAGCTTGTGGCAGAAAAGACTCTTCCCACAATCGCAATTTGCAAATAAACCAAACAAAAAAGAAAAATAATGAATACTACTCCGAATAAAAGCACAAAATTCGGAGTAGTATTTTTATATACAAAAAATCTTTAAAGGAGCTGCCCGATGCTTAAAACAAAAGATCTTTTTTCTTTGGATAAAACTCTTGCCGGTGAATATCTTTCAAGATTCAATTTTCCTTGGTTTGTTCTTGAAGCCATAACAGAAATTATCAGAAAAATCGGAAAAGACCTTCCTGAGGAAGAGTATGACGAGGTTTCCTCCATGGTGTGGGTGCACAAAAAAGCCCTTATTTCTCCGTCAGCTTATATCGCTGCTCCCGCAATTATATGTGAGGGCGCAGAAATCAGGCAGGGGGCTTTTATAAGGGGCTCAGTTCTCATCGGCAAAGATTGTGTTGTCGGAAATTCAACCGAGGTGAAGAATTCAATTCTTTTCGACGGTGTTCAGGTGCCTCATTATAACTATGTCGGTGACAGTATTTTAGGCTATAAGGCTCACCTTGGCGCAGGTGCGGTTACCTCCAATGTAAAAAGTGACAAAACCAATGTTGCGGTGCGATGTGACGGTGAAAAGATTGAAACGGGTCTTCGCAAATTTGGTGCCATAATCGGTGATAATGCCGAAATCGGCTGCAACAGTGTTCTGAATCCGGGAACGGTAATCGGAAAAAACAGTGTTGTTTATCCCTTGTCCTCGGTCAGGGGTACGGTGAAGGAAAACAGTATTTATAAGGCTGCAGATAAAATTGTTGAAAAAAGGAGTGAATGAGATGGGCAGATATTTTGGTACAGACGGCTTCCGTGGGGAAGCTAACAAGGTCCTCACTGTTGACCATGCCTATAAAATCGGTAGGTTTCTCGGGTGGTATTACAGCGAAAAAAGAAAATCGGGAAATAAAAACGGCAGGGCAAAAATTGTTATAGGCAAGGATACAAGAAGGTCAAGCTATATGTTTGAATATATTCTTGCAGGCGGAGTGGTTTCCTCGGGTGCAGATGCTTATCTTCTTCACGTCACAACAACACCGTGTACGGCATGGGTAACGAGAACGGATGAATTTGATTGCGGAATTATGATTTCTGCAAGTCACAATCCCTTTTATGACAACGGAATAAAGCTTCTTAATTCTAAGGGAGAAAAAATGGAAGATGAGGTAATTGAGCTTGTTGAAGCTTGTCTTGACGGTGAAGTGACTGCATCGGGGGGAAAAATAACAGAAATTCCCTTTGCGGGAAAAGATGAAATCGGCAAAAGCGTGGATTATGTTTCAGGCAGAAACAGATATCTCGGTTATCTTATTTCACTTGGAATGTATTCCTTCAGGGATGTGAAGGTAGGGCTTGATTGTGCAAACGGCAGCTCATGGAATCTTGCAAGAAATGTTTTTGAGGCGTTGGGTGCTTCAACCTTTATAATAGGTAATGAGCCTGACGGCACAAATATAAACGAAAATATCGGCTCAACCCACATTGAAAGGCTCTGTAGCCTTGTTAAAGAAAGGAGCCTCGATGTCGGCTTTGCTTTTGACGGTGACGCAGACCGATGTATTGCTGTTGATGAAAAGGGGAATGTAGTTGACGGCGATGCTATTTTGTATATCTGCGGCAAATACATGAAGGAAAGAGGGGAGCTGAAGAACAATACCGTTGTAACAACCGTAATGTCCAACCTCGGCTTATATAAGGCTTTTGATGAGCTCGGCATCGCTTATGCACAAACTCAGGTGGGCGATAAATATGTTCACGATTATATGATGAAAGAAGGTTGTGTTCTCGGCGGAGAGCAATCGGGACACATCATCTTTTCACGGTATGCCACAACGGGTGACGGCATTTTAACTGAATTGAAGGTAATGGAGGTTATGCTCTCAAAAAAGATGAAGCTCAGTGAGCTGACATCAGGCTTCACAGTGTATCCGCAGACACTTGTTAATGTACGGGTCAGCGATAAAAAAATGGCAGTGAGTGACAAAAATATAGCCACGGAATATGAAAAAGCAGAGAAGAAGCTTTCGGGCAAAGGGAGAATTCTGCTTCGTGAATCGGGCACTGAGCCTGTTATAAGGGTTATGGTTGAATGCTCAGACGAAGCTCTTTGCCGTGAGTGTGCCATGAAGGTTGCAAAAGCAATTGAGAAGTCGGAGTATTTCCTTCCGGGGTCTTGAAATCGGGAAAAAGTTGTTATATAATACCCTTTGTCAAAAAAATGCACAGGCATGCTTTGGCGGTCAGTTCGAAACCTTCCTGACCTAAACCTTACCAATGGTTTAAAATCAAAACTAAAGGAGCGAAAAAATGAATACTTCAAAAAGAACTCGCAAAATGGCGGTGGGTGCAGTTATCGCTGCGCTTTATGTTGCACTTACCTATGCCCAGACGGTAATTTTCCCGAACAGTGCTTCAATGGCAGTTCAGTTCAGAGCTTCGGAGGCGTTGACAATTCTTGCGCTGTTCACTCCGTCGGCTATTCCTGGTCTTACCGTCGGGTGCTTCATTGCAAATCTTATTTCCGTGGGAGCCTTGCCGATTGATATGCTTTTAGGCTCACTTGCAACACTTCTTGCGGTGATTTCAATGCATAAGCTGAGAAATGTCACCTTTAAGGGTGTGCCTTTTCTTTCAATGATTATGCCTGCAATTTTCAACGGAGTGATAATCGGACTTGAAATTGAAATTTTCTTCATTGAGGGTGCTTTTCATTTCAGTTCATTTCTGATTCAGGCAGTGTGTGTAGCCTTGGGGGAAATCGGTGTGTTGTTCACACTCGGTCTCATGCTGTTTAAGGTAATAAAAAATAAAAAATTAGAAAAATATCTGTTTTAGTATTTAAAAATTTACATTGCTCTGCTATAATAAGTGGAGCAATATTTTATTTTATTTTATCAATAAGGAGAAAGTTAATTATGGAAAACAAGCTTTCAAAACGCCTGTGGGTGAACATACTTTTGTTCAGCTTCATGGGTGGCGTTGCATGGAATGTTGAAAATATGTATTTCAACACCTTCCTTTACAATTCAATTTACACAGGTGCCTCTGCCGAAGCTATTGCTGGCACAATGGCTCCCACAACGGCAATCAGCCGTATGGTGGCACTTTCAGCCATCACCGCAGTTGTGACCACCTTTATTATGGGTACTCTCAGCGACAAAATGAGAAAACGTAAGGTTTTCATCTCTGTCGGTTATATTGTGTGGGGTGTTATTACTGCTGCCTTCGGTCTTATTTCAAGAGATAATATCGCCGCTGTATTCGGACTTACAGATGAAGTGAAAATTCTCACATTTACCGTTTGGGCTGTTATACTTATGGATATGCTTATGACCTTTATGGGCTCAACAAGTAACGACTCTGCTTTCAATGCATGGGTAACAGATGTTACAACACCGAAAACAAGACCACAGGTTGAAACTGCCCTTATGCTTATCGGCTTTGTTGCAATGGGCGCAGTTATGGGCGTGGGCACACTTGCTCAGTCCGGTACAGTTACTTATTCAGCATTTTTCCTTGGTCTTGGTGCAATTGTTACCGTTTGCGGTGTCCTCGGTCTTTTCCTTTTGCAGGACCCGGAAACTAAAGTTGAAGCTTCTTCTGATTCTAATTATTGGAGTGACCTTTTCTACGGCTTCAGACCTTCAGTTATCAAGGAAAATTCAAGGCTTTATCTCACCCTTGCATCAGTCTGCTTTTTCAGCGTAGCTTTCCAGGTGTTCTTCCCTTATCTTTTTGTTTATCTTCAGTATGTGATTCTTCCTGCAAATGAGGGCGTCAATTTGATTTCCGCAGGTGTTCTTGTGCCGGCAGTTCTTGCCGTTGCAGCTCTTGTGGCTGGTATTGTTGTGCTGATGAAGGTTGCAAACAAAAATAAGGCGGCAGCACTTTTTGCGGGTGTAGCCTGTCTTGTAGTTGGTCTTTTCATTCTTTCAACAACCACAAACATCGTCGGTGTTCTCATCGGTGTTGCACCTACATTTATCGGATACATTGTTCTCACAGTTCAGCTCAATGCATCAATCAAGGACTTTATTCCTGTTGGTAAGGCGGGCCTTTTCCAGGGTATCAGAATGATTTTCGTTGTTCTCATTCCTATGGTAGTAGGACCTGTTATCGGTGACATTGCCTGCCGTAATTCCGCTGTAACTTATATGAATGAATACGGCGTTGAAACAATTGTACCCTCAGAGAGTATGTTCCTTTACAGCGCAGTTATTGCACTTTTAGTTTTCGTACCGCTTTTCTTCCTTGTTAAAAAAGGCTTCAAGGTTGAAGAGAACTGATGCAGAATATAGCAAAAAGGCTGTACCGCTTTTGCGGTACAGCCTTAAAATTTTTTCTTTTCTGTAGTCTCATATTACCACAAAAACGGAAAAAAATCAAGTCTTGTATTTTCTTTGATTATATGGTATTAGAATATATGAGGTGATTAAAATGAGAGAAATTACAAGAGATATTGTGAAGCTGTTTGAGCAGAACGCAATCCGCAACGCCAACAATCTCGGCATAAGAAGGGTGCTTGTTTTAAGTGAGGAGAACACCTTTGCGGATAACTTCGGTGAGCTTGAGGTTTACCGTACCGAGGAAAGTGGGTATTGCGGCGAAAATCTGCAAAAGAGAAAGAAGCACCTTGATATACACAAAGCGGTCTTCTGTTCACTTCTGAAGCTTTCCGATAATCTTCACGGCGAAGAGCTGAGAAAACATCTGAAAGCCTTAAGCTCTTTTCCGGAGGGAACAACAGTTGTTTTTACTCACAGCGAAAAAATGCAGGAGATTGAAAAAATTGCAAGCGAACAGCATTTTCGTACCGTTGAGCACTTTAATGTCGACAGAGCAGGGGAGGCTACCTTTTCTGTTATTACCAAAGAACCTGAAGAAAACACCTGCTTCTGCCTTTGTGTAAGAAAGTAGAGCGCAATAAAAAAAGCAGTTAAGTTTTTCTTAACTGCTTTTTACATCGTAAATTCTGCGGGGAGAAGCGTTTTCGTGCCGAAGGCACCCCGGATGCTTACCCCAGGCTACTGCCTGTTATAATGACTGCTAATCAAGAATATAAAGTCCCGATTTGAGCCACACAAACTCCTTACCCATAACATTGATATACTTATATACCTTTTCGTTGAACACTCTGTAATCTCTGACGGAATTTGTCATGATGTTAAGTGTGCGGATTTTCCTTGAACCCTGGTTGCAGATATAAAGTGTGCTGCCGTTCAATGTCACGGCACAGGGTCTTTCAAAAGCGGTTGCTTCACCGCCACCGACACGAAGAAGGATTCTGCCTTCTCTCGGTGAATACTTGATAATTGCATTTTCACCTGGCACGGCGCACCATACATAAGGCCCGTCAACAGCAATGTCACAAACGGGAGAGCCGTGATAGGTGAGCTGTGAAGACACATTCAGGGTTCCGTCGGTGTTGAAAATGTTATATTCACCGTTGGGGAAAATTGCCATGATACGGTTGTCGTTGAGAACACCGACATCACACGAAACATAGTCACCCAATTGCTCGGCGATTTCCTCATATTCGTACCCAAATTTAACCTTGAGGAAAATTGATTTTTTGATGTGGGTGAATTTATCGTTCACGGCATCATAGCCATAAAAATTAGCCTTGAGTCTGCCGTCGGGAGTTGTGCTTTTTGTGGCAAAAACGAAGCCTTTTTTGAAGGGAGTAATATTAAGTATTTCACCTGAAAAAACGTTTTCCATACCTTCTTTTTTTCCTTTCCGTATATTTGAAGTGCAACCGCACAGTTTAATCTATCTTATATAATACAATATTCTGCCTTTTCCGTCAAGTGAGAAAAGAAGGATATTTTTTCTTTTTTATTATAAAGCATTTAATAAAGAAAATATTTGTCGGTCAGCTCATAAAATACACTATATATTGTTGACAAAACGGTAGAATTAAAGTAAAATAAATTTGTTAAAGAGATATATCTGCGGAGATGCGAGAATAGAGATAAATCCCTTGAAACGGCACATTTTGAAAATTTTCATCGGCAGGGGAGAACTGCCGTAACTTGTGCGTTCATGTGGTTTCCTATTCTCTTTTAATTTACTGTGCAGACATACAATCAAGGAGGAAGAAGAAAATGGCAGAAAAACTCGTTCTTGCCCTCGATCAGGGCACAACAAGTTCCCGTTCAATTGTTTTTGACAAAAAAGGCACAATCATTGCCAAGGCTCAGAATGAATTTGAACAGATTTATCCCAAGGCAGGCTGGGTTGAGCATGATCCTCTCAACATTCTTTACAGTCAGCTCAATTCAATCACAACAGTCCTTCGTTCAGGCAAATTCTCTGCTAAGGACATTGCAGGTATCGGTATCACCAATCAGCGTGAAACAACCATTCTTTGGGACAGAGCAACAGGTAAACCTGTTTATAATGCAATCGTCTGGCAGTGCAGAAGAACTGCCGATATGTGCGAGGAAATCAAAAAGGATAAGGAGCTTTGCGACTATATCACAGAGCACACCGGTCTTATTGTTGACGCTTATTTCTCTGCAACAAAAATCAAATGGATTATCGATAATGTTCCCGGTGTAAAGGCTCTTGCAGAGGCAGGTCAGCTCCTTTTCGGTACAGTTGAAACCTGGCTTATCTGGAATCTCACCGGCGGCAGAACTCATGTTACAGACTATTCAAACGCTTCAAGAACAATGCTTTTTGATGTTGATAAGCTTTGTTGGGATGAATATCTTTGCGAAAAGTTAGGAGTACCGATGAACATTCTTCCCACTCCCGTACCTTCAAGCAAGGTTTACGGCTGGGTTGCAAGCGGTATCATCGGCCTTGAAGAGCTTGAAGGCACACCCATCTGCGGTGCAATCGGTGACCAGCCCTCAGCACTTTTCGGTCAGGCATGCTTTAACCCCGGTATGTCAAAGAATACCTATGGCACAGGCTGCTTCCTTCTTATGAACACAGGTAACAAGAGAGTTACTTCAAAGAACAACCTTCTCACAGGTGTTGCATGGAGTCTCGGCGGTGAAACGACCTATTCAATTGAAGGCAGTGCCTTCAATGCAGGCTCAGTTATCAAGTGGCTCAGAGATGAGCTTCAGCTTATTGACAGCCCGAAAAGATGTGATGAGCTTGCAGAAAGTGTACCCGATGCAAACGGCTGTTATCTTGTTCCTGCCTTCACAGGTCTCGGCGCACCTTATTGGGATATGTATGCAAGAGGCTGTATTGTAGGCCTTACAAGAGGTGTTAACAGAAAGCACATTGCAAGAGCAGTTCTTGAATCCATCACTTATCAGATGACAGACCTTCTTGAAGCTATGAAGGACGATTCCGGTATTGAAATCGGTGAACTTCGTGTTGACGGTGGTGCTTCCGTAAGTAATATTATGATGCAGATTCAGGCAAATATGGCGCAGACAAAGGTTGACAGACCCAAGACAGTTGAAACAACTGCTCTCGGGGCTGCTTATCTTGCGGGTCTTGCTGTAGGCGTTTGGGAAAATCTTGATGATATTGAAGCTAACCGTGAGGTTGACAGAGTCTTCGTACCCGAAATGAGTATGGAAGAAAGAAACAAGATTTATGCAGGCTGGAAAAAGGCTGTTACAAGAGCAATGAATTGGGAAGAAAAAGAGTAATTTAAGCTGTATAACAGTTTAGATATAAGTCAAAAATATATTTATAATACAGGAGTGATTAACAATGGGAAAGATGATTCTCGATTGGAAAACAACACATGATTTTATCAAGGATGCATTTATCGGTGTAGGTGTTCCTGCTGACGATGCTGAAATCGTAACAGATGTTCTTCTTGAATCTGACAGACGTGGTATCGAATCACACGGCTGCAATCGTTTCAAGCCCGTCTACATTGACCGTATTCATGCAGGTATTCAGCAGCCCGTAACAAACTTTGAAATCGTTAAGGAAACCCCGACCACTGCAGTTGTTGACGGTCACCACGGTATGGGTCAGGTTATCGGTCATAAGGCTATGAGTATGGCTATTGCAAAGGCTAAGGAATACGGTATGGGTATGGTTGTTGTCCGCAACTCAACTCACTACGGTATCGCAGGCTATTACACAACAATGGCAACAAAGGCCGGCTGCATCGGTATGACAGGTACAAATGCACGTCCTTCCGTTGCTCCCACACTTGGTGTTGAAGGTATGTTCGGTACTAACCCCTTCACTCTCGGTGTTCCCACAGATGAAGAATTTGATTTCAACTTTGACTGTGCAACCTCAATCACACAGAACGGTAAGGTTGAATATTACGAAAGAATCGGTGAGGAAATTCACCCCGGTACTGTAATTGACCTTGAAGGTAACCCTGTTGAAGGTGATGCAGGTGTTGCTCTTAAGAAGATTCGTCAGGGCACAGCAGCTCTCACAACTCTCGGCGGTATCGGTGAAGCTCTCGGTGGCTACAAGGGCTACGGCTTTGCATTGTTCGTTGAATTCCTTTCATCAATTCTTCAGGACGGCTGGTACGGTAAAGCTCTTGACGGTAAAGACGAAAACGGCAATATCCGTCCCTACCATCTCGGTCACTTCTTCATCGCAATTGATACAGAACACTTTATGGGTGAAGAAATTGCAAGAAAGAAGGCCGGCGATATCCTTCGTTCAATGAGAGCTTCCAAGAAGGCTCCCGGCGAAGACAGAATCTATACTGCCGGTGAAAAGGAATACGACATCTGGATGCAGAGAAAGGATAGCGGTGTTCCCATCAACGAATCAGTTCAGGCTGAAATGAATAAGGTTCGTGAAGACCTCGGACTTACTCAGTACACCTTCCCCTGGGATAAATAATTGAACTATATTCAGCGAGCGACTTTTTCAAGCCGCTTGCTGTTATGCTTAAAAAAGAAGAAAACAATTTTAATAAAAAAGGTGATAAATATGGATTATGCAAAAGAATCATTAAGACTTCACGGCGAATGGAAGGGTAAAATTGAAGTTATTGCCCGTGCAAAGGTTAAGGATAAGGAAGCGCTTTCACTTGCTTATACTCCCGGTGTTGCTCAGCCTTGCCTTGAAATTCAGAAGGATATCAACAAGTCATATGAGCTCACACGCCGTTGGAACACAATCGCAGTTGTAACAGACGGTACAGCAGTTCTCGGCCTCGGTGATATCGGTCCCGAAGCAGGTATGCCCGTTATGGAAGGCAAGTGTGTTCTTTTCAAGGAATTCGGTGATGTTGATGCAATTCCTCTTTGTATCAAGAGCAAGGATGTTGACACAATTGTTGACACAATCGCACTCATTTCCGGCTCCTTCGGTGGCGTTAACCTTGAAGATATCGGCGCACCCCGTTGCTTTGAAATTGAAAGAAAGCTCAAAGAAAAAACAGATATTCCCATTTTCCACGATGACCAGCACGGCACAGCAGTTGTCTGCTCAGCAGCTTTAATCAATGCACTCAAGCTTTCCGGCAAAAAAATTGAAGACTGTGTTGCAGTATTCAACGGTGCTGGTGCAGCAGGTGTTGCAATTGCAAAGCTTTTCCTCGCAATGGGTATCAAGGATGTTATTATGTGTGACAGAAAGGGCGTTGTTCACAAAAACAGAGAGGGTATAGAAAACGATCCCGCTAAGATGGAGCTTGCTTCCTTCTCAAATAAGTCAGGCAAAACAGGTACACTTGCAGACGCTCTCAAGGGTGCAGACATTTTCATCGGCGTATCAGCTCCCGGCTGTGTAAGTCAGGATATGGTGCGCTCAATGGCTAAGGATCCCATTGTATTCCCCATGGCAAACCCGACTCCCGAAATCATGCCTGATGAGGCTCTGGCAGCAGGTGCTCTTGTTGTTGGTACAGGCAGAAGTGACTTCCCCAATCAGATCAACAATGTTCTTGCATTCCCCGGTATTTTCCGTGGTACTCTTGATGTGAGAGCAAGTGACATCAACGAAGAAATGAAAATGGCAGCAGCTAAAGCTATTGCTTCACTTGTTTCTGACGAAGAACTCAGACCTGATTATATCCTTCCCGCAGCCTTTGATGAAAGAGTTGGTCCCACCGTTGCTGCAGCAGTAGCTGAAGCAGCAAGAGACAGCGGAGTTGCAAGAATATAACCAAATAAAATATTTTTTAAGGAGCTGCATAAAAACACAGGTTTTCGCAGCTCCTTTTTCTTTTCAGATAAAAAATCAACCGTCAGGCTTTTCTACTGATGGTTGATTTTGTATTTATTGATAGCTTATCTCATAAACAGTTGTAACCTTCATATCAAGTCCCACATCTGCCGTGAAAACACTCATTCCACCGGTGCAGGAAACGATAACAGGAAGAATAACCGTAAGTCTTGTGAGTCTTCCCGAAACATCAAGCTCTGCCGTAAGTGTTGCTTCGGGATAACTTATCTGGGCCTTCTGAATTCCAATGGGTCCCATTTCAAATGTGGCAAAATCAAGTGGGTCAAGAACGCTTGACATATTCGGTGTGGCAGTTGTGACCGTTCCGTCGTAGCTTGAACTTTCCGGAATGAGACGAAGGGTGATTTCCTGTCCGCTTGCCGTGTCTGTGATTATTGCTGAGCTGACATTGGCATAAGAAACAGATGCATCCTTGCCAAAAGGAGGAATAGTGTCCGTGAGTCCGATTTCAGGCTCATCAGTGCGAAAACCATTCTGAAAGCTGTAATCTTCAAGAGTATCGGGAACAATGCTTCTCATAACCGAATTGATTTGCTCAGTGGGTGCAGGAAGTGAGAACTCAGTTATTGTCATATCAATTTTTTCATCCTTGTGAACAATAACCGATCCTTTATAGGCTTTCAGGGTGTTTATACAATTGTTGTATGTATTGCAGACTTCATCGGTAGTTTTTAAGGTTTCTTCGGTTGATAAAGGAGCCGTTGCTGTTGTGTTTTCTGTGCTCGGCTGAGTCGACGGGCTTTGTGTGGTGCTCGTTGCAGGACTTGCTTGCGTTGTATCCGTCACCGTATTTGTTGTTGAGAAAGTCGGATTTGCAGAAGTGTATGTCTCATTTTCTGAAGCGAGGTTTTTCGCAATTCCTCCTGCAAGAATACCCACTGTGATAACAAGAGCTGCTATCACAAGGGTATAAAGTAAATTTGATTTTCTGTTTTTTTCCATGGTGAACTCTCCTTATTTATGAAACAACCTTATATATAAGAGGCTTTTTCTCAGGCATTGTATTGCTGAAGCACACAGCACTCATGAAAAGCTCTTCAGCGGATTTGATTTTCTCTTTGTCATTTGTGAAAATCTCAGCTATGATATCATCCTTGTTAACTCTGTCACCGGTTTTCTTGTGAAGGATAATTCCGGCAGTGTAGTCAACCGTGTCCTCCTTGTTAACTCGTCCGGCACCTAAAATAACCCCTGTTGAGCCGATTTTTTCTGCATCCATAAAGCTTATATATCCGTCACGGGGAGCTGTTATCTTATGTGAAAATGCGGATTTTTTAAATTTATCCGTGTTTTCAATGAGCTCTGTGTTTCCTCCCTGGGCTGATACCATTTCAAGGAATTTTTTATATGCCGAACCATCCTTTAAAGCAGCCAAAACCTTATTTTTTGCATCAGTGTAGGAAATACCCTGAGCCAGCATTATAATGTTGGAAGCAAGTTCAACGGAAACCTCGGTAAGATCGCTGTCGGTACCGTTCCTGAGAATCTCAACAGCTTCAATAACCTCAAGGGTGTTTCCTATGTTTTTTCCGAGAGGAGTATCCATGTCGGAAATAAGTGCGGCAACATTTCTGCCTGCACCTTTACCGATTTCAACCATTTTTTGCGAAAGCTGTTCAGCATCCTCGGCAGTTTTCATGAAAGCACCGCTTCCGTATTTGACATCAAGAACAATACACTGAGAGCCTGCTGCAAGCTTTTTACTCATGATGCTTGAAGCAATCAGAGGGATTGAGCCTACAGTGGCGGTTGCATCACGAAGTGCATAAAGCTTTTTGTCTGCGGGGGCAAGGTCACCGGTCTGTCCCACAACGCAAATGCCTGTTTTCTGCACTGTCTCAATGAATTTTTCAGGCGTCGGAGCCACATTGAAGCCGTCTATTGATTCCAATTTATCAACTGTGCCTCCCGTGTGACCGAGACCTCTGCCACTCATCTTGGCAACCTTGCATCCCAGAGAAGCCACAATCGGAGCTACAATAAGAGTTGTCTTGTCACCAACGCCGCCTGTGGAATGTTTATCAACCGTAACACCTTCAATGGCACTTAAATCGAGCATATCGCCACTGTGAGCCATTTCCAGTGTAAGGGTAGTCATTTCCCTGTCATTCATACCGTTAAGGTAAATTGCCATCAGAAGGGCGGCAGCCTGATAGTCCTTTATTTCGCCGTTTACGTAGCCCTTGATGAAAAAGGAAATTTCTTCGTCAAGAAGCTCAATGCCGTCTCGTTTTTTTGAAATAATATCATATATTCTCATAATATCATTCCTTTCATGTTTATAATATTCTTTTTTGTTTTTATCTTACTCCCTTGTCATAGGGTATGCCCTCAGCCTTTGGTGCTCTTGATTTTTTTGAAGTGAATGCAAGAACAAGAAGCGTAATCAGATAGGGGAGCATTCTGTAAAAATTAGTGCTTATTCCCAATTCCTTCAGAAGATACACACCGTCACCGTTCAGGTCAATTGTTGAATATGCGGCGGCAATACACTTGAAAAGACCGAAAAGAAAAGCCGTCAATGCGATGGTACCCGGATTCCAGTTGCCGAAAATCATAACTGCCAGAGCGAGAAATCCGAAGCCCGCAACATCGCCTGAGGCAGAAGCGTTTGCAGTTGTCAGTGCAAACACAAAGCCGCCCATACCTGCCAAAGCACCTGATATTGTGGTGCCTGAATATCGCATTTTGTGAACGCTGATTCCGAGTGAGTCTGCCGCCTGAGGGTTTTCACCACAGGAGCGAAGCCTCAGTCCGAATTTGGTTTTGTAAAGAATAATTGAAAGCACAACGAAAACTGCAATGCAGATATAGGTTGTGAGATAGTTTTTCACAAGGAAGGTTCTTGCAAAGAAATTCATTTCACCGTCAGAATTTATAAAAAGAAG
Organism: Clostridia bacterium; assembly: GCA_017472225.1. Taxonomy (GTDB): domain Bacteria; phylum Bacillota; class Clostridia; order Oscillospirales; family Acutalibacteraceae; genus UBA6857. Next base: position 18,892 of record JAFUQS010000072.1, on the reverse strand, counting down.
CCGTGCCAAGGGATTCAGTGACTCAATATCATCAAAACCGAAGGTGGATTTTTTCAGCATAAACCAGCTTGCGGCATCACCTGAAAACATACTGAGCACATTTTGATTGGCGATAACATTTATCAGAAACAGAACAAGAGCAGGAGCAAGAAGGTTAAGTGCAGTGCCTGTGATGGTCTGGTCTGATTTCAGATTCACTGCAGAAAAGGATAAAAGAAGTGAAAAAACGGCACCGAGAGCTGCAGAAGCGAGCATTGTGAGAACAAGAAGTGTCTGAGCTTGTTCCTTCATGAAGGCTTCATTCTTTTGCATGATGTGTATGAAAAGCACACCTGTAAATGCACCGAAAATCATAATACCCTCAAGTGCAAGGTTAATAATACCGCTTCTTTCCGCAAAAACACCTGCAAGGGCGACGATAAGAAGAGGAACTGCATAAATAAGAGTCTGCTGAATCAAAAATTCCATTATTCCTCACCCTCCCTTTTATCTTCGGAAAAATCAATTTCGGCATTTTTAACACCGTTGTTGATTTCCTCAATAATTTCTTCATCTGCATGAGTCTGCACTCCGGCAGTAGTGCTGTTTCCCTTTCGGGTTGCGACAGCGACTGCACTTTTTCTTTTGTGAAGACCTGAAAGAAGAGCCTTGATAACAAGGGAGAAGGCACTGAGGTAAACAATAGCCGCAATGATGATATCAGTGATATATTCATTATATGCAGTGAGATTTTTTAATTGTTGCCCTGCAATGTTGAGCATGGACATGAACAAACCTGAAAAAATTACACCTATGGGGTTGTTTGCGGCAAGAAGCGCAATGGGAATTCCGTTGAAGCCTTCCGCAGGGAGCGATTGATATGTGGCATGAAAAAATTCCGTATTTCCCGAAAGGTAATAAAGCGAGGCTCCGCCACCCGAAAGGGCGCCTGCAATCGCCATTGAAAGAACGAGCATTCTTTTGCTTTTGATTCCAGCATATTCAGCGGCGTGTTTATTGCTGCCGCAGGCCTTCATCGAATAGCCGAGGGTAGTTTTATAAATCATAACATAAACGAGAATTGCGAATATAATCGCAACAAGAATACCGCCGTTTACCTGTGAGCCGGGGAAAATTCTGTCAAGTCCGAGCTTTGCCGTCACAACACCGTTGGCACTTGTTGGCATGATATAACCGATTTTGCCCGATTCATTGCCATTTCTCAGATTACTGCTCTCGAAAAACCAGGTGACAAGGTTTGCCGCAATCCAATTTGTCATAATACAAGCGAGAACCTCGTTGATATTGAGATACGCCTTCAAAGCACCGGGAATTGCACCCCATAAGGCTCCGGCAGCCATACCGCCAATAAGAGCCAAAAGCCATATTATCCATGTCGGGACAGATGAAGACGGAATTGTAAGAGCTATAAAAAGGGAAGCGGCTGTACCCATGAGATACTGACCGGGTGCTCCGATATTGAAAAGTCCTGTTTTGAAGGCAACAGCAACTGAAAGACCTGTCATAATGACGGGTGTTGCCCTGAAAAGAAGATTTCCTATATTAACGGGGTTAAAGCCGAAGGTGAGATTACCTGATATATCTCTGCCCGTGGAAAAAAGTCCGAAGAAAATAAGCTTAAGACCCTCGAGACCTGCCTTGAAGGAGATTTCATCATTTATAAGGGCAACGATAACCGTAATGGCTCCGCCAACAAGAAGACCCGCCATAATTGATAAAAGCGATGCACTGACGGATTTAATTCCCTCATTTTTCAAAAGGGGAGAGGCGGATTCTTTTGCTTTTGAATTCAGATTTCTCATTGATCCGTACCTCCCTGTTTTTTTGTTCCGGCCATATAAAGACCGAGCTCCGAAACAGTTGTGGTTTTCGGGTCAAATTCGCCCACGATTTCTCCTTCGTGCATAACGAGTATTCTGTCTGAAACACTCATAACCTCATCAAGCTCAAGGGAAACGAGAAGAACCGCCTTGCCTTCATCCCGTTTTTTGACAAGCTGAGAGTGTATATATTCAATTGCTCCCACATCAAGGCCTCTTGTTGGCTGAACTGCAATGATGAGGGGCATATTTCTGTCTAATTCTCTGCCGATAATCGCTTTTTGCTGATTGCCGCCCGACATGGCTCTGGTAATTGTTTCTCCGCCTTGACCGGAACGGACATCGTACTGAAGAATAAGTCTGTCGGCATATTGTTTAACGGCATTCTGTCTGATAAAGCCCATATTACGGAACTCGGGCTCAAAATATCGTTGAAGAACAAGGTTATCCTTTAAAGGAAAATCAAGAACAAGTCCGTGCTTGTGTCTGTCCTCGGGAATATGGCTTATCCCCAGCTTGTTCCTCTGCCTTATGGAAGCACTTGTGATATCATGACCGCAAAGAGTAATTTTTCCTTTTGTCGTTTTATCTATGCCTGCGATGGCGTTCACAAGCTCTGTCTGTCCGTTGCCGTCAATTCCCGCAATGCACAGAATTTCGCCTGACCGTGCTTCAAAGGATACATTTTTGACTGCCGGCTTGTTTCTTTGTCTTTTTGAAGGCACTGTTATATTCTCTGCCTTCAGAATAACTTCACCGGGCATTGCTTGTTTCTTTTGAACAGTAAGCTCAACGGGTCTTCCGACCATCATCTGAGAAAGCTCCTGCTTTGTAACATCACTTGTGTTCACCGTACCGATATATTTACCCTTTCTGAGTACGGTAACTCTGTCGCATACTGCCATAATTTCACTGAGCTTGTGGGTGATGAAAAGAATGCTCTTGCCTTCATTTCTGAAGCTGCGCATAATTTCCATAAGCTCGTCAATTTCTCCGGGTGTAAGCACGGCAGTGGGCTCATCAAAAATGAGAATTTCATTTTCACGGTAAAGCATTTTAAGGATTTCAACTCTCTGCTGCATACCTACGGTTATATTTTCCACCTTAAGGTCAAGGTCAACCTTCAAGCCGTATTTTTCCGAAAGAGCCTGAACCTTTTCTTTGGCTCTTTTTTTCTGAAGAAATCCGAATTTTGTGGTTTCTGAGCCTAAGATGATATTATCAAGAACAGAAAAAACATCAACAAGCTTAAAATGCTGATGCACCATACCTATGTTAAGTGCAGTGGCATCATTGGGATTTTTTATTTTAACAACCTTACCGTTTTTCCTGATTTCGCCCTTTTCAGGCTCATACAGACCGAAAAGAACGGACATGAGAGTGCTTTTGCCGGCTCCGTTCTCACCCAAAAGGGCATGAATTTCTCCTTTTTTCAGCCTCAGAGTAATGTTGTCGTTAGCAATAATACCGGGGAATTCCTTAGTGATACCAAGCATTTCGATTATGTATTCACTCATAAGCAAATACCCACTTTCTTTAAATTTTATAATATACCCGCAGAAAAATCAAGCCATAAACAGACTTTAAGCTGCGTTTTACCTTAGTATTATTTCAAAAACCTATCCGATTAAACAAAAAACTTAAAATTTATGAAAATATATTGACAGATTGGTCTATAGATGATAGACTAAATATGTAGTCTATAGGCAATAGACCTGAAAGGAAAGGTATATATGGAAGAAATGAAATTAGGTGTTGTGGAATCCCGTTTTGCAGATATTATCTGGCAAAATGAGCCAATCAGCTCAGGTGAGCTTGTGAAGAAATGTGAAAAGGAGCTCGCTTGGAAAAAGTCCACCACTTATACGGTGTTAAAGAAGCTTTGTGAGCGTGGCATTTTCAAAAATGAAAAGGGAATCGTCACATCACTTCTTTCTAAAGAGGAGTTTTATTCCGTTCAAAGCGAAAAATTTGTTGAAGATACCTTCCACGGCTCACTGCCGGCATTTGTTGCCGCCTTTACAAAAAGAAAAAAGCTTTCTTCCGATGAAATTGACGAGCTTAAAAAAATGATAGACAAAATGAGGGGGTGAAAATATGCTTGACACTGTTTTTATGCAAATTCTTGATATGTCAAAAACAGCAAGTATAGTTATCCTGTTTATAATTTCAGCACGGCTGATTTTGAAAAGAATTCCAAAGATTTTTTCATATGTGCTGTGGGTGGTTGTGCTTTTCCGTTTGCTTTGCCCCGTGTCAATTGAGCTTCCCGTAAGTGCAGTTCCTAAATTCGAGCCCACCGCCGATTCATATACTCTGGCAGACGAGTCAATTTCTGTTTTCGGTGCATCTGAAGCGGCATATCAGGCGGTAGGCGATGCTTTAAACGGCGGAATAGATTATCAGCTCATCCGTACAACCGAGCGTGATGAGGAGGGTAACGTGAAGTATACCGGTGCCCAATGGTGGGAAGTATGGATTTTGTTCGGTCAGTATGTGTGGCTCACAGGAATTGCGGCTATGGTGATTTACAGCATTGCTTCATACTTTAAGCTGAGAAAAAAGCTGATTGGTGCAGTACCGCTGAGAGATAACATTTTTCTGTCAGATTATATAAATTCACCATTTGTGATGGGTTTGTTCCGTCCGAAAATATATCTTCCCTCAGCCCTTTCTGAAAGCGAACAGGAATATATTATCCTTCACGAAAAGCATCATATCAGAAGGCTTGACCATATAGTGAAGGCTCTTTCCTTTGCCGCACTTTGTGTCCATTGGTTTAATCCGCTTGTGTGGCTGTCTTTTGTTCTTTCGGGCAGAGATATGGAAATGAGCTGCGATGAAGCTGTAATAAAGAAGATGGGCAAAGATATCCGTGCCGACTATTCTGCGTCACTTCTCAGCCTTGCAACAGGCAGAAGAATAATTGCAGGAACGCCTCTTGCTTTCGGTGAAGGTGACACAAAGGGACGAATCAGAAACCTTGCCAATTGGAAAAAGCCTGCCCTTTGGGTGACAATTGTTGCAGTTCTGATAAGTATAGTGGCAGTTATTTGCTTTTTGACAGACCCTGTGGAAAAAATCAACGGCGGGAAGAACTATGTGAGCGTAACTGAAATTGACGAAGGCACTCTTTTTGATATGGAAGAGGTCATATCTTCTTCACACACTCTGACGGTCAGAAAAGGCGAGAAGGAGTATTTTAACGCAACCCCATTAGGTGGGGGACGAAGCAACGTTATTGAATTTTTAGAATCATTGAGCCTTGGCGTAACAGATGAAAATGAAATTGATTTTACGGCTGTTGACGGTTATATTACCGTGCTTAGTGATTCTCATAGCGGTGTTGAAATTTATTTTGCCGAAAACTATTCAAGGCTGTGGCTGAGAAGTCTTAAAGATACCTCCTGCAGCTCTGTTTATGTTGTGCTTAATGTTGAAAAGGCAAGAGATTTCTTTGAAAACAAGGAATATTTAAATGATGCACCCATATGGGAATATGATCTGCTTTCAAGTGCTTACGGTCACAGATTGGTATGTTTCTATCTGGATAATGAATATGAGGTGCTTTCACAGTCATACTGTTTTAAATCCGAAGAATACGGCTTAAAGGGTGTAAGCTGGTCGCCTGACTTAAATGCACTTGACAGCACTTATGTTGAGGAGTTTTTTACAATTGAGACTCTGAGAAACGGTGAGCGGGTTGATTTTACCGTAACAATGACAAAGGTTGGCGAAACCGAAAGAGGCGGAGTTTATTTCAAAATTACCGCCGATGATGAAACGGTGCTTGGTAGTTACGGTAACGGATATGAATATGTATTGAGCAATCCTGAAACAGAAACGAAAGGACTATCAATAACCGAACTTAATGAGGGCGCTTTCATAACAGAGGGCTTGCTTACAGATATTTCTTCCCTGAGAATTATTCAGAAGGACAATATACTTCTTGAAGCAGACAGCGAAGATGAAATTGAGCCTGTTAAAAATATGCTTAAGGAGCTTCGTTTTGATGAAGGCTTTTACGCCCATCATTCGCCCGAAGCTCTGAATGAACTTAAGGAATACGAAATAGAATTTACTTATTCCGGCTCTGTGCAAGGTGATGTTATAAGGTTTGATAAGGACTGTAAACAAATGTGGTTTATCTCAGAAAGTGGCGGTTATACATCAACCTTTGCGGTGCTTAACGGTGAATGGATAAAAGAGTATTTTGAAAGTCTTAGTTGACTGTTAAACGCAAAAAAACTCCCATCGGAATTTTTGACCGATGGGAGAAATTTTTATTTACCTGGCAGAATAACCTTTGATTTTTATATGAAATCTAAAGCGTAATGCCTGATTTGATTAGTACATTCCGCCGCCCTGTGCCATTGCTGCGGCAGCAGCTGCATCTGCTGCAGGGTCGGGGATATCGGAAATGAGTGATTCGGTTGTAAGTACCATTGCGGCAACTGATGATGCGTTCTGAAGTGCAGAGCGTGTTACCTTTGTGGGGTCAAGAATACCTGCTTCAGCCATATTCACATATACTTCCTTTGCAAAGTCAAAGCCGTAGCCGACCTTACCGCTTGAAATAATTTCATTTACGATAACTGAGCCTTCAAGGCCTGCGTTCTTTGCAATCTGACGAACAGGCTCTTCAAGTGCCTTGAGAACAATGCGTACACCTGTTTTTTCGTCGGGATCTTCTGTTTCTTCGAGAAGCTTTGTAACAGCGGGAACTGTGTTGAGAAGTGCAACACCGCCGCCTGCAACTGAGCCTTCCTCAACGGCAGCCTTTGTTGCGGCAAGAGCGTCGTCAATGCGAAGCTTCTTTTCCTTCATTTCTGTTTCTGTTGCAGCACCAACACGGATAACTGCTACGCCGCCTGCCAATTTTGCAAGTCTTTCCTGAAGCTTTTCTGTGTCAAATTCTGATGTTGAAGCTTCAATCTGTGCCTTGATCTGACCGATACGAGCCTTGATCTGAGCCTTGTCGCCTGCACCGTCAACGATTGTTGTGTTTTCCTTTGTAATCTTAACCTGCTTTGCAGAGCCGAGCATATCAAGAGTTGCTGTTGAAAGCTCAAGACCGAGGTCTGAGGTGATAACCTGACCGCCTGTGAGAATTGCAATGTCCTGGAGCATTTCCTTTCTTCTGTCACCAAAGCCGGGAGCCTTTACTGCAACGCAGGTGAAGGTACCACGAAGCTTGTTAACAAGAAGTGTAGCAAGAGCCTCACCTTCAACATCTTCAGCGATGATAACGAGCTTTCTGCCCATTTTAAGAACCTGCTCAAGAAGGGGGAGCACCTCCTGAATGTTTGAGATTTTCTTGTCTGTGATAAGAATACAGGCATCGTCAATGACAGCTTCCATCTTGTCAACATCTGTTGCCATATAAGGTGAGATGTAGCCACGGTCAAACTGCATACCTTCAACAACTTCCTTCATTGTTTCAGCAGTTTTTGATTCTTCAACTGTGATAACGCCGTCAGTTGTTACAATTTCCATTGCTTCTGCAATGAGCTTACCGATTGATTCATCGGCGGATGAGATTGTTGCAATTCTTGCGATATCCTCAAAGGTTGTAACAGGGCTTGAATTTGCTTTAACAGCTTCAACTGCTGTGTCAACAGCCTTTTTGATACCCTTTTTAACAACCATCGGGTTTGCACCTGCAGCAACATTTTTCATGCCTTCACGCACAAGAGCCTGTGCAAGAAGTGTTGCTGTTGTTGTGCCGTCACCTGCAACATCGTTTGTTTTTGTTGCAACCTCTTTGATGAGCTGTGCGCCCATATTTTCAAATGCGTCTTCAAGCTCAATTTCCTTTGCGATTGTAACACCGTCGTTTGTGATAAGGGGAGCGCCGTATTTCTTGTCAATAACAACATTTCTTCCCTTGGGACCGAGTGTGATTTTTACGGTATTTGCAAGCTTGTCAATACCGTTCTGAAGAGCTTTTCTTGCTTCTTCGCCGTAAATTACCTGTTTAGCCATAATGTGTTTACCTCCAAATTACTCAATTACTGCAAGAATATCGTTCTGGCGTACGATTGTGTATTCTTCGCCGTCTACCTTAACCTCTGTGCCTGAATACTTGCCGGTGATAACCTTGTCGCCGACCTTAACAAGCATTTTGATTTCCTTTCCGTCAACAATGCCGCCGGGGCCTACTGCAACAACCTCGGAAAACTGGGGCTTTTCCTGTGAAGCGGAAGTAAGAATGAAACCGCTCTGGGTAGTTTCTTCAACCTCTGTTGCCTTAAGAACAACTCTGTCAAGAAGTGGTTTAATTTTCATAATTTATTCCTCCTGAGTTAAAAAAATTACTGATTCAATATGTTTTTAGCACTCTTGACTTTCGAGTGCTAATTTATATTTTAGCCGTATTTTTCAAAAAATCAAGTACTTTTGTAAAAATAGTATAAAATAATTGGAATTTTTTTGCTGTCGATATTTGTAAATGAAAATGCAATACTAATTTTGGTGATAAATATGTCAAAAAGGATGCTTTCATTATATATGCTCATTGTTGCTTGTTTTATGGCTTTGATGGTACGGATTGCATATATAAATTTCTCAGAATTTTCGGCAGCGGGGGAGACACAGGGATACAGAACTCTGACAATAGGAGCTTCAAGGGGGAAAATCTATGACAGAAGCCTTAATAAGCTTGTGGACAGTGAATCTGAGCTTATTGCTGCGGTAACTCCTGCAATCGGCTCTGAAGAATATCTCAATGAGTATTTTGAAACGGATGCATTAAAAGAAAAAATTGAAAAAGGCTTTCCGTTCACGGCAAGGGTGGACAGCGAAATCAATAACGAATTCATCCGCACCTTTTCTGTTCCGATTCGTTATAGTGGTGATATGCTTGCAACACATCTTATCGGTTATCTTAATTCAGAGGGCACAGATGGTGTTTCGGGGCTCGAAAAAGCATACAATAACTATCTTAAGCAGAATTCGGGCAGCTTATCCGTTTCCTTTGATGTTGATGCCTGGGGCAGAGTCCTTGCCGGTATGGACAAATATATCAACGATGATAATTTTAATTCCGATGCAGGTATTGTTCTGACTCTGGATAAACGGATACAGAAAATTGTTGAGCAGGAGCTTGAAAAAAGCAGCATAGAAAGCGGATGTGCAATTGTAATGCATGTGAATAACGGTGAAATTCTTGCAATGGCAAGTGTACCTGACTATGACCCTGACAATGTTTCGGATTATCTTTCAGCAGATAATTCGCCTTTTGTTAACAAAGCTCTGAAAAGCTATTCCGTAGGTTCGGTTTTTAAGCCCGTTATCGGTGCGGCAGCCCTCGAAAACGGTGTTGACCCTATGGCAGAGTATGAATGTACGGGAAGTATCACAGTTGGGGACAGAACCTTCAATTGTTATAATCAGAAGGCTCATGGCACCGTCAATATGGAAACTGCCCTGCAAAATTCCTGCAACACCTATTTTATCAATCTTATCATGAATATTGATACCGATTACCTTCTGCAGCTTTGCCGTCAGATGGGGCTCGGACAAGGTGATGAAATTGCTGACGGAATTTCTGCCGCAGAGGGCTTTTTGCCTTCAGCAGAAAGTCTTGAGCTGAAGGGGAACCTTGCCAACTTTGCCTTCGGTCAGGGTGAGCTTCTTATGACACCCGTGCAGATGGCAAAGGCATATCATGTTCTTGCAACAGGCAGATATATTGCCCCTACAGTGGTTATGGGCTTTACCGACAGCTACGGCACCGTAACCGAAAAAGGCAACGGTGTTGCTCAAAAGGTGCTGAGTGAAGAAACGGTTGCCACACTTCGGCAAATGCTTCTTTCGGTAACCGAGGAAGGTAATGCACAGAATGCAAAAAGTGAGCTTGTTGGCCTTGCGGGAAAAACAGGAACAGCTCAGAGCGGTATATATGAAAACGGAAGCGAAATCTGTCGCACATGGTTTTCCGGGTTTTTTCCCGCAAAAAATCCTCATTATATTGTGATTGTTATGAATGAAAACGGAGAGGGCGGCAACACGGATTGTGCGCCTGTATTTAAAGCCATATGTGAAAGAATAGTTCTTGATTCTGATTAGAAATATACTAAAACATCAGTTTTAAAATAAATGTTGTGATATATCAAAATCAATTGACAAAAAGCCCTGTTTTGTGATAACATCTATGTAATTGTTGTGATAATTATGTTTAAATATTAAAAAGTATTATCGCAGCCCTAAAATGTATTACAGATATTGGAGAAACAATTATGGGTGATTTTGATTTTAAAAAGTTTATCAAGGGTGCTCTTCACGGTCCTGAGGAAGGGGACAAAATCGAATATTTTAACCTTAAAGCAAAGGTTTCGGCGAATGTTCTCACAAATGCACAGGATATGCCCACCCCTGCTTATACCTATGATGCAGATATTACCAAATTCTGGCAGGAGTTTCAGTCCTTCAAAAAAGAGTGCGGATATCAGCTTACATTTAATGATATTATGATTAAGGCTATGGTTGAGGCGCTCAAGGTTGCACCGAGGCTTAATTCATACATTGAATATAACCGCCTTTGCACCACCGGCAGACTTATTATAAAAAAGCATATTGATATCGCTTTGCCCGTGCTTCTTGAAACAGGTGAAACCTTCCCCGTGAAGCTGAGAAGTGCTGAGGAAAAGAGCCTTAAGGAGATTTCCGAAAGGGTGGTTGAGCTCACTCGGATGCTGAGAACAAATGATGTTGACAATGTTCTTTTTGATATGATTGCTCAAAGAACAGTCGGTTTTATTCTTAAGGGCAAAATCGTTTCAACCGTTTGCCAGACCGTTGCCGGTTATATAGGCAAGGGCAAGGTTGCAAAGCTTTCAGACCTTGGAAAGCGTGCTCCGAAGGGTCCCGGCTATCTTGAAATCAACGACCTTAATGAAGGTACGGTCTGCTTCACAAATCTCGGAGCTGTTAACAAAAATATCAACGGAAGAGTGACGAATGCACCGCTTCTTTATCCTCAGGTTTTCCTTATGGCTGTTGGTGTTGCAACAGACGAAAATTATGTTTTCAGAAATGAAAATGGCGAAATTGATATGGGAACAAAGAAAATTCTTCCCATCACAATTACCTTTGACCACAGAATCGGAGGCTTCGGTGATATCCTTCCCTTTATCAAAAAGCTTGATGAAATCTTTACCAATCCCGAAGTAATGAGAGAATGGTAATTTAACGGCATTATGAACCACAGCATTTTTATGTTGTGGTTTCTTTTTTTGTGTTGCATACAGGTCATTTTTGTGTTAGAATTGACTGAAAGCAAAATAATCAAAAGGAGCGTATCATGAATTCTGTAATCCGAAGGCTGAAATATGCCTGCTATACATCAAATATATCCATGTCCGTTGTGGCAACTCTTTCTCCGCTGCTTTTTCTCACCTTCCGTGAAATGTACGGGATTTCATATTCGCTTCTCGGACTTCTTGTTCTTGTGAATTTTTTCACTCAGCTTTCAATTGATTTGGTTTTTTCATTCTTTTCTCATCGCTTCAATATTGAAAAAACAGTGAAAATAATGCCTTTGCTGAGTGTTATCGGGCTTGTGGTATACGCCTTGTGGCCCTATGTTTTCCCTGAAAACATATATGCGGGACTTGTTATCGGTACAGTGATTTTTTCAGCTTCAAGCGGACTTGCAGAGGTGCTTCTCAGTCCCGTTATTGCTGCGCTTCCCTCTGATGACCCGGACCGTGAAATGAGTAAGCTTCATTCCGTATACGCATGGGGAGTTGTGGCTGTTGTAATAGTCAGCACTGCATTTCTTTCAATTTTCGGCAACGGGAAATGGCAATGGCTTGCACTTCTCTTTTCTTTAATACCGCTTACATCCTTTTTGCTGTTTTCAAAAGCTGAAATTCCGCAAATGGAAACCCCTGAAAAAACCTCGGGCGCATTGTCGCTTCTCAGAAACAAAGGACTTTGGCTTTGTGTTTTTGCAATTTTTCTTGGCGGTGCAAGTGAATGTACCATGGCGCAGTGGATTTCCGGTTACCTTGAAAAAGCCTTGGGCATTTCAAAGGTATGGGGCGACATTTTCGGCGTTGCGCTGTTTTCCGTAATGCTGGGACTTGGTCGTACGCTTTATGCTAAGAAAGGAAAAAATATCGGAAATGTTCTTCTTTTCAGCGCTGTGGGTGCCACTGTCTGTTATTTTACCGCCGTTATTTCAGATATACCGATTATAGGGCTTTTTGCCTGTGCATTCACGGGCTTTTGTGTTGCAATGCTTTGGCCGGGAAGCCTTGTTGTTGCAACGGATAGCTTTCCGAAGGGTGGAGTTTTCGTTTTTGCAATGATGGCTGCAGGCGGAGATCTTGGTGCTTCCGTAGGGCCGCAGCTTATAGGTGTTATCACCGATATTGCCATAGAAAATCAGGCAGCCGTTGAATTTGCACACACACTCGGTCTTGCACCTGAGCAGCTCGGAATGAAGCTCGGTATGCTTGTGGGAATGTTTTTCCCGCTTTGCGCAATACCTGTGTATTACAAAATAAGAAAAATAAGAAATAAACAATAAATTGCTGAAAGAGGGACACATCGGGCTGCACTTCGTCGCCATTTGTGTCCCTCTTTCTGAGCTTTATAAAAGCAGAGCTATTGTAAATTAAGGAAAATATTTACAGAAAAAGTGTCAGAAAGAATACTGAAACCGGTAGATTATATTATGAAAGGACGTGATGAAATGGATGACAGACAAATTATAGCAATGCTGTTTCAGCGCAATGATCATGCACTCAAAGAAATCGCCTTGAAATACGGTAAACTGATTTTCCGTGTGGCAGATAACATTCTCTGTTGCCATGAGAATTCGAGAGAATGTGTAAACGATACATATCTTGCGGTATGGAACAGTATTCCACCACAAAATCCCAACCCTTTCATAGCATTCATCTGCAAAATTACCCGCAACCTGTCATTGAAAAAGCTGCGAGACAAAAACGCTCTGAAACGAAGAAGTCAAACCTTGCCGATTTATGAGCTTGAGCATGAACTTTCTGACTGCAGCTTTGAAGATAAAATTGATGCAAGAGAGCTCGGCAGAAAAATTGACAGCTTTCTTGATACTGTTGATGAAGAAAGCAGAGTTATTTTTGTCAAACGCTATTGGTTTTCAGATGAAATTGCCGAAATTGCAAAAGCCACGGGTTTAAGTGAAAGCTATGTTTACACAAAGCTTTCAAGAACACGCAAAAAACTCAGAACCTGTCTTGAAAAGGAGGGCTTAATGTGAAAGACGGTTATTTTTTTGATGCTTTGAATGAAATCAGCGACGAGCATATTGCCGAGGCTGTAGCCTATGAGCCGAAAGCTAAAATTATTCAATGGAAAAAGCTTGTTCCGATTGCTGCTTGTCTTATTGCAATTGCAGTTTCTGTTTTTGCTGTGACACAATCTGAAAAGCCTGTAATTACAACTTATGTGACAACGGAAGACTACACATATAGCCTTCCGATGACAACAGTGTCATGTGCGCCCGTAAGAGATTGGGAAAGCATGAACTACGGGGAACGCTTTAATTATATAACGGTAAAAGATGTGAGATATGTATTATGCGATGAAACCCTCAGTGACGATACAATAGGGAATAGTCTTGTCAGTGAAAAAGTAAGTGTGGAATATATGAAGGACGATTTTCGCACTGCTACGGCAGAAATATACGAAATCAAAGACATATCATCCGATATATTTACTGCTTTCAGGTTTACTGAGGATGAAAAAGGAGAATATTTCTTATATTATAATACGGATTACACACCGTCCACACTCGGGCACTATATTGACGACATAAATGCTGTAAATAATATCAGCTTTGTTGATAAGACAATTACTTACAGAAATGATTATCCTAACGGCGATTTTAAACAGGTAACCTACCGTATTGATGAAAAAGTAGAAAAAGAGCTTTTTGAAATGCTCACAAGGCTGAAGGATACTGCCTGTGAGCCGAAAGATTATCATGAAACCACAGAAACAGTCAAGATTTACACTGAGGTGATGAATCAGACACACATGATTTATCTTACAGGCGGGGGCGAGCTGTATACTTATTTCGGAGCCGATGATGATATGTTCTGCTTTAATATAGGTACGGATGAGTTCAGAAAATTTGTTGCTTTTCTTGAAGGTGAAGCAGAGACAATCAGAACGCTGATGGGCTGTCCTGCTTCCGAGCTTGTCACAACGCCCACAACTGTTCCCGATTACAGTGTTCTTCCGTCCGCACTGGAAAGCAATAAAACCTTAGGTGAAATTGCAGATATTCCCGGTTTTCATTTAAAGAGCACATCATGGGTTGTGTATGAGCAGGACGGAGAAGAGGATACTGTTTATTCAACAGGATATGCCTTCAATGAACTGTTTTTGAAACTGATAGAATTAAATTCCGATAAAAACGCAATAGTCAGAACAAGTGAAACGGGTGAAAGACTCCAACTCGAGCCGATGTATTATCAGGACGAAGAAGATATATATGTTTATCTTTGTAATGACGGATATCTTTATATAACCTACGGCACGATTACAAGAGCCTTTGAAATCGGTACAGATGCTTATAATGAATTTATGGACGAATTTTACAGCGTAAGCTGTGTCTGGACACCGGAACATCCGGTAACAATTGGATAGCTGCAAGGAGTAACTGTGTGAACAGAAGTTACTTGTAGTGGTAAGTTGTAGCACGAAAAATCATTGACAAACCCTGTTTAACAGTGTTATAATGGGGAGGAATATTTTGAAGAAGATCTTTATCTATTCCGTGATAAAGGTCTCTTTTTATGTCTGGAGGAAAGATTATGAAAAAAGATGTAGTAATTATTGGTGCGGGACCTGCGGGTATTTTCACTGCTCTTGAAATGATAAAGAAAGGCTCAAAAAAGAGCATTCTTATAGTTGAAAAGGGTCAGAGTGTTGAAAAAAGTCACTGCCCTAAGGATAAAACACAGAAGTGTGTAAACTGTAAGCCGTATTGTCATATTACAACAGGGTTTTCCGGTGCAGGTGCATTTTCTGACGGTAAGCTTTCTCTTTGTTATGAGGTGGGCGGCGACCTTCCTGCTCTTATAGGCGAAGACAAGGCACAGGAAACCATCAACTATGCTGACAAAATTTATCTTGAGTTTGGTGCAGATACTCACATTGAAGGTATAAGCAACTCAGAAGAAGTTAAGAAAATCAGGCAAAGAGCAATCCGTGCAGGACTAAAGCTTGTCGACTGCCCTATAAGGCACATGGGCACCGAAAAGGCACAGGATATCTACTACGCAATTGAGCAGTACCTTCTTAATAACGGTGTAGAAATTATTTTCGGATATGAATGTCACGATATTATTCTTGCTGACGGTACTTGTAAGGGAGTACATATACGCAACAATAAGGGTGATGCAATGACAATTGAAGCTGACAACACTGTTATTGCCACGGGCAGAAGAGGTGCAGACTGGCTTGAAAAAATTTGTGCCGAGTACGATATTGCTCATCAGCCGGGTACTGTTGATATCGGTGTCAGGGTGGAAGTCAGAAATGAAATTATGGAAAAGGTAAACGAGGTGCTTTATGAGTCAAAGCTCATCGGTTATCCTCAACCTTTCAAAAATAAGGTGCGTACTTTCTGTCAAAATCCCGGTGGTTTTGTAAGTCAGGAAAACTATGACAATGACCTTGCTGTTGTTAACGGTCACAGCTATAAGGATCTTAAGAGTAATAACACTAACCTGGCAATTCTTGTTTCACACAATTTCAGCTATCCGTTCAATCAGCCTATTGAATACGCTAAAAAGGTGGGCGAGCTTACAAATATGCTCGGAGCAGGGCATATTATGGTTCAGCGATTCGGTGATATTCTTGACGGCAAGAGAACCTGGCAGAAGGAACTGTCACAGTCTAATGTAAGGCCTACACTTCCCGATGCTGTTGCAGGTGATATTACGGCAGCCATGCCCTACAGAGCCATGATGAATATTATAAATTTCATCAAGGCGATGGATGAGGTTGTTCCTGGCTTTGCTTCAAGCGAAACTCTGCTTTATTCACCGGAACTAAAGTTCTATTCAAACAGGGTTAAGATGGATGAAAAGTTCAACACCAATGTTAAGGGCCTTCACTGTCTCGGTGATTCATCAGGCTGGACGAGGGGACTTATGATGGCATCTGTTATGGGCGTACTCATGGGCAGAGAGCTGATATAAATCAATTAGAAATATTAAGTAATTATACCCATAAATAATTAACGGCAGGAAAGGCTCCTACCGTTAATTATTTTATTTTTCCGAATTTTCTTTTTTCATCGTTTTTAACACCAAGTAAATAGTCTGCCG
Source organism: Clostridia bacterium (assembly GCA_017472225.1). Classification (GTDB taxonomy): domain Bacteria; phylum Bacillota; class Clostridia; order Oscillospirales; family Acutalibacteraceae; genus UBA6857. Next base: position 2,739 of record JAFUQS010000072.1, on the reverse strand, counting down.
AAACATTATAAAGCACACAAAGCTTTTTCAGGTGCCTTACCGGCAATTCATTTGCTTGTCTTTCATATCGTGCATACATAGTCTGTGAAGTTCCCAGATACTCTGCAACAGTTTGCTGTGACAGGTCGTTATCCTCACGAAGATCCCGGAGCTTTTTTATCATATTATCCATAAAATCAATCCTTTATATATACAACTGATTATAGTGTACACAGTAAAGATGTTTACTAGCAATTTGAATAAATAAATTTACTAAAAAGTCTTGACTTTAGTAAATTTATTTACTATAATAGCTGTATTGAATGGAGGATTTTGTCATGAAAAAAATCGGTATTATAATTTTTGCATTTGTTTTAACATTTTTATTAAGTGTTCCTGCCGGTGCTGTTGAACATAAAGAGTTTTATTTAACAATTACTATACCTGACGGATTTACGGAATTTGAAACCGGAGATACTTTAATGACTGGCTATATGTATTATGACAATACAAAGGCTATAGGGATTAAAGAATCTTTAAATTTATATAATCTGGATTATAGTAATCTTACGTTTTATGACTTGAGTGAAATTGAAGAAGTAATAGAAGACGAATACAAAGAAAAAGGAATAACAAATATTATTTCGGAACCTCAAGCATCTTCTGTTTCAGTAAATTCATATAAAGGTGTGAAAATTAAAACAAGTTATATAGATCCGAATTCCGGTTTAGAAATATATGAGGACGTGTATATGTTTTCAACACAAACATCATATGTTTATTGTGTCAATTTTACTTCTTTAAGTGATGATGAAAGCTGGTATGCAGAAACTCTTAACAGCTTGATAATTGGCAAAGGCTTGTTGGAAGAGACAACGTCTGCTGAAACCGAAGGATATACAGTAACAACTACTAACGGGGTGTCTGCTTACACAACAACTGATGAAGATTCTTCAGGTGCGAAAGTGGCTGAAAATATTGGTACAGTTATATTTTTTACGTTGATAGTTCCTTTACTGTCATGTTTATTCGGAAATAAAAAATCAAGAAGAAAAAAAGAAAATGAAGCTGTTACACAGCCGGAAGAGAAATAAATAGAACACTAAAATAAAAATAGCTTTTAAACAAAAAATTCTTTTGCTTTTTTGCACAAAAAAACAGCCTTATTCACGTTTAAACAAAAACGTAAATAAAGGCTGTTTTTAATATTAAACTTGAGTTTTATTGTACATTATGCATAAAAATAAATTATTTTGTTAAAAACTATTGACTCTTATGCTTCTCTTGTGTATAATATAGACACAACAAGAGAGAAAGGGGTGTTACCGATGTACTGTTTAATGTAAACCGTACGATATGATAGCATCAGAATGATTTAAAGAAGGATGAAAACAAAAATCACCTTGAAGAAGTGATTTTAGAATTGCCTTTCAGTTTTATGGTAAGTGTTGCCATAGAAAGTGAAAATATAAAAGGTAAATATTTAATGATTATCAGATCGATACGGAATCGACAAATATATAGAAAATATTACGTTAAGGCGTAGAGTTATTCAGTGGTGAAGAAAGCTGAATTAACCGGAAGAAAACATTTGTCGTATCTCAAAGCAGAAAAATTAAACTGATGAAACAAAATATATTATGAAAGAATAAAACAAACATCAGTAACTGCACAGTAAAATTAACATGAAAAGTAACAGGGCATAAGAAAATATGATACTTAGGAGAAAGGGGTACATATTAAAGCCACAAACAGTTTCGTTTTGAAAAGTAATCATGTGAAGGTGAAAATAAAAAGAGATACGGAGTAAAGAAAATTTAATTAAAGGGAAAATTATTTTATAAAATAAATCTGAGCTGTTACCAAAAGGTAGCAGCTCATTTATGCTTATCTTAACATTTTAATTGAATTAACCGCTTTAAGTCCCAAACGTTCCAGTTGCTTATATCCGCTTTCAAAAAGCTCACTGTCAAGATAAGCTTCGGGAAAGTGAGCGTCGATTCCCACGGTTACAAGTGGTTTCATCTCACCGGCTATACGCCAGAATTCAGGATGGGGATAGCCTTGCTTTCCGTCGTTTTTGCTATGGCTTAATCCTAAAAGATTATATTCAAGTGGAGTTTTTGTCTCAATAGCCTTTGAAATAATCTGTCTTGAAATTTCTTCACATGTTTCATCAAAAACAGGGTAGCCCCTCATGAAAATATCGGGATGAGCCACGTAGGAAAAAAGGCCTGTGTCCATAGCCTCAATGAGATCATCTCTGAAAACAAAAAGATCCTCTTTTTCGCTGAGTGAACCATTGTATTTTCCCACGGTTTCATCAGTAGAAAAGTGATGTCCGAGGATGATATAGTCAATTTCATGCTTTTCAATCATCTCTTTAAGCCAAGGTAAATACTTCGGAAAGTATTCACATTCAAGTCCGAGTTTTATGCTGATTTTGTCTTTATACTTCTCTCTGAGTTGTTTTATACTGTTACAGTATTCATCAAGCTCGTTTTCATGCATTCTCATATGAGATACAAAGCTGTCAAAATTCCAGGGCGAATGATCAGAAAAGCCAATTTCGTCAAACCCTGCTTTTATTGCTGCTCTGACATATTCCTCGTCAGTTCCTTTTGCATGAAAGCAGCGGATGGTGTGTGTATGGTAGTTGTATTTCAATTTAATCACATCTTTCATAAAATAATTAGCCGATGCCGCCAAGCAGTGCTCCTGCGATAAGCACAAGCACACAAATGCCGCAGAAAACATATT
>JAFUQS010000071.1 GCA_017472225.1 Clostridia bacterium | reverse complement strand
GCACCTTCGGAAGCAAAGGTTATCGCCGTATTTCATCCCAGCTATATAGCAAAAGATGAGAAGCATCTGGAAGTATTAGAAAAAGAATTGAAAGGGAAGGGAGTATAAAAATGATAAACAAACCACACGACACAATCGTTAAAGAGCGTATGGTCAGAAAGGTTGACCCCTCTATTCTTGGTGGAATGTGGAACGGAAAGGAATATCAACATATTTGTAAGGAATTGGCACTGAATTTTATTGACGGTGAAGCACCTTTAATGGCTGACTTTAAAGGATATCTTTCGGGCGATAAGATTAAATATCATCATGGTGCAGCTCATCTTAACTCATCGCAGGTTATGTGTATATCCTTCTTCAAAAAGTTTTTTGAATATAAAAAGTATGAGCTTTTATTGGATGTGCTTCGCAAGGCAGGTATAACAATTGATGATGGAGTAGAAATTGAAGCTGCCGCTGTCGAGTACGAACCAAATCATAGTGAAAGAACAAACTTTGATTTTTATATTCTTCTGACAAATGGCAAACATATTTCCTTTGAATGTAAATTCACCGAGTCTGAATTTGGCGGTATAAGCAAAACCGAGGACACTTACAAATATGTAGACAAATGGGATAAAACTTACTCTGCATTGCTCAAAGACAGCTTTTATTTTAAAGGTAAGGATTGTGACTGCAAAAATAAAGATTGCCTTCATGACGATGTACTTTCAAAAAACTGTGAGAAAAAGAAAACCTGTTTTATCTACGAATTCCATAAGTATTATCAGATTAACCGTAATATTCTCTATGCTACCGACAAGGATGACTATGTTATTTTCCTGACACCGAGAGAGAACAAGGCGCTCGATAAAGAGAGAAAGCATATTGACATTCTTGCTGAAAGTTATGGCACAGACCATATCAAAAATTTTTACTGGGAGGATTTGATTGAGACAACTCTTGAGGTTGTGAAGGATGATGATAAGTTGTATGAGTATTATAGGAAGTTTGAGTATAAGTATTTCTAAAATTCACACCACTTCACCTTTTTCAACTGACCAACCCGGTCACTCGAAACCATAAAAACACATCCCGTTAAGTCAGCAGTCAAATTCTGCACTTAACGGGATTTTTTTGTTAAAATATCGCATATCAAAACTCATATCCTGTTTCAAGCAGCTTTTTCTTCATCTTGTTAAGTGCTTTTCTGTAGTTTGAATCTGCTGTTGCGGGGGATGAAACTCTGTGGTCGAAGGCTAATTCTTCAAAGGTTTTAGGCTTGCGAGGTTTATAGGTAGGATTGCCCTTGTAATCGGGGTTCTCATAATCGGGAACCTCGGTTGAGTAGCAATCTCTGCAGAAGGCAAGGTGCTCCGATACCAAGGCTCGTTCACGGTAGTTGAGTGCATCTTCAAATACATCCATTACAAGATTTGCACGCTCAAATTTAACACACAGAACATCAGGGCGGGAGGTGTTGTCAGAAGCAACCTCTTCACGGCTTTCTTCTCCGTCTTCGTCAGCATACTGCCTGTAAAACTCAATGAACTGTGTATTCTGCAAGCCTGAACGGATAATTTCTTCTGCTTTTTCTTTTGTTACACCGATTTCATCGGCTATCTTCTTCATTGTTTCATCATCGGTTTTCTCTTCATTTTCATAAAACAGGCGCATTGCTTTGCGAAGCCTTAAATCTTCATCAAAGCTCTGTACCGTAAAGCCTCGTCTCATTTTACGGATGTACTCGTGAACCTCACGCTTTGCCGTGTTTTCCTTGAACTTCACAAAAGGTATATCCCGTGAAAGGTCATACTCCTGCAAGGCTTTCCACATACCTATAATGAAGGCTTGCTTCATGTCCTGAAAATGACCGGGCATAGCATAGTTCTGTACCCAACCCATAACCTTTGTGTTGAGCGTATTTTCATAATAATGAAGAAACCACAGAAAGTATTTTTCATTTTTCTCTTTGCAATAAAGCTCAATGTATTCCTGTAACTCCATTTTCGGCGGAGCAGGTGTTATTCTGTACATCACAAGGTCCTGTTGCCATTCTCTCACGGGTGACACCTCCTTACTTCATTGATTTTGCCGTATCCTCATACAGCTTCTTCTTTTCCATATCCTTTGGGTATTGGGTAAGCTCGTATTCTGTTTCTTCCACAGCACGGTACATTCTGTCTTCGGCAAGCCTTGTTGCCAGCTCTGCAAACTCAGGAGTGATTTTGCCTCTGCTTTTATCTACACGAATTGAACCGCAACGGTTTCTGTATATTCTGAGTGCCGGGTCGTTTTCACATCTTTCTTTTAAGTTTATATATGCCGCATATCTTCTGCAGGTGACCCGTTTACCCTTGTGCTTGAAAGGTGCATAGCCATTGCAGTATTTTTGTCGTCTTGCAGTCAGCATAAGAAAGTGCTTCTTGCAGATTTCACATTGCCTCGGATAATGACCGTACTGTATTCCCTCAAACAAATCCGTAACAATAAAGCTGTAGAAGCTGTTAAAATACAGCCTTCGGGCGACAAGGCTTTCCGAAGTGTATTCTGTGTTTACAGGAATAACCTTTTCACCGAAAATGTCGGTGGCAAGACGATACAGATGTTCTTTACTGAATTTTTCCAATTCACCGAGCCTTGACACAAATCTTTTAAGTTTCTTGAACGCAAGAGTAATATCATCACCGAGGTTATCATAAAAGCCGAGAGTTGTGTTTACCTCGTTCAGCAGTTTTTCTGCCTTAGTGAAAAAGTCCTTATCATATTCGGGCGGCAGGATTCCGAGGATAATATATTCCTCTTTGATGTTCTGAAGCTTACCCTTGCGACGGAAGTACTCATCTAATATTTCTGCATTTTCATAGGTGAAAAGCTTTGCAATTCTTTCCTTCTCTTTATCAATGTCAATCAGATTAAAAGGTTTCAGCTTTGGCAGGGCAGTAAATATATTGTTGATTACTGTTACGGCTTCAACAAAAAGTCGAGGATTTAAATAGCCTTTGGAAAGCATATCTTCAAGCTCCCAATTCTCGGCCCTGAAAACAGATATTCTTGCAGCGGTATCATCCTTGTAATACTGATTGAGCAGGTCAACCGCATATTGTCCCGCATCAACAGTTTTTGATGCAACGGTTACTTTACCGACACAGTAATCAGCATAAAAGAAGCCTTTGTCACTCATCCTTTACCACCTCCTGACAAAAATTATATCATAGTCCATAGTCATTATACAAATTTTACTGTCCAATAAAACGGACTTTGCTCTGTGAAAGCGTGTTCCATAGGATTTGAGTAGTTTTATTGTTCGGAGAATAATAATTATTAAAATGGAGCATAATATAATAATGTATATATATATTGACAAATTGCTACATTTCGT
>JAFUQS010000070.1 GCA_017472225.1 Clostridia bacterium | reverse complement strand
GAGTCGAACACGATATGTCTCAAATGTCCGATTTCACACGCCTTTGAAATTTTTTCTCCTTGCAATACGCAAGTATTCCTTCGTCGAAGAAAATCTCAAATGCATATAAACTCGAACATTTGAGATTTTTCAAAGTTTAATGAGAGGATATTTTTTCTGTAACAAGACATAAATTCGATGGAAGACTTGCGTCTTTCGAGAATTTTAACGCAGTTACGGGGAAAATAGACCTCATTAAACCATATCGGGTTCGGCTCCCGCCAACTTATACCTGTTTACCTTTCTTCAGATTTTATCTGCAATTCAATTTTACTTGATTTTTCTTTTGCTGTCAACAGATTGTTTTGCGGCAGCGTTATATTGTGCTTGTTATGAATATTACAAATTCATAAATTTTCATCTTATCTATTTACTTTTTTCACTCTTGTGGTAAAATAAATAATGTATAACTATGCGGCATGGCTGCAGAAAGGAAAATATGAGTTAAAATTATGGAAAATTACAGCTTCAGTGAAGGTGTAGCCCCCGGCGGACTCCGTGACAAGGCAGAAATCAAGCTTCTGATTTGTTATCTTCTCAAAACATTGGGCAGACCCCTGACAAGAACACAGATAAATGAAATTTTGCAGGAATACAGCATTGCAAATTATTTTGAATTGAACGGTGCTATAAGTGAGCTGATAACGGCAGGCAGCGTCAGTACTCAGCTTATTAACGGTGACGAGGAAATCACTCTCAGCGGAAAAACAGAATATCAGATAAGATATATTGAAAAAGACCTTCCTAAAACCGTAAGAGAAAAGGCGGTTAAAAGTGCTTTGAAGATTCTTGAACGTGAACGGATTGAAAGGGAAAGCAAGGTTGATGTTATCAGGCTCGACCATGGATACCATGTTCAGTTTACCGTTATGGATATGGAAACAGAGCTACTTAAAATCACGGTTTATGTTGCCGATGAAAGTCAGATTGAAATTGCCAAGAAGAATTTCTACAGCAATGCTGTCAGCATTTATTCGGGTGTGATTTCATCTCTGACCGTTGAATAAAATCAGCTTCAAGGAAAGTGAGGATATATAAATGAAAGGAAAAGTTTTAGGCTTTTTGGGTGCTACGCTTCTGCTTTTTGCAATTGTGTTCGGAATGTATATGAGATACATTCATGTAAGCTCCTACGGTGTTTTCATTGAAAGCTATGACCACGGTGTTATGACCGTTGACAGCGACGATACAATAGGTAATGACAAAAAATTCCGTGTTATGGTCAAAAAGGGCAGTGAAATCACAATCAACATCAATCCCGAAAGAACAGACGACACTTATTATGTTCTTAATAAGCTCACCGTCAACGGTGAAAATGTGACGGATCAGGTTAATATGCTTCAGTATAAAACAGTTGTTGAATCAAAGCTCACTGTTATTGCAACCTTCAAAAAAGGCAAAAGACCTGAAAATTCTGCTGAGGACAGTGGCTCCGTCAGTGCAAAGGCTCCTCAGATTGAAAAAGCTGCCGCCGACAGCTACATCGGCTCCTACGGTGCATATGACATCAAGGATCCCAGCATTTTTTACGATGAAGAAAGCGGATACTATTATTGCTTCGGATCTGACAATGTTGTTGTCAGGTCAACGGATCTTGTGAACTGGTCAGGCAGAACCACTTATTTTGAGCATCCGGAAAATGCAACCAGCAATGCGGTGATTTCCTTCAATCAGTTTGAAAGTGTTTCAAAGTGGGCAAAAAATCATGGCTATGATGAGGATGTAACCCTTTCGGATAAGAATAATGACAGAACTCCTCTTTCGCCTGAAATTGTTAAGGTGGGGGATACATACTTTATGTATTTTGCCCTTTCAAAGGTGAGCGGCAGCAATGAATCCGCAATTTTCTGCGTGAAAACTGATGACCTCGCTTCTGCAATTGAAACGAAGCAGTGGGAGGATGTCGGACTTGTTATCAGCTCCTGCAGCGGCGATAAGGCAAATGCCGTGCATCCGAGCGTTTTGTATCATGATAATAAAATGTATATGGTATACGGCGGATATTATTCCAACGGTAACATTGCCGGCGAAATAAATCTTATTGAGCTCAGTGTCAAAAACGGTCTTCTCAAGCAGGCGAGTGCCCTTAATTCAGCAGGCTATGAAATTTCAACAGCTCACGGCAAAAATACCTTCACCTCCGGCACTGTGGTTGCTGATCCCGGTGCAATTCCGGCACTTTCAGGAAATGACGGCAGCCTCGTTTCAGGTGCAGACCTTACATACAATAAGGATACGGGATATTACTATCTGTTTGTAACCTACGGAAGCGAGGGCACCAATTACAACATCAGGGTTGCACGTTCAAGGGATGTTGCAGGGCCTTACACCGATTACAACGGTCAGTCAATGGCTGATTTTTCAAAGAATATGTATGATAAGGGTTATCTGCTCCTTGGCGGCTATAACTTCACAAACAGCTCTGCAGGCCGTGTGTCCTACACTAATGTGGGCAGAGCCTCAATCGGTTCACCAAAGGTTATAAAAGCTTCCGACGGCACATGGTTCATCGCCTCACAGTCTCAGCTTTATTTCAAGGTTGGCTCAACAATCACAACAAGCAGCCTTATGGCAGAGCAGAATGGTATTGTCACAAATTCTGCACCCTGCCTTGAAGTCAGAGAGCTTCTCTGGAATGCTCAGGGCTGGCCCATGGCAATGCCTGAAATGTATTCGGGTGAAGCTGCAAAAAGCGGTGTTAAGCTGAAAGAGCTTTACGGCAATTGGGATATAATTGTGTTTGATAAAAATGGCAATAATGATGATTACACAGCAGTTGAAAGAAGTCAGTCCGGCATTGTTTCAATTTTCGCAAAAGCCGTTATTTCACAAAAGGATATCAAAGAAAAAACAGAAATCAATCAGGGCTGCTCCTTTGCAAAAAGCGGCAAGGAGTTTACTGTGACTATTGACGGTGTTCAATATACCGTTTATGCACGGACCCTGTGGGATTGGGAGCTTTCTGAGGGCAGCATTGTGCTTGTGGGCACGGGTGCCGACGGCAGCACAATCTGGGGCAAGAAGAATCTTTCCTCTGTAACGGGACTTTATACTGATGCATTCTATTATCTTTATGAAAAATGTGAAGGCGAAACAGCCTCAGAGGTTGCAAAGCGCATTGAAAAAATGAAGAACAACCCCTCACAGACTCTTATTGATAAGCATGCAAAATGGATGATTAACCAACTCACAGCAGTTACAGAATAAGAAAATATAAAGCAGAAGGTTGCTAAGGACAGAAATAAATAGTCGTACAGTTGTGAGACACTTTTTTGTAAGGTGTCTCACATTTTTTTGTTAAAAACAGACACTTTTCGGCTTGAAAGTGTCATAGTGGGTTATATACTTTGAAAGCAATTATGCCAATCTGAAAACATTTTTTTCAGTATGTATAAGTGATATTGCAAATTAAAATTTGCAGTGATATTTTTGATAAATCAAAAGTGATATTGAAGCCTTGCGGCTTCAGTTTTATTTTATTCGCAAAAGCTGTCCGCAGGACAATAACACTGTGCAAGCACAATAAAACTGCGAAGCAATATCACTCGCCGTATGGCGAATAAAACTGCCGAGTGTCCTTACGAACACTCGGCTAATGGGTGTTGTTTTTATCGGAGAATGTGAATCCGATAAAGAGCCGGCAACCGCATTTGTACTCACAGATGCAGCCCGAAACCACTGACAACAGAAAAGAGAAGCTTCGTTTTTTCAACGAGACTTCTCTTTCTTTTTTATCTGTAAGTGATGTGCCGACTGCCATCAGGGTGATATTAAACTCATCGGTTCATCAATTTCTGTTAAGGATATCACGCCCATAAACCCTGCATTTATTTATTCAATTGAGATGTAGCCTGCTTGTGCAATGCATTTTTGCCCTTCTTCCGATAACATCCAGGAAAGGAATTTTCCGCCCGTATTGTTTTCGTCTTGCTTTCGGATTACACCGTAGTAATTTGTGGTGTAAGGGTAAGCGCCGCTTCTGATGTTTTCATCTGTAGGTAAGATACCCTCAACGGCAATAGTTTTGATTTCATCATTTTTATAAAGGTTATCGATATAGTAGCGGTAGGTATAGCCGAGACTTGCCGTTTCGTTTTCATATTCTGCAACAGCTTCAACAAGCTCACCCATACCTTCAATCACGGTGACCTCAATCGGGTCAATCATGTTTGTGCCGCCCATAACAAGACGCTCCATTGCGGTCTGACTGCCGGAGTTTGCTTCACGCTGAAAGGCACGGATTTTTTCGTTCTTGCCGCCGACTTCCTTCCAATTCTTTATTTTGCCTGAATATATATCTTTTATTTGCTGAACGGTGAGACTTTCCACCGGGTTATCCTTGTGGGTGATGAAAACAAAGGCATCATAGCAGACAGGCTTCAGTATAAGCTCAACACCCTTTTCTTTGGCAGAGCGAAGCTCCTCTTCCGATGGATGTGTTGCAATGACAAGGTCAACAGAGCCGAGAGTCACATTGAGAAAGCTCGGGTCATATATAAAGCCTACCTGACCGCAATCGGTTTTATCAATCAGGTTCATATAAGCCCAATGGGTTGTTGAAAAGCTTGTTAAATTACGGCTCTGATGGTCGTCAAAGTTCAGGTGCTGCCGTGCAAATTCCACAGCCATAGGTACGCAGACCGTTGAGCCGTCAATGTTGGGATAAGAACCTTTATCGCAATAGTATTCCTTTTCTCCGTAATCAGTTATTTTTTCGGTAATCTGACCTAAGGTGAATTCGGTGTCAGTTACAATTTCCTGCCAGGAGGCATCACGGTCAACAAGCTGATTTATTGAGTCCCATGAAGAAGTGCGGTCACCTTCGCCGATTTTATTTGCATAAACGAAGCTTTCATACCACTCGCAAACGAAGCTGCAGGAACAACATAAAAAAACTGATACCAGACAAAGTGGCAAAAGCCGGAAGCTTTTATTTTTCAATAATCTCACACCGTCGGCAACGGCCTTTATAGTGCCCGATGCTGCTATATAGAAAATAAGAATGCCGTTATCGTTGGCATAGTAAGAGCCTTTGAAATCCAAGAGATAAATGAAATCTGCAACTGTGAAAACAACAAGAAACAAAGGTGAAAGAACAAAGAAGAAGTCCGGTATATCTGTCTTTTTGTAAAATGTGATCTCAGTAATAAGAAGTATAAGTAAACCTGTCAGTATAACGACGATGAAAGCAGCAACGGTGAGTGTTGCTCCGATACCGTGTTCATAGCCTAAATTCAGCTTCAGGCATAGCTCACTGACAATGCTTTCAGCACAAAAACCGAAAATCAAAGGCAAAATATATAGTGCAGAATAAAAAACAAACAGAATAATTTTTACCGGCAGACTCAGATGCTTTTTAGTGATGATAATATTTTCTTCCATAATAAAAGCTCCTTTCTGAACTTTATACTTTGATTATAAAAGCAAAGTATATATCAATCAATAATTTTCAGGGTATCTTCAGAAAATCTTAAGAAAGCAGTATTTCTGCACAGACATTTATAACAAAAATAATTTATGGTCAAAAATGGTTGAATTAACCTTTAAATGATGGTATAATTAGTATGATTATGAACACGGAGGGTTTATTTTGAAAAACAAAGAAAACAAAACTCCAAAGCTTAATAAAAATGACAAAATAGGTATTGTTGCCGTTGTAGCTCTTGCTATTGTAGCTTTGGCTCTGGTTTCGCTGGGACTTGGTGCCTTGGTGACTGAGAATGAGCCTGAGACTCCTTGGGTGAGTGGTACGGTAATCAGCACCGCTTCCGATATTTCCACAACCGCAGGAACAACAATCACAACAACTCAGAGCGTTCAGTTATCCGATACATCAACAACAGCTTCCGTTGTACCTACAACTGTGCTTCCGTCTGAAAGCACCACAGCGCCGACCACAACTGAAGTGCCCACAACAAAGGGTGAGCCGACGAAAGAGGAAATACTGAAAATCGTAACCGACGGAGTTAATGCTCTCAAGGCATCGGATGCCTCATATGTGGGAACCAAAACTCAGAACATAGTTATTGATGTTACAGATTGCTCATATCCTGCCTTTCTCGGAATAATCAACGGCGTTGTGAAGATGATTGCCAATGAAGAGGTTCTGGATTATGACTTCACAAACGGAGTGTGCATTGACCCTGAGGAAAATGTTGAAGTTTCTGCAATGAATACGATTCCTCCCGTGGGAACTCCCTTTGCTCTTACTGCTGAGGGCGTTGCCTCGGCATCATATGAAAAAATAGGGGACAACACAAAGTACAGCGTTACCCTTGTGCCTGAAACGGGAACATATCAGCAGCCGAAGCCCACTCATCACGGTGTTGCCTGTGATACGCTCAATTTTTCACTTTTTGATATTCCGGCGGGCGAAATTACAAAATCCGATTTCAATTACCCCGGTGCAACCGTTACGGTCACTCTTGATAAAGACGGTAAGGTTGTCGGCTACAGCGAGCATATTGATATGGACGGTGTGGGAGAAGGCAACGCCTTCGGAATCACTGCAACAGCTTCCATGGAAGGCTATATCGACGAAAGCTGGAAAATTGTATGGAAATAAACAATAAAAACGACTTTTGCACAATTGTTTAACAATTCATTGACAAATATATTGTAAAAATGATAATATAACATAGTGTGTTGTGCGAGGATAGAAAAACTTCGGCAAAAATATAAACAAACTAAAGAAAAGAGGTAATACCAATGGCAATGTCAGATATCGGCGTAAAGCTTGGTGAAATAGTTTTCAAGGGCGTTAACCATTTCACATCTGTTCCTGTTGAAACTCAGGAAAAAATCCTTCTTCAGATTATGGATGAAAATAAGGACACTGAATACGGTAAAAAAATCGGCTTCAAGGATGTTCACTCTGTTGAAGAGTTCCAGAGAATCGTGCCCCTTTCAACCTATGATACATATTCAGATTATGTAGACCGTATGCTCAATGGCGAAAAGAATCTTATGATGGCAAGAAAGTGCGTAAGATATTGCACATCTTCAGGTTCAGTCGGTAAGCCTAAGGTGCTTCCTCAGTCTGCAAAGGCACTTTTCAATATGCAGTCCATGGGCTTTGCTGCAACTCCCGCCTGTGCAAAAATCTGGTTTGAAAAGCATGGAAGAAAGTTCCCGAAGCAGATAGGTCCCGTTGCAATTATTCTCACAGGACACAAAATGAAGGACGGCAAGATGGGTAACGGTGCAGGTCAGGTTCCCTTCACATACCTTAAGCCTATTTCAAAGTTCTTCATGACAACTCCCAATGATTTCATGTATCCCGAAAATGAGGATGCAGTTGATTCAACATATTTCCATCTTCGTTTTGCTCTTCAGCGCCGTGATGTTACCTTCCTCGGCTCAATGGTTGTAACACTCCTTACAGGTATGTTTGACTATCTTGAAGCAAATTGGGAAATGATGTGCAAGGATATCGAAATGGGCACAATTGATCCGAGCGTTAAATGTCCGCCGGAGCTTCGTGCAAAGTGGGAAAAGAAGTTCAAGCCCATGCCCAAAAGAGCTGCTGAAATCCGCAGAGAATGTGAAAAGGGCTTTGATGACCCCATCGCAAAGAGAATCTGGCCTGATTTCGTATGGTCTTACGGTATGGTTGGTTCAAACCTTAAGTTCTATGTTCAGAAGCTTCGTAAGCATATCGGTGATGCTCCCATTCATAACATGGGTTATGCAGCAGCAGAAGGCTACATGGCAATGCCCGTTGAGCTTGATGTAAACGATGCAGTTCTTCTTCCCCGTTCAATCTTCTTTGAATTTATTCCCGTTGATGATCCCGAATGTGAAAGACCTCTCACAATCGGTGAGGTTGAAGTGGGCAAGGATTATGAGCTTGTTGTTACAAACTTCTCAGGTCTTTACCGTTATCAGATTGAAGACGTTGTTCGTGTAACAGGCTTCTATAACAAGACCCCGAAGATTGAATTCCTTTACAGAAATAATCTTGCAATGAACATCGCAAACGAAAAGACAACTACTCAGATGGTTGACTGGGCAGCCCAGAAGGTTCAGGAGGAAATGGGTGTTTCCTTCAAGGGCTACAGCTTCTATGATGACCTTCAGAGCGATCCCGTACGCTATGTAATGTTTGTTGAGCCGGAAGGCGAAATTTCCAAGGATAAGCTTCCTGAAATTGAAGCAAGTCTTGATAAGTGGCTCAGCGAAAGTAACGAAAAGTACTTCAAGTACCGTCGTTGGGGTATGATCGGTCCCGCAAAGGTTACCTTACTCAAGAAGGATACATATAATGATTACAAGGATATGCTCAAAAAGCAGGGCAGAATCCTCAATCAGATTAAGCCGGTTACCGTTATCAACACCGATGAAAGAAAAGAATTCTTCTTCGCACATATTGATGAATAATTAAGCTTAAGATAAACGAGCTGTAAAAAACCAAAGTTTTTTACAGCTCGTTTTGTGTATTACTATAAATAAATAATATAATTCACAGTTTTTTATTGACAGAAAAGAAAATAATTGTTAAAATAAAATATAATATTATTTCAGGAGGGATTATTTAATGAAAAAAGTTATATCGGTTCTTCTCACTTTAATTATGGTGTTCGGTATGTTTGCCGTAACAGCTTCTGCTGAAAGTGCAGAGCTTACAATCACGGTTGCAAATGACCTGCACTATAATCTTAAGGCTTCAACAACTGTTACAAAACGTAACAATATCAGTGAGGATTTTTCTCACATCGGTTCTTCAGGCAGAATGGTTAATGAATCTGTTGCAATTATCAAGGCATTCCTTGAAAAGGCAGCAACCAATGAATCTGATGTTGTCATCCTTCCCGGTGACCTTACAGAGCTTGGTACAATAGAAGAAAATATGATTTTTGCAGCGTTGCTCAGGGAATTTGAAGCAACGGCAAAAAAGCAGGTATATGTTGTTCCCGGCAACCATGACCTTTATAAAACTACTGTTGATGAATTCAGAACAATTTATGCTGAATTCGGTTATGCTGAGGCACTTGCAAAGGATACACTTTCAGCTTCCTATACAGTTGATCTCAATGATGATTACAGACTTCTTGCAATTGACTCATGCGACCCCGGTGAAAGCCCCCACGGTATGACAACCGAAAGAATACAGTGGATTGCCGAGCAGGGTGAAAAGGCAAAGGAAGACGGCAAAAAGCTTGTTGCAATGATGCACCATAACCTTCTTGAGCACTTTGTTCTCGGAACAAAAATTCATTCCGGCGCAATTGTCAACAGCGAAGAGCTTCCTCTTGCAGATGCTCTTGCAAAAGCAGGCGCAAAGTATATCTTCACAGGTCATACCCATGACCATGATATCAAGTCCTACACTGCCGAAGACGGCACTGTAATTTATGACGCTGTAACTGCAACTCTTGATGGTTATATGTGCCCTTACAGAGTTGTTACCTTTGGCGATGAGGTTAAAATCGAAACAAGAAGCGTTGATGCAATTGACACTTCAATCCTTCCCGAAGGAATCAGTGAAAATGCACTTGCTCTTGCAGAAAGCAATTTCCTTGAATACACAAAACAAACAACCAATCTCAGCTGTGAGATCCTTTTCAACAGCTATACAAAGCCTGCGACTCTCAAGAAGCTTCTGAAACTTGAAGATGAAGAGATGAATGCAATCATTGACAAGGTTGGCGGAAAGCTCAACGAAGCTCTCAATATGCCTCTTGAAAAAGAGGATGAAACCGAAGCCGGTAAGAGCATTGAGTCAATTGTTGCAAAGTATGACACAATAATTCCCGATACTGATTATAAGAGCATGATTGACCTTGCAGTTGCATTGTATCAGGCTCACAATATCGGTGATGAAAACTTCCCTGCATATTCGGATGAAGTTATCGCTTTAACAAGAGGTCTTGCTGCAGTTCTCAGCTATTCACTTGAGGATGTCACAGCAGAAGAATATGCAAAGGTGCTTTCTTTCCTCACAAGCCTGACAGGTGTTACAATTCCTGTTGATTTCCTCACTTATGCAGGCGACGGTCTGAAACGCTTTGAGGGTATTGAAATTCTTGTTACAACTGCAATTCTTCCCTTAATTGTTGAATTTACCGTTGACGATGCTCCTGCTGATAAGGACGCAACTCTTCCCGGCTATGACGAGCTTAAGGAGGAAGAAAAGGAGCTCAGCTTCTGGGAAAAGCTTGTTGCATTTTTTGAAATGCTTTTCACTACAGTAAGAACACTCTTTGCTTTCTTACCTTTTTAAATGATGTAAACTGAAAAAGAGCTGTAAAAAACTCAGGTTTTTTTACAGCTCATTTTTTACACCCTGTTTTTCATTTGCAGAAATAATGCCTTCCTATAACAGTGATTGTCGGTCTCGAATGCATAAAGCTGTTCGAGGTTTTTGAAGGATTGTAATAATAAATAGCACCGCCGCTCGGGTCCCAACCGTTGATGCAGTCCTGTGCCGCTTTCATTGATGTTGAGTTGGGGGCAACATTCCAATTGCTGTCATTGACACAGGAAAAAGCACCCTTCTGATAAATCACACCGGCAATTGTGTCAGGAAAGGATGGGTGGTCAACACGGTTAAGAACAACTGCACCGACGGCAACCTGACCCTTATAGCTTTCGCCACGGGCTTCTGCGGCAATGAGCTTTGCAAGTAATGTCACATCACTGCCCGAATATCCGCCTGAAGAAGTACTGCCGGAAAGTCCCAGAAATTTCAGCGTTTTCGGACCTGCTATGCCGTCGGCAGTAATTCCGCAGTTTTTCTGAAAAGCCCTCACTGCTTTTTGCGTACCTGTGCCGTAAATCCCGTCAACGGAGCCGTTATAGTAGCCGAGACTTTTAAGCTTTTGTTGAATTTTCCTCACTTCGTTACCTCTTGAGCCGAGCTTTGAAAGTGCTTCAATACTGTTGTCATGATAAGCAATCTGAACCGTTGCAATGAGCAGCACAAAAACAAGGCATAAAGACAGGAAAGCTTTTAATTTTCGCATATTTTTTGTTTTAATCAAAAACATAACCTTCACCTCGGTTTTATCATTCCCGAAAGTGAAGGTTTTATTTTACTTTTTTCAGATTCGTATCATAATGTATTTCCATCTAATAGGTAATTAAAAATATATCATATATCATAAACAGACTCACTGAAGAGAATGCAAAGTGAAGTATTAAATCTGTTAAAAACAGACTGTTGATTGATTTTCGGTTCTTAATTACCATAATAAATTTTATTATCAAAGAAAATACAGCAAACAATCCGTATACATGCCAGGTGTAAACATCAAGCGGAAGTACAATTTCCAAAATGGGACTGCTTAATATGCCAAAGCGAAGAGAAAGACAGGACCACACATTCAAAATGCAGTATATTGATGTTACGATTAAGCTTAATAAAGAGAAGGCTTTGTATTTTTTGTTGTTCATATGCGTATCTCCTTAAACCTCTGCTATCACAAATTCACCGTCTTTACTGTCACGAAGCTCGAAGCTGAAGGTGTTATTTTGGATATAGGTTGAATTTTCAGGAGATGCATATCCCGAATAATCGGGCAAGAAAATCTTCTTATAGTATATTTGTCCGCCGTATTCAATTTCCACATCGGCAAAAACCTCGTATTTGCTTGTGGAATACTCCCATTCGAAGGTGAACGATTTCATTCCGTTGAAATTATCAAGAAGCTGAGTGCAATAATTATTTGTGATATAAAGCTCGTCGATTTCTTTTTCTGTGTTAATTGAGAAAGTTAAATTTACCTTTTCAATTTCAATAAGACCGCCGTTTCGTTCGGTGAGAGCTGTCAATTTATTAAGGTCATATTTATAATAAACATCATAATAGCTGAAGATAGAATATTCCTTGATTTTTGCTTCGTTTTCCTTTAAGAACTTAACAAGCTTAACCGAGCTTAAGTCAGAGAAGGAGTTGCCATGTTCAATATCATATGCATACATATTGTAAATTTCATACAGCTCATTTTTTGCACTTGCGGCAACCACCTCATTTTTGCTTTGAGTTAGCTTGTCAAAAGCCATTGCCGATTGGTAATCGTCTTCAAATTGTAAGGTATACATATCAATTGTTTTGTGATAACCCGAAAGGTAAGCCCACGTGTTAAAGTGGCTTATCATCGTTTCAGGGGAGACAACAAAATAAAGAGTCACAAGGGACAGTGCCGTATACATAATTATTTTCATATAGGGGAAATTTCCCTTGAAAATTTTAATCAGCACACAAATGAATGTGACAAGAAGAATTATATCTGCAACCGAAACAAGAATTCTCTTTTGTGTCAGTCCCAATTCTGTGATATAAAGCCCCATTTTGCTCATAGCAGTAACGATAAGCAATATTGTGAAAATGCAGAAGAACACAGAAAAGGCTTTGAAAATTCCCGGAAGCTTATTCTTTTCATCTCTTTTTGAAAGAATGGTACCTGCACCGATAAGGCAAAGATTTATAACTGCAACTGCACTCATTTCAAAAAAGCCCCGCCTTGCATATTCCGATATGCTGATACTTATGCCAAGGGGAACTTCACCTGAAAATGCACCGAAAAGATAAGAAAACTGTGACACAAGATAAAGCACATAGCAAATCGAAACCACACCGTAAAATCCGCCGAGAATACAGCCGGAAACAAAGCGTAAGCTTTTCACCGCTTCTTCTGTTCTGTCTTTTTCAAGCTTTTCTGTAACAATACCGTGACGGAATGCAAAAATTGTTGACACAACCCATGGGGTGAAAATCAAAGCTATCAGTATTATAATCGGATCATGAGCATCGGCAACATCGCTGAATATTTTTTCAACAAGCTCAGAGAACTTGCTTAGAAATCCATTCATAACTCCACTGAATGCGGCATCACCTTCTGTAAGAAGCTTCGCCACAATAATGAACACAGGAATACCGCAAATAATACCGATTAAAATACCGGGATGCTTTTTGCTTTTGCCAAATCTTTTTCGGTTCTTCCAAAGGCTCGTAAGGGGAACGAACAGCTTTGCTATCGGCAGAAAAAGCGAAGCCTTAAGCTGATTATAAAGACTGATGTAGCTGTTAAATTCCGAGCCTGCAGTATCTGTCAGGCTCATGCAAAAAAGTCCCGAAAGGTAGAAAAGAAAAGGAATTGTGAGTGAGAATGTGTCAATATAACGAAGGCTGTAGCAAAGAGCTGTTATAATGCAAAGGCAAAGCGGAAAAATAGCCTTCACGGGGAATTTTTTGTGTTTTGTCACAATATAAAAGGTGGTGAAGGTTAAAAAGCCGAGATAAGTTGCCGTAACACCGAAGCCGATATTGTAAAACACAAAGGTAACAATACCAAGCAGTGCAGCAAAGCTTATGAACGGCGCCAAAAGGTCAGCAATATCTGTTCTGATAATTTTTTTGTCGGGGGTCAGGGGAGCGACAGGTATATCCTCCTGCAGCTTATCGGATTCGTTTATGCCACCGGGGTTTATAATCTGTTTTTCGCCATACATAATTTAATCCTCCTCATCACGGAATTCAAGGATATCACCGGGCTGACAATCGAGTGCCTTGCAGATTGCTTCAAGGGTTGAAAAACGCACTGCCTTGGCTTTGCCGGTTTTAAGAATTGAAAGATTTGCCTGAGTGATACCGATTTTATCGGCAAGCTCACCTGAAGAAATTTTTCTTTTCGCCATCATAACATCAAGGTTGACAATAATTGACATTTTTATCGCCCTCCTTATATTGTAAGCTCATTTTCTTCTTTGATTTCAACTGCTCTTGCCATAACATTCTTCAGCACCCGAAGAATCAGCATCATGAGTGCTGCACCAAGGGAAAAGACAATGAACAGCTTATAGAAAAAGAAGGTGATGAAGCTGACGAGGGCAACAAAGGCGCAGCACCATGAAAGAACACGGAGCGTTTTAACTGTTTCATGGGTGAAAACCTCATCCTTGAGCACATTTTTAAGGATTTTTGTGATACCGAGAAGAGCTACCCATGCCGCAGGACAACAACTGTAAAAGGCTATCACTGCTGCGAGGGTTGAAGCTCTCTGTCCGGGGCCTATTACCCACTGTGCAATGGGATAGCAGGCAAACATCATCCACACAAGAAGAATGTAGAAGATGTATGTAACAATTAAGGTGAGCTTTGTGCTTTTGATTGATGTGTACATAATTTTTTCCTCCTTTACTGTTGCGGTGATAAGCCGCCGTGAATAAAAAACAAATAATTTATTGTGCTTTATGGGCTCAATATAGCACAGTATTTATCGTTTGTCAATAAAAAAATCAAGAAAAACGAAAATTTTTTACTGTTTTTTAAATTATATGAAAAAATATCTGTCAATAAAATCATTCTTGCAGAAAATCTTTAAATATGTTAAACTGATAGAAATCAGATTTTTTAACAACAGAAGGGCAGGTGAAGCAGCTTGACGGATGAAACCAACTTCAAAAAGAACTTCGGCAATAAGCTTAACACTTTAAGAAAACAGCGTGGCATGACCCAGAGTGAACTCGGCTATCAGCTTAATTACAGTGACAAGGCAATTTCAAAATGGGAAAGAGGGGAGAGCGTTCCCGATTCTTACACCGTTTATAAAATTGCAGAGCTTTTCGGAGTTTCTGTTGATGAAATGCTTTCTCCCGGAAAGGAATTAGACCTGAAGGAGGTCAAGCCGACTGCTGACGGGCTGAAGCCTTCAAGGCTTTTCGTTCCGATTATCACTGCAGTGAGCGTTTTTTTCATAGCCTCGGTCATTTTCCTTGTGATGAAAAATGTTGATTCATGGAGTGCTTATGCCCACTTTGCTTTCCTTTATGCTGTGCCTGCTGCGGCAATTGTGCTCACGATTTTTTCTTCGCTTTGGTGGCGGATGGTTTACCGTTGCATTTTTGTTTCTCTCATCATCTGGACATCGGCATTTGCAGTGTATTTTTCCTTCAATATAGAAAACCTCAAATATATTTTCATACCCTGTGCAATTTTGCAGGTGGCATGTATTTTAGCTTATGTGTTCGCTTACTTTGTTGTTAAAAAGAAATAACCGATACGGTTTCAGCCCGTACCGGTTATTTTTGTTTATAATCAAACCTCATCAAATCGCATTGTAAATGCAAAGGAAGTGCAGAATTGTTCCGCACAGAACAAACAGATGGAATATGCTGTGGAAATACTTTTTCTTTTTACCCATTGCATAAAATATAACTCCCACAGTATAAATTATTCCGCCGACGGCAATGAGGGCAACAATTGTACCTCCGCAGTTTTTATAAATTGGATATATGAGCACAACCGTAATCCATCCGACTACCATATAAAGAGTCATCTGAGCCTTTTTGTATTTTTCCTGGTCGATAAAGGTCAGGGCAGTGCCGACGGTGCTGAGAATAAAGCTGAGTGAGCTCATAACAATTGCCAATACTTTGTGATAGGGATAAACGCAGATAACCGTCATGGCGATGCTTGTGCCTGTGATGAGAATAAAAATTGTTGAGTGGTCAAGAATACGCATAACCTTTTTTGCATCTGACCTTTTAAGGCTGTGGTAAAGTGTTGAGCAGGTGTAAAGCACAACCACGGACAGTGCAAAAACCACGGAGCCGACAATTGTGTTCACGTCTGATGCCTTGAGAAGGCAGACTATCAAAGCGAGTATTCCCAAGGGAATGCCGAGTCCGTGAGATATTGCGTTGAAAATTTCTTCACCTTTTGTGTAGGTTGGTAAGGTAACCTTCTGAAGCTTCATATGTTTTCCTCCTTAGTGTCTGTACTCCTATCATACCTACTATGAAGAAAAAAGTCACCCTACCCCTGCTTCCATGCACTCTACAACCCGTTCCGATGCTCTCTACTCACAGTAGAAATGTCCTGTTCATGGGCTTTGAGGCATTTTTTATGTGTTCTGAAAAAAATATGCTCAGAAAAGGATTTTTTTCACACAAAAATCACATTCGGGGGGTATAAGTTTTGCCGTTAAAAGTCAAAGAGTGTCATCTTCTTTGGCGACAACTCCGAATATTCATATATATTTCATAAATATGTCATAAAAAAGATTTAAAATATTACCTTATAATAGTATTATTATGGGTAATTATGTAAACTTAGGAAAATATTTCATTTTTTCAAGGAAAGTGAGGATTTGCAGAAAAATGGGTTATCAGTCTTTTTCGTTTCTGCTGTTTGTCGGAATTGTGGTTCTTCTGTATTACGCCGTTCCGAAGAAATTTCAGAAGTATATTATGCTTATTGCAAATGTATTCTTCTATGTTTATGCAGATATAAAGTATGTGCCGTTTATCACAGCCACTCTTCTGGCAACTTTTTTTGCAGGAAGATCCATGGGCAAAATATATGAGCAGGAGGCAGCTCTGTTAAAGGAATGTAATCTTCCGGCAGAAAAAAAGAAGGTCAGAGCCGAGTGTAAGGCTAAGGCGAAGAAGTCTCTTATTCTTGCTCTTGTTGTTGCCGTTGGTCTGCTTGTTGTGTGCAAGTACACGGTTTTTGCACTTACCAATGTCAACGGTCTTCTTTCAGCAATAAATTTCCCTCAGCTCGGAATGTTCAAAATGATAGTACCTTTGGGCGTTTCATTTTATACCTTCATGGCTGTCAGCTATGTTCTTGATATTTATTGGAAGCGTTATAAGGCAGAAAGCTCTTTCCTCAATTATGCAATTTATCTCACTTATTTCCCTCATGTTGTTCAGGGACCCATTGACAGGTTCAACAGATTCAGGCAGCAGCTATCCGATGACGGTATCGCCTTTGACGGTAAGGCTGTTTCAAGCGGTGCCCAGCTTCTTATATGGGGCTTATTCAAAAAGCTTGTAATTGCAGACAGACTCAATATTTTCGTGAGTGAAATTTATGGAAATTACGAAGAATATGCAGGCTTGATTCTTGTAATCGCCACAGTGCTTTATTCAATTCAGATTTATGCTGATTTCTCCGGCTGCATTGACATTGTTTCAGGTGTTTCGGAAATGCTCGGCATTAAGCTGCAGAAAAACTTCGACCACCCCTATTTCTCAAAAAATATCCCCGAATTCTGGAGACGCTGGCATATGTCTCTGGGTGAATGGTTCAAGGATTATATCTATTATCCCATTTCCGTCAGCAGACTTGTCAAGAAGGTTAAAAAGAATTCAAAAAGCAAAAAATTCAGTGAGCTGTTTGCTTCCTGCTTCCCGATTTTCATTGTGTGGATAACAACGGGAACATGGCATGGTGCATCATGGAATTATGTTGCATGGGGCTTGTTCTATGCGGCAATAATGATTGCAGGAACAGTATTTGAGCCCTTCTGCAAAAAGGCAAATGAGAAGCTCGGAATCAACACCGAAAGCTTTTCGTGGAAGCTTTGGCAGATGGCAAGAACCTTCACAATCTGCTGCATTGGCAGAGTGTTCTTCAGAGCCAACGGACTCAAGGCAGCGCTTAAAATTTTCATTGGTATGTTCTCCGGTCTGCATATGGAATATGTTACGGGAGACGCTATATTTGAATACGGTCTTGATTGGAAAAACTTTGTTTTGGTAATATCGGCAATTCTCGTTCTGTGGGTTGTGGATATGCTTCAGGAACGTATGTCTGTAAGAGAAGAGCTGCACAAGCAGGGTATTGTGTTCAGATGGCTCATGATTTTCTTAGGTATTTTTGCTGTCATTATTTTCGGTATCTACGGACCCGGTTATAATGCAAGCAGCTTTATATACGACCAATTCTGATTCTAACGAAAAGAGGTAAAAAACATGGAAGAACTCAAAAAAGCATTACAGGAAGCTTATCCCGACATCGATTTCGACAAGGAAAAGAACCTTTACGATGACGGTATCATCGATTCGGTTGATGTTGTGACCATCATTTCAAAGCTTGAGGAAACCTTTGATATTTCAGTTACTATGGAGTATATTCAGCCTCCCTATTTTCAGTCTGTTGAAACAATGTGGGAAATGGTTGAGGAGTTGATGTAAAAAAATGAAGTCTAAAAGAAATATAGTATTCTTGCTGTTAGGCCCGGCGCTGTTCCTTATGTGCTATCTTCTGTTGCCTGAAAGTGTTTTTCCCACTCAGTCGGCAAGGGGAGCAATAGGAACGGTTATATGGATGGCGTTCTGGTGGGTAACAGGCCCCGTTGACTATGCTGTAACGGCATTTCTTCCCATTGTGGTGAATGCACTTTTCAGCCTGGTTGATATGTCTGCGATTATATCGAACTATGCTTCTGAAACAATTCTCCTTTTGCTCGGTGCATCAATTCTTGATGTTTCCATGGAGGTTACGGGTCTTGACAAAAGAATTGCCGCAAAGTGCCTTTCGCTCATCGGAGGAAAGCTCAGCACACAGGTGATTTTCTGGTATCTGCTTTCGGCTTTGCTTTCATCAGTGCTGCCGAATGCGGTTGTTTGCGCAACTATTACCCCGATTGCCGTTTCAATGCTTAAATTCATTGGTGAAAATGATATTTCAAAAAGCAAAAGCGGTTCACTTATTCTTCTGACAATCGCTTACGCTGCGGGTGTCGGCGGAATTGCTACGCCTCTTGGCGGGGCAATGAACCTCGTTACGGTGGATTATATTGAGCAGCTCACCGGTGAGGAATATATGTATACCTCATGGGTTATCCGCTTCTTCCCCATTTTCCTGATTCTTGTTGTGAGCAACATTCTTTATCTTGTTCTCAGGCACTGCAAGAAGGGTGAAAGACTCGCAGGCTCAAAGGAATACTTTGCAAATGTTTATAAGGAGTTCCCGAAAATGAAAAGGGAAGAAAAGTGGTCCCTTGCACTTTTTGCAACGGCTACAATCCTTTCCTTTACCCGTCAGCTTTACCAATCATTCCTTCCGGGGCTCAAGCCTGCTTATGTGTTCATAATTTGTGCAGTTCTTTCCTTTTTCATCAAGAAGGAAGACGGCGAGCGCCTTATGAAGTGGAAGGTAACTCAGGGTAAAATCATCTGGGATCTTATTTATATCTTTGCAGGCGGTATGGCTGCAGGTACTCTCATCAACAACAGCGGTGCGGCTGAGGTGATCGGCTCACTTGTTTCCGCTGCTGACCTTTCAGGCGGCTTCCTTACTGTGTTGATAATTGTAACCTTCACAATTATTCTGTCGGATGTTACAAGCAACACTGCAACTGCTGCCGTGGCAATTCCCATTGTCATAAGCATTATCAGCGGTATGGGAAAAAATCCTATTCCTTATATTTACATAGCATCAATCGGTGTAAATCTTTCTTACACACTTCCAACATCAATCCGTGCAATTCCTGTCGGATACGGCCTTAAGCCGAAGTATATGTTCAAGGAAGGACTGCTTCTTACCTTGATAGTTATTATACTTATGAGTGTTGCAAGTTATCTTATGTTAACATATTGGCCGGCATACAGTACGGTTTAAATCGGAGGTATATCTCTATGTTCAGATCCATTGTTGAAGCTGTTTTCAGCCATGCTGAAGCACAGCCTGATAAGCTTTGCCTTATTGACGAAGCCCGCACAGTAACATATTCACAGTACAAGGCTGAAATTTGCCGTTTGGCTTCGGCACTCGGTACCCTTGGCATTGAAAAGGGTGAAAAGATTGTTGTTGAAGCTTCGCAGACGATTGATTTTCTTGCTTTGGAGCTTGCAATTCAGCTTATCGGGGCAATTTTTGTTCCTGTTGAAAGAAATTGTGCATGGGACAAGACCTTAAGAATAGCTTCCTCGGCTGAAGCAAAATTTGCTGTCACCCTCAAAAAGCATGATTCATCTGATGAAGTCAGAAATTTTGCTGTTGATGAAATAACAGAAGCAGCAAGGTCATGTGAGCCTCTCAGCTCTTATGAGCTTCCTGAAGAGGATACTGTATCCGAGCTTCTTTTCAGCACGGGTACAACAGGCAAGGAAAAAGGTATTGTAATTTCACACAAGAATGATATTGCCATTGCCGAAAACATTATACATGGCGTTAAAATGCTTCCGGATAATGTTGAAATGGATCCTTCTCCCTTGAATCATTCCTTCGGTCTCAGAAGATATTACGGCAACATGGTCAACGGCTCAACAGTGGTGCTTGTAACAGGTGTTATGAATGTTATGGGATTTTTCAGAATGATGGATACCTACGGTGTCAATTCAATCTGCCTTGTTCCCACAGCACTGACTGTTCTTCTTCGCCTTTCAAAGGGCAAATTTGCCGAGTACAAGGATACTATGCGTTATATTCAGTTCGGCTCAGCCCCCTTGGCAGACGGCGACAAGGCTTCACTCCGTTCATTGCTTCCTGATACCAGGCTTTATAATTTCTACGGCAGTACCGAAAGCGGCTGCATCTGTATTTACGACTTCAACACTGATAATGATAAGCCTAAATGCATAGGGAAGCCTGCTTACAATGCAAAAATCATCATTGTGGATGAAAACCGGAATGAAATCACCTCCTCTGCAGAAAATACAGGTCTTCTTGCTTCATTCGGAAAAATGAACATGAGTGGCTATTGGAAGGATGAGGAAGAAACCAAGAGAGTTCTCATCGAAGGCGGAATTTATTCAAACGATGAAGCCTATTTTGATGAGGACGGTGACATTGTGCTTCTCGGCCGTAAGGGTGATGTTATCAATGTCGGCGGCAACAAGGTTTCGCCTGATGAAATTGAAGATGTTGCAAAGAAGCATCCCGATGTTGAGGATTGCGGCTGCATAGGAATAAAGGATGCTCTCAAAGGCAGTGTGCCCAAGCTTTACATACAGGTGAAAAGGGGCGCTGATTTTGACTCAGTATCAATAAGAAATCACCTTGCCTCAAACCTTGAGCCTTATAAGGTTCCGGCAATTATCGAACAGATTGATGTAATTCCCCGTTCCTTTAACGGAAAACTTTTAAGAAGGGCACTGAGAAGTCAAAATGAAGATTAAAAGATTTTTCAAAGTTGTTATATTTGTACTCATATTTGCTTTCTGCTTTGTCGGTGTTCAGAATTTGCTCACGGGCGATGCGGATACAAGAGACCATAAAAGAATAGAAGGCTTTTTTGATGAAAAAGAGAATTCTCTTGACGCAGTTTTTCTCGGTTCAAGTGCAACCTATGCATTCTGGACTGCCCCTGTGGCATGGGTGGAATACGGACTTACCGTGTATTCTCTTTCTTCCTCAAAGCAGCAGATTCTTGCTGCAAAGTATCTGATTGCAGATGCGAGAAAAACCCAGCCTGACGCATTATATATTGTCAATGTGGCATCGGTTACTGAGCAATATAATGCAATCAACACTCACAGGTTGATTTTCGGTTATCCTTATACTGAAAACAAATATGATATGATAAATTATCTTTCAGAATTGGGCGGAATGTCTTTTTCTGACAGAATGGAATTTTATTTCCCGATAATCCGCTTCCATGACCGTTGGAGTGACCTTGTATCCTTTGATTTCAAGAAAACAACCGATGCTTATAAAAGTGCAAGCAGCTATAAGAGCTTCCTCAGCAAGGTTGAAGATGTAAGCGGCGGATTGTTTGATTATGAAGAAACAGCGCCCATTTCCGAAACTCTCACAACCGGTCTTAATGACCTTATGGATTATTGTGAGCAGGAGCAGGTTAAGGTACTTTTCGTTGTAACTCCGCAGAGTCTTACCGATGAAGAAAAGCGTGGTCAGCAGAATACAGTTATGGAGCTTATCCGTTCAAGAGGCTTTGATGTTCTCAATATGCATGAGCTTGTTGAAGAAATGGACCTCGATTTGACGACGGACTATTATAACGGTGACCACACCAACATTCACGGCTCAATCAAGTTCACGGACTATCTTTCACGCTATCTTATTGAAAACTACGGCTTTAAGGATAAGAGAGGCACCGAAAGATTGGCTTCGTGGGACAGGGCAGGGGAAAAGTATTACAATTTGATTTCTCCTTATCTTACCGAGGAAGATCTCAAATATGTTTCGGTTGAAGTTGTTCCGGAAGAAACAACTCAGGAGGAAACAACCAAGCTTATCAGTGATGAAACAGATGAAACAAAACCGGAAATAACAGGGGATGAAATAAGCTGAAAAAATCAGCTTATTTCATAAAAAATCGGCTCGTCTAAAGTAATGGTAGTAAAAAGCTATATTACCTTGTGATAATTTTTTTAGATTGGAGTCGAATGAAATGAAAAAAATTTTGTCAGCTTTGTTAATCGCCGGTATTCTGCTTACCTTTGCCGCTTGCGGCAGCAACGGTGAAAAAGCCGGAGCAGAACAAATCACAATTGCTTATCAGGGTGGTATCGGCTATGCTCCGGTACACATTCTCGAAGCCAAATCACTTATACAGGAAAATTATAAGCAAGCAACCGGTGAACAGGTCGAGGTAACCTTCCAGAAGCTTGATTCCGGTGCAGATATAAACACAGGTATCATTGGCGGAACAATTGATATCGGCTGCATGGGTATTGCGCCCGCTGTTTCGGCTGTTTCAAGCGGTGTTCCCGCAAAGGTTCTCACGGGTCTTTGCTCACAGACCCATGGACTCATGACCAATGATCCTTCAATCAAAACTCTCTCCGATATCGGAAGTGAGCAGATTGCTCTTGTCAATATCGGTTCAATTCAGCATATCCTTCTTGCAATGGCGGCTGAAAAGGAGCTTGGCGATGCTCATGCTCTCGACAGTAACATTGTAAAGATGTCACATGCTGAAGGCTTTGCAGCCCTTGAAGCGGGCACCTATAAGCTTCATCTCACATCTTCTCCCTTTATTAACAGAGAAAGAGAAAATGAAAAGTTTACAGAAATCACGGCTGTAAATGAAATCTGGCCCGACGGTAACACATTCCTTGTTGCACTTGCTTCAACCTCCCTTCAGGCGGAAAATGAGGCACTTTTCAATGCAGTAACGGAAGGCTTTGCCGAAGCCATCACCTTTATCAATGAAAACGAGCAGGAGGCCGCAGAAATTATTGCAGGCTATTTAAGTCAGGATGTTGAAACCACCCTCAGTGACCTTCAGGATGAAACCTGTATGTTCTTCCCTGAGCTTAAGGGTGCAACACAAATGGCAGAATTTATGTTCCGTGCAGAATTTATTGAAAAGGAAGTCGATTTTGCTGAGCTTACATTTTCCAATGTAAAAGGCAACTGACAACGGGAGACTATGATGAAAAAATATCAGAAACTGATAATAAAAGTGTTATTTATTGTCGCCGTTTTGGTCCTTTGGGAATTGTATGCCGTTCACAGAGATATTATGGCAGTTCCGAGACTCGGCGTAATTCTGAAAACACTTTATGAAGATATGTTCATAAGCGATGTTCGCCCTATTTTGCAATATCTCGGCAAGTCATTGCTTCTCATTGCAGAAGGTCTCGGTATCGGTATGGCTCTGGCTTTTGCCTTCTCAGGACTTTCTGTTGCAAGTGAAATTTTCAACACGGTTTATAACCTGATTGTTTCGATTTGCGATCTTTTGCCCGCTGTGGCACTTATGCCGATTCTTATGATTACAATCGGCGCAACAGACACAACTATAATCGTTCTTGTTGTTCATTCCGTTGTGTGGCCAATGTCACGAAGCATTATTGACGGCTTCAAGTCCGTTCCGAAAATGCACGTTGAATCAGGCAGAAACATCGGCTTGAGCAGAACAGGACTCATTTTCGGAATTTATATTCCCTCATCCTTCTCAAGCATTATTTCAGGTGTTCGTGTTGGTTGGGCAAGAGCCTGGCGAGGTCTCATTTCGGCAGAAATGATTTTCGGTGTTGCCTCCTCAGCAGGTATCGGCACATATATCAACAACGCCCGTACCCTGTGGCTCAGCTTTCCGAGTGTTTATGCCGCATTGATTCTCATTATTCTTGTCGGTGTAATTGTGGAATACGGTATTTTTGCCAATATCGAAAAACACACTGTCAGAAAGTGGGGTATGGTCAGATGAACAAAGAAATTCTTAAGATTGAAAATCTCACCAAAACCTATCACTCTCAGAATGTATCAGCCACCATTCTCAAAAATATTAACCTTACAATTGAGAAAGGTGAATTTGTCTGTATACTCGGTCCTTCCGGCTGCGGCAAATCAACGCTGATTCGCTGTGTTGCAGGCTTTGAGGATTTTGAAGGAAAAATCACAGCCTGCGGCAAAGAGGTTAAAAAGCCCGGAACAGACAGAATGATGGTGTTTCAGGATTTCAATCAGCTTTATCCGTGGAAGACTGTTGAAAAGAATATCCAATATCCGCTAAAGGTTCAGGGGATGAAGGATAAAAAAATGCTCAAGGAAATTTCTGATGATGCACTCAGAAAGGTTGACCTTGACGGCAAGCAGAAGAATTATCCTCATGAGCTTTCAGGCGGCATGAAGCAGAGGGTTGCAATAGCAAAGGCTCTTGCTCTTAAATCCGATATTATTCTTATGGATGAACCCTTTGCAGCTCTTGATGCCATGACGAGAAATAAGCTTCAGGCTGAATTGCACCTTATTCATGAACAATCGGGTGTAACCGTTATTTTCATTACCCACAACATTCAGGAGGCTCTTGTTCTCGGAACACGGGTTCTTGTGATGGATAAAAAGGGTAATATCATCATTGATGAGCAGAACAGAATTCCCAAGCCTGTCACTCCTGCAAGTGAAGGCTACGGTGAAACATGGAACAGACTTCATGATGCTTTGGGTCAATAAAATCGTAACCTGTAAATGCAGAAAATTAAAAGCTTAAATTACTGACTTCGGTTTTTCGAGGTCAGTTTTTTTATTTCAATTAACAAGACTTACAGAAAAAATTTTTAAAAAAAATAAAATATATAAAACCTATTGACTTTATAGGTTTTGAGTGGTATAATTCAATCATTCTCAAAGGCAGGTAATGTTCAATGGAAAATAATTTTGAAAAGCTTGTGAGGGCTAATTTCCGTTTCGGACGAATGTGATTTTTGAAATAAGACAAAACATCATATTCAAAATATAATTCGAAAGGAAATAATAATTATGTCAGAACTTAAATTTGAAACTCTCCAGCTACATGTAGGTCAGGAAAACCCCGATCCTGCAACTGATGCCCGTGCTGTACCCATTTATGCAACAACATCTTATGTTTTCAAAAATTCTGCCCACGCAGCGGCACGCTTTGGTCTTGCAGATGCAGGTAATATTTACGGCAGACTCACAAATTCCACTCAGGATGTTCTCGAACAGCGTGTAGCAGCCCTTGAAGGTGGTGTGGCGGCACTTGCTCTCGCTTCCGGAGCTGCGGCAATTACTTATACTCTTGAAGCACTCGGACAAAACGGAGGTCACTTTGTGGCTCAGAAAACCATATACGGCGGCAGCTACAATCTTCTTGCTCATACTCTGCCAAATTTCGGTATTACTGCTTCATTTGTAAACATTCACAACCTTGATGAAGTCGAAGCTGCAATACAGGAAAATACAAGAGCGATTTATATTGAAACTCTCGGTAACCCTAACAGCGATATTCCCGATATCGATGCCTTGGCCGAGCTGGCTCATAAGCATGGTCTGCCTCTTGTTGTTGATAATACCTTTGGTACGCCTTATCTTATCCGTCCCATTGAACACGGTGCAGATATCGTCGTTCACTCTGCAACAAAATTCCTTGGCGGTCATGGTACTACTCTTGGCGGAATTATCGTTGATTCAGGCAAATTTGATTGGGCAGAATCAGGCAAATATCCTGCAATTGCAGAGCCTAACCCAAGCTATCACGGTGTATCCTTTGTTAAAGCTGTCGGTGCTGCTGCATTTGTGACTTATATACGTGCTATTCTTCTTCGTGACACCGGTGCAACAATTTCTCCCTTTGCTGCTTTTCTTCTTTTGCAAGGCATTGAAACCTTGTCCCTTCGCATTGAGCGTCACAGTGAAAACACCAAAAAGGTTGTTGATTTTCTCCGGAATCATCCGCAGGTTGACAGGGTAAATCACCCCTCACTTGCTTCCCACCCGGATAACTCACTTTATCAGCGTTATTTTCCGAATGGAGGAGGCTCAATTTTTACCTTCGAAATTAAGGGCGGACAGAAGGAAGCTCACAAATTTATCGACAGTCTGAAGATTTTTTCACTTCTTGCCAATGTTGCAGATGTAAAGAGTCTTGTTATTCATCCGGCAACAACCACCCATAGTCAGCTTTCTGAAGAAGAATTGTCAGATCAGGGTATCAAGCCCAACACCATCCGTCTTTCAATCGGCACAGAGCATATTGATGATATCCTTGCCGACCTTCAGAAGGGCTTTGATGCAGTGAAATAATATCGGGAGGCGTTGTTATGTCAAATATTTTTAAATCTGCCGATCAGCTTATAGGAAAAACTCCTTTACTTGAGCTGACAAATATTGAAAAAAATCTTAAACTCAAAGCAAAGGTCGTTGCCAAGCTTGAATATTTCAATCCCGCCGGATCTGTTAAGGATCGTGTTGCAAAGGCTATGATTGACGATGCTGAAGCAACAGGCAAATTAAAACCCGGCTCAGTTATTATTGAACCCACCTCGGGCAACACGGGTATAGGTCTTGCATCGGTTGCTGCGGCAAGGGGATACCGTGTTATCATTGTTATGCCCGAAACAATGTCGGTTGAGCGCAGACAGTTAGTGAAAGCTTATGGGGCAGAGCTTGTTCTGACGGAGGGTGCCAAGGGTATGAAGGGCGCAATTGCAAAGGCGGAAGAATTAGCTTCAGCAATTCCGGACAGCTTTATTCCGGGACAGTTTGTTAATTCTGCCAACCCAAAAGCGCACAGAGAAAATACAGGCCCCGAAATCTACGAGGATACAGACGGCAAGGTGGATATCTTTGTTGCGGGTGTAGGGACAGGCGGTACAATTACCGGTGTCGGCGAATATCTGAAAAAGCAGAATCCCGACATTAAGGTGGTTGCTGTTGAGCCTGCTGATTCAGCCGTGCTTTCCACAGGGATAGCAGGTGCTCATAAAATTCAGGGCATCGGTGCAGGCTTTGTTCCCGAGGTTCTCAACACAAATATTTATGACGAGATTGTTCCGGTGTCAAACGAAGATGCCTTTGCGACGGGAAGACTTATCGGTAAAAGTGAGGGTATTCTTGTGGGAATTTCCTCAGGAGCCGCAGTCCGGGCAGCAATAGAGCTTGCAAAGCGTTCCGAAAATGAAGGGAAAACTATTGTTGTGCTTCTGCCTGACACGGGGGACAGGTATTTATCCACTTCGCTTTTTGCCGATTGATTATATTGCAAAACCACCGATGCTGTAAATTATGGCATCGGTGACTTTTTATGTGAACTTGAAAACCTATAAAAAATATGTTATTATAGGATTATTAAAATCTTTGAGGAGATTGAAAATGAAGATTTCAACCAAAGGAAGATATGCATTACGCATGATGCTTGACCTGGCTGAGCATAAGGATGATGGCTACATTGCTTTGAAGGACATTGCTCAGCGTCAGAATGTTTCAAAAAAATATCTGGAACAGATTATTCCCGTGTTCAATAAAACTGATTTTTTAAGAACAAACCGAGGCTTTCAGGGTGGCTACAAGCTTGCAAAAGCTCCGGAAAAATATACTGTTGGGGAAATTCTCCGATTAACTGAAGGTACACTTGCCCCTGTTTCCTGTCTGGAATATGAGCCGAATGAATGTGAACGGTGCGCAGAGTGCATTACTCTCCCTGTGTGGCAGGGCTTATACAGTGTGGTAACCGAGTATCTTGACGGTATCACACTGCAGGATATTCTGGATAAGCACAAGGAAAACCCTGCCGATGATTATATGATATAAAAATACAGACATACCGTTTTGTGGTGTGTCTGTATTTTTTAATTGCCATATCAGATGTTTATTATATATTGGTTTAATACTGACTTTTATCAGAGCTTCTTGAGAATTATTATCCTTGATTGAAGTGTGCCACCCATATCAAAGTCAAGACCTACATTCATAAGATATGCACCGCCGTAAATCTCATCTTTTCCGTTGTATGTAAGCAGATACTGTGCGTTTTCATCAAGACCGTCAAGGCATATGTGATAGAACTTATCATTGAAGAAGGTGTTTACGCTTGTGCAAAGGAAAAGTACACTCTGATTTTCGTCAACATACTGTGTTGCATAAATGCTGTCCTGCGAGAAGTTTGCAAGGCGATAGAATTTACCGAATTGAATGGTGTTTCTGATTTCCTTATACATTGTGATGTATTTCTTATGAATCTCAAGCTCATCTTTACTGTATTTGAGAAGATTGCCGCCGATTGAAAGTGAGCCCTGCATGGTAACATTGAAACGGAAATCCCAATCATTGGGGCGTGAGCCTCTGTTGGTATCTGTAACCCATGCACGCATACACTTAATGGGGTAAAGAAGTGAAAATCCGTGCTGAATTTCAAGTCTGTCAATGGGGTCTGTGTTGTCACTTGTCCATACCATGTCAAAGTGAGAAAGCGAGCCGAGGTCAACTCTGCCGCCGCCTGAAGCACAGCACTCAATCTGAAGGTCAGGGTGCTTTGCCTTGAGCTTATCGGCAATTTCATAAACTGCTTTAATGTGGCGATACCACAATTCCTGCGGATTTTCAAGGTTTTCTCCGCCCGTTTCAGAGTATGCTCTGTTCATATCCCACTTGATGTAGCTGATGTCATATTCACAAAGCATATCGTCCATGCACCTGAAAACATATTCCTGAACATCAGCCCTTGTGAGGTTAAGCACAAGCTGATTTCTGAGAAGCGAAGGAACTCTTGTGTCATAGTGATAAGTCCATTCGGGGTGAGTACGGTACAGGTCGGAATCGGGATTAACCATTTCAGGCTCAAACCAGAGTCCGAATCTCATACCAAGGCTCTTTACTTTATCAATAAGCGGTTTAAGTCCCTCGGGGAATTTATCCTTGTTCACATACCAATCGCCGAGACCCGCATGGTCATCCTTACGCTGACCGAACCAACCGTCGTCCATAACGAAAAGCTCACAGCCGATATCTGCGGCAATTTCAGCCAATTTCTGCTGCCCCTCTGAGCTTACATTGAACCCTGTTGCTTCCCAACTGTTATAAAGCACGGGGAGAGGCTCTTTTGCGTATCTTTTCGGAAGAATATGCTCAGTGGCAAAGGAATTCATCTGATTACTCATCTGTGCAAAGCCCTTTGTGTATCCGCAGAAAACAGAGGGAGCAACAAATTCTTCACCGGGATGAAGATTATATGAAAAGTCAAAGTCATTGATGCCGATAACGGCTCTTGTGATGCCTGCAAAATCTCTTGAAATTTCTGTTTTGAAGTTACCTGTCCAGGCAAGTGCGCCAAAGAAAACATCACCCTGCTTTTCGTCGGCATTCTGTGAAAGAATAAACACGGGGTTTACAGTGTGATTGCTTCCGCCTTTTCTGCTGTCATAGCTGAGAACACCGTTTCTTACTTCAGTGCTTTCCATTCTGAATTCAGAAGCCCATGCACCGTTGAAATTCGTTGATGTATAAGGTCTAAGGGAAGGGAAATTGAATTCGGCTGAAGATATTTTGCCGAGTACAACAAGGGAATCGGAATTGTTTTTCACTCTTGCAAATCTTTCGATTATATCGGTGCCTTCTCTTAATTTATAGCAAAGTGTCACTTCAAGATTATAGGGCTTATCTTCAAGAATAATTTCAAGAAGAAAGGCATCGTCAACCTCACTTATGCTGAAGTCCTTGTAAGTAAGCACAGCTTCTCTGCAGCCGTCGGGATAATTTGCCATAAAGCAAACAGGTCTGTAAACTGTGCCGCCATAGGGAATGTACTCAGTTTTTGATAAATCCCTTGAGGAGTGATTTGAATTTCTTTCCCATGATACATAGGTTGAAACATAATCCTCATCATTACACTTCTTGCCCCAATGAAGATGATTCAGTACGCCTTCATTGTCAACTGCTATAACATAATGTGTGTTTTCTGTTTCAAGGATAAATACTCCGTTGCTTTCAAGTATTTTCATAATGTATTACCTCTGTTATTATATAATATCTGACCGTAAGCGGCTTTGTTTTTTCAGTATATCAATGCATTTTTTGTTTGTCAACAGATAAGGAAAATCTTACGGGCAATGTTTAATTGTCGGAGCATCCGATACAAAAACCAAAATGTGCATTTTCTTCATACCAAAGCGGGAAATTTGTTCCCCAGACATTGTTATAAAGAACATAGGTCAGACCGTCTTTTTCAATGTCCTCATACTTGTTGTCAAAGTGAAGAATCTTTCCCTTGCCCGCCGAAACGATAGGGGAGTGCAGATTTTCAATTGTGTATCGGTTCTCACTGAGCTTTACCTGTATGCTTTGCACAACATTTAGGTTTCTGCCTCCCATTGAAGCTATATCCGTCGGGTCAATGAGGGTGTCGAGCTTTCTGTATTTCAGCTCATCGGCACACGGAAACAGATGAAAATATATTGCTTCCGTAATGCGGTTCGCATCCTTTTTGTACCATGACAAATCAATTCTGAGCCCTTTTTCGGAAAGTGAATAAATTATCTGAATCAATTCGGGTGCGCCAAGCTCCTCACAAAGCTTTTTGTCACATTTCAGGTTGGCAATTATGCTGTTTTCCTCTGCGGAAAAATCGAAGCAATCAAGCCAGTATTCAAATCTGCCCGACGGAAATTTTCCGTCAGTATGCTTTAATGCAGGTCTTGCAAAATCACCGATTGACCATTTTGCTGTTTCCTTTAAGTCTCTTGTGTAATGAGTGAGCCAATAGTTATAATCATCATTCGTGAAGGAGAAGTAGTCCACTGCTGCCTTTTCGTTTTCTTTAATCACAACATCGCCACCGTGGGCGAGATATCCGACTCCGCCTTTTTCATTGAGTCTGAAGACCCATTTTCCACACGATATTTCCTTTTGTGTGTTGTTGCCGTTTTTTAATTTCAGAGCTGACAGGGGGATAAGTGACGAAATTGCATTTTGAGCTTCTGCCTTGTGTTCGTCACTGAGCACGGAAAGTGCAAGGTCAATGTAGGCTCTTTGCTCCCTCCAGCTTTTTTCAATAACACTGTAATATCCTCTTTTTCTTCTGCCGTCAAGCCTTCCCACAACGGGAAGAATACTCTGCGGAAAATCTCTGAAGGGGTGACGGATTTTTACCTTATCTGCCTTTCTTGCCTTTTGAAAATCCTTTTTGAGATAATGCTCATAATCGGAAAAGTAGATTTTGGAGTCCATACCGCAGGTATGCTCTGCAATGCAGAGTAAGGCATCTGAAAAGGCAATGTATTCGGCACTTCCTTTAACCATGCTGTCGTTTTTTATCCACTGTCTTTTCAATCTCATAAGCTCTCTCAGACAGCCTGATTTATAAGGGTCGGTTGCGCTGCCGTGAATCCATGTGTCACCGATTTCACATTCAAGAACGGGCAGTCTGTCCCTCTTTTCCCATATAACCTCCGCATACTCGTCAAGAGTACCGGCGGTGACCTCGTAACCGGGATATTCATTTCTGATGGAGTTGATTTTTTCTTTTACCTTTTCGGGTGACGGAGCACCGTGATTGTCAAGAGTATGGTCAAAATAAAGAATTTCATCAACAAGGTCACTTCTGAAGGCACCGCCGTAAGCACCTGAATATATGACAACTATTTCATATTTGCCGTCTTTCCACAAAAAGCATTCCGGCACCTCGGGGAGGGCAGAAGCCCCGTTCACGCCAAGGTGCAGAAGCTTGATTCCGTGCTCGGCAAGCGGCTTTATAATGCCCTTAGTGTGGCCGGGAACATCGGTCATTTTTGCAGCAACGGTTTTTCTGCCTGTTAATTTATCAATTTCGTCAACTATTGAAAGTCCGTAATCAAAGGTATCGTAATCAAGAAGCTCACTGTGCAGTGTGAAAGGCATTGCATGGGGAACTATGTTGCCCTCTTGTAATGCTTTTGTCAGCTTTTCTTTGCCTGACGGCTCAGAATACAACAAGGCCTCCTTAAGTATCCACGAGCCGGTTGTCCAGATGAAGCTTTTTTCATTTTCACTGTTCACCTGATTTGCAAGATTTATAGCCTCGGGAATGAAGCGGTTTATGTATTGCATTCTTATGTTTTCGGCATAATCGGTAAAGCCGAGATCGAGGTGAGTTTTTGAAACAACAATAACCTTTTTCATATAATACTCCTATAAAAAGTCAAGTGGTTTACACCAACTTGCTGTATTTTTTTGTATTTTTGATAACCAATTTGGTTATACATTGAGGGCATCGCCCTCGTATTTTCTACACAGCATAGAATGTTTGAGTTGTCAAGAGCAGAAG
>JAFUQS010000069.1 GCA_017472225.1 Clostridia bacterium | reverse complement strand
TCATAGTGGGTTATATACTTTGAAAGCAATTATGCCAATCTGAAAACATTTTTTCGGTATGTATAAGTGATATTGCAAATTAAAATTTGCAGTGATATTTTTGATAAATCAAAAGTGATATTGAAGCCTTGCGGCTTCAGTGTTATTTTATTCGCTAAAACTGTCCGAAGGACAATAACACTGTGCAAAGCACAATAAAACTGCGAAGCAATATCACTCGCCGAAAGGCGAATAAAACTGCCGAGTGTCCTTATGAACACTCGGCTAAAGGTAGAGACGGCTTTTTGCAGGCGGTGAAGAAGGAAGGTTTTGTGAAATTCCTTGAAAAACGCTTATTTCTGTGCTATGATAAGCTTATCACAGACTCAGGTCTTAATGAGGAGGAAAATATGAGTTTAAGAGAAAAGAAAAAGGCTTCCGGCTTTAAAATGTGGACCCTT
This sequence comes from Clostridia bacterium, assembly GCA_017472225.1. Taxonomy (GTDB): domain Bacteria; phylum Bacillota; class Clostridia; order Oscillospirales; family Acutalibacteraceae; genus UBA6857. The sequence goes on along the minus strand of JAFUQS010000069.1, from coordinate 17,824 downwards.
GTGTGGGGTCTCGGTCTTGCGGGACAGATTTGCTGGAATATGGAAAATCAATGGTTCAATACCTTCGTTTACACAAAGATAGGTAAGGACCCGTCAATCATCACAGGTATGCTCATCTGCTCAGCCCTTGCAACAACCTTTGCAACCTTCTTTTTCGGCACATGGGCGGACAGAACAGGCAAAAGGCGTGTTTTCATTTCAACCGGCTATATCCTTTGGGGTATATTCACCATTGCTTTCGGTCTTACGGAGTTCATAAGCAAGGATATGTATCTTCTTGCAGGTGTTGCCGTTGTTCTTGCAGACACAATAATGAGCTTTTTCGGCTCAATGGGTAACGATGCCGGCTTCAACACATGGACAACTGATATCATGACCGATAAAAACCGTGGTCAGATCGGTGCGGCACTTGCAACCCAGCCTGTTTTCGGCACAATCATCGGTACTGTTGTTGGCGGTCTTCTTGTCGGCAGCGACAATAATTATATGCGCCTTTTTGTGGTGATGGGTATTTTTGTTATCATTTTCGGCATTATATCCCTTTTGTTCCTCGGCAAGGCAGATGATGTTGAGCCGAGCAAAAAAGGCTCATTTATCAGGCAGTTTCTGTCTGTGTTCAATTTCAAAAACTTCTTTAAGCTGAAGGAGCTTGTCTGGGTAAATGTAACCGTTGCCGTGTTCTTCATCGGTTTTAATATTTACTTTGCTTACATCGGTAACTATATTATTTATTATCTTGGCTATACTGCGGACCAGATGGGTATTATTGAAGCAATTCCGCTTGTGCTTTCAATGGTGTGTGCAATTCCGGCTTCAATGCTCATTAACCGCAACAAGCATATCCCTGTGACCATTTTTGCAATTGTTATCAATGTAATCGGTCTTCTTATCATTGCTCCCATCACACCTGATATGGTAGATACCACTCAGCTTTTCAATCTGAGACTCTGGCTCGGTATTTTCTGCGTGGGAGCCGGTTATATCACAATTCTTCAGGTTACAAAAGTCTGGACAAAGCAGCTTTATCCGAAGGACAGCAAGGGTCAGTTTGAGGGCATATGGATTTTATTCTTTGTTCTTATTCCCATGATTGGCGGCTCGGTTTTAGGTGAGGTTGTTGTCAAGAGCTACGGAGAAACCTTCCTTAACACCGTCAGCGGTCAGATGGAGTATATCCCCAACGGAAATATTTATCTTTACGGCGCAATTCCCGTTGCACTTTCTCTCCTGCCGCTTCTGATGACGGTCAAGCACTTCAGAAAAAGAGTCAGCGAAGAAAAAGGGAATGAAAAATAATATCTGAAAAATCTGTCGCTATATAAAAAGTAATACCCGAAAAAGAGATCTGAGCCTTCTCTTTTTCGGGTAGCTTGTTTTAATCAGGTAAATCAGGAGCGGAATCGACTTGTTTTTATTTTATCGATGAAGCCACTGCCTGCATGGTCTTGTTTGCAACGGGTATGGCATCGTTATATCCCCAACCGCCGTTTTCAAGGCAGACAACAATGGCATAGGGTAAATCTGACCTTTGTGAAAAGCCTGTAAACCATGCGTGGCTTTTTGCACCCTCAACCTCTGCAGTGCCTGTTTTTCCGCACATTTCAAGCCCGGGGAATTTTTTGTCGCCATAGTAATTTGCAACATTTGAGCGCATCAGCTTTTTTACCTTGTCCGCCGTTTCGGCTGAAAGCCTGACTGCTGTGTTTGTTTTGTTTTTCGCATCAACAATTTCTGAGGATTCTTCAACCACATAAGGTGTCATTGCAATTCCGTCATTGGCAATTGCACCCATAAGCATGAGCATCTGACAAGGGTTAATGAGGGTTGTATACTGACCGATACCTGCCCAGCCAAGGTCAAGGGCAGTGCTGTCAGAAACATCAAAGGTGCTTCTTACGGCTGTTGCCTTGCTTATAGTCACATTCTTTGCAAAGCCCAGGTCCCTGACAGTTTGTGTGAGGGCATTTTTGCCGACCTCATTTGCAAGCTGAGCAAAAACACAGTTGCAGGAAACATTCAGTCCCTTTTCAATGTCAACGGTTCCGTGAACACCGTTGCAGATAACCTCGCCCACACCTGTTTCATATTTTCCTGTACACTTGAATTTCTTTGAATAAAGGTCGGGCAGATTTTCAATTGCTGCAATTGTGGTTATGATTTTAAAGGTTGAGCCGGGAGTGAATACACCGGAAATAGCTCTGTTAAGATAAACACCGTTATATTTTTCGCTTTCAAGCTCCTCGGCTGAGGGCTTATATTTCGGGTCGTAGGTGGGCGCAGACACCATGCACACCGTTTCGCCTGTTTTATAGTTGTAAACAACAACCGTGCCCTTTTTGCCGTTCATGGCTTCATAAGCCGCCTTGCTGACATCGGCATCAATTGTGAGTCTGATGTCACAGCCCTCGTCAGAGGTGAGAGTTTTGTAAATTCCGTCAATAAAATTATATCCCACAAGATTTGAACGGTAAAGAGTCTGCACACCCGTTGCAATGTAGCCTGCATTGTCACCCACAACATGAAGTGTGGATTTTCTCACGGAGGAGTCCTCATTATATGCTCTTTCGCCGTTTTCTGTGGAAACGAGAACCTCTCCGTCACGGTCATATATCGTTCCTGCAACGGTCAGCTCACCGCCTTCATAAAGGTGAGAATTGCCTCTGTTGGCAACCCATGTGTCACCGTTTGCAATAAAGGTGTAAAGCATGATGCCGAGTCCGACAAAGAATGCACCGATGAGAAAAAGTATGATATATGTTCTTTTGGTTGTGTTTCTCATAATGCACCTCCTCAGGTTTTATACATTTTCGGATACGCTCTTATATCAGCCGCCTTGATGAAGGCAAACAATGCCCAACAGCATACCATACTCGAGCCGCCCTGACTTATAAAAGGCAAGGTGACACCTGTCAGGGGAAGCAGATCTGTAATGCCGAAAATGTTAAGGCAGGTCTGGAAAAGAATCATTGCTGCAGCAGAGCAGGCTGAAATTGAATAGAAGGTTGACGGAGCACTTTTTGAGCTTTTCACTGCATAAATTGCAATGAAGGCGAAGGCAACAACAATGGCAACTGCAATGAGAATACCCATTTCCTCACATATCATGCCGAAAACAAGGTCTGTTGTTGAAGCATAAACATGACGGAGCTTTCCGTTGCCCACACCAAGTCCCTGAAGTCCGCCGCTTACGGCATACATGAGAACTCTCGTCTGCTGATAGCCTCTGCCGTAGGGGTCGTCCCACACATGACGGTAGTTTTCAAAGCGTGCCATAACATGGGGACGGAAATACAAAATGAGAACTGCACCGATAACAGCCGCCACACAGATGAAAATAATTGAACGGACATCACCGGAGCGCATGAAGGCGATGACGATGAAGGTGAAAAAGAAGATGAGTGCCGTGCCGAAGTCCTTCATAAGAAAAAGTATGCCGATGCAGCCCATTGCAAAGCCGATGTAAAGATAAATATTCTTTGATGTCAGAAGCTTATCCAGCGTTGCGGCACCGACAAAAACAAAGGCAATTTTTACGAATTCCGAGGGCTGAACGGTGATTCCGCCGAGCCTTATCCAGTTATATGCGCCGTTGATGGCACCGACGAATTTATAAATATAAAGAAAAGCACCGGCAAAGAAAATCAGAGTAAAAGCCATAAGAAAGGGTCGTATAGCCATAACTCTTTTTACATCCTTGAGATACCACAGAAGAATGTCGTAAACAATAACGCCTCCGAGAACGGTAATCATCTGCTTGAGCATACTGTCCTCGTTGACACTTGCCGTGAGACAAAGACCTATTCCGCTTAAAAAGAAAGCAATAAGCTCAAGCTCAAAGTTGATTTTTTTCACAACATTATGCATGAAGGTGACATAAATCCATTCAAAAAGAATATAGCCGAGAAGCATGAAAGCCACCTTGAAATGAATTTCACCGTCTGCAAAAATTACGGGAGTGAAGGATACCACCTGAAAAAGAGTGAGAAGAAACAGAATGAAGGATCTGTCAACATAACGGTATTTCCGTCTCATTTTTTCACGGGTGGATATTCTGTTTGTGCCTGCCATGTGACCGTACCTCCTTATCTGTTGGTTTTATAGTAAAGTCTTTCATCGCCAAGGGCAATCACATCGCCGTCAAAAAGAAGCTGAGGAGATGTGACGGCATGGGAATTGAGGAAGGTTCCTGAGTTGGGCGATGCGTTTTCGATTGCCCAGCCGTCTTCATAAAGAACAAGAATTGCATGAACACGGGAAACCTCACGGCTGCGAAGACGGATGTCATTTTTCATTCCCGAGCCTATGGTTACCTCGTTTCCGCAAAGGATGAATATTTCTCCGCTATCCTTGTTGATGAGCCTCGGCTGGAAGGCCGTTCTTTGCTTCACAGCGTGGTCGGGTGTGTCAATTGTGTATGAAGCCTTGCCTGAATAAACATCCTGTGAAATGGGAACGGAGCTGCCCTCATGGGGTCTGATATTAAGCTTCGGCTTGTTGTATTCGTCATAGAAATCCTGATCTGAAATGAAATCCGTTTCCTGAGCACGGTGGGGCATATTGACATTGTTATGAGGAGCTGAGGCATGAGGCATGGGAGCCGGTGCGGGAGCTTGTGCCGTTTTTGAATTTTCCCTTTGCTTTTTCTTTTTGCCAACACGCTGAACGGGGTCGTCAATAATTTCAAAACGGAAGGGGATGTTGCTCAGTGAAATGATATCACCGTTATTTATTGTTGATTTCTTTTCGCACACAACACCGTTGACCTTTATGCCCGATTTTGAGTTCAGGTCATAAACATACCAGCCGTCAATTCTTCTTGAAATTACAGCATGGGAACGGGAAACCGTGTTATAGGTGATTACGATGTCACAGCTTCCGCTTCTGCCGATGGAGGTTTCCCACATATTGAGGGCATATTTTTCACCGGTTTTCATGTCGATTATGTAGCCGTAGATTTTCTCCTTCGGATGACCGAGCAAAAGGGTCATAATGCATTTTGTGAGAAGAATAACTGTAACGATGGGAAGAATATATCGTGAAACAGATGTTATAAACTCCATAACTACCTCCTTGGATAAAGATAATTAAATTCATTTTATCATATTATGGATACAATGTCAAAATGCAGTTGACGGATGCTTTCTGATGAAATAAAAAAATCAGGCTTCCGTAATTTCTTTGCGGAAGCCTGACGGTAATTTTTACTTAATAGTTTTCTTTTCTCACTTCAAAGTAGCTTTGAGGATGAGCGCAGACGGGGCAGATTTCGGGAGCCTTTTTGCCCATTACGAGATGACCGCAGTTGCGACATTCCCACATGGTTTCTTCACTCTTTTCAAACACCTTCTGCATTTCTACATTTGAAAGAAGCGCACGGTATCTTTCCTCGTGGCTCTTTTCAATTGCGGCAACCATTCTGAACTTTGCTGCAAGCTCTGTGAAGCCTTCTTCGTCAGCTTCCTTTGCAAAACGGTCATACATATCTGTCCATTCGTAGTTTTCGCCTGCTGCGGCTGCTGCAAGGTTTTCGGCAGTGTTGCCAAGCTCATCGAGTGCCTTGAACCACATCTTTGCGTGTTCCTTTTCGTTGTTTGCTGTAGCTTCAAAAATTGCAGCTATCTGCTGATAGCCTTCCTTTTTTGCAACTGAAGCAAAATAAGTATACTTATTTCTTGCCTGAGATTCACCTGCAAATGCTTCCATAAGGTTTTTCTCAGTTCTTGAGCCTTTGAGTTCCATGTTTCTTTCCTCCGTAAAAAATAATTTTGCATAGGTATAATTTACCATTTAAAATAAGTTTTGTCAATTGCCTCTGATTTATTCACTTCGGCAAGGATATATTTTTGTATTTCCCGGATTTCCGAATTTAATCAACCTTTGCTTCAAGGCGATAAATCGGTTGACCTAAATCAGAAAAACGCTTTTCATATTCGGTGACAATGTTTCCCTCAAAATCACTGTTGTGAAGGTCAAGGCTGACATTTTTTATTTTGTAGCCACTGTGAGAAAGCTCCTCAATTGAAAATTCAAAAAAGTGCATATTGTCTGTTTTCTGATGTATTTCACCGCCGTTTTTAAGAAGCTTACGGTAGATTTCAAGAAAATATCTGTGAGTGAGACGGTGTCTTGCATATTTCGCCTTGGGGAAGGGACAGGAAAAATTGAGATAAATAAGCTCAATGCTGTTCTCCGGTATAAATGAGGGGAGATACTCGGCGCAGCTTGCCATAAAACGGACATTGGTGAGTCCCTCTGCCTTCACCTTTTCACAGGCGGCAACAATAACATTCTGCACCTTTTCAACGGCAATGAAATTTATCTCCGGATTCCTTTTTGCGGTTTCAAGAATAAATGTACCCTTGCCGCAGCCGATTTCCATTTGCACCGGGTTGTCATTGCCGAAGATTTCCTTCAGGTCATAAAGCTTTTTGTTTTCCTCGGCCTTGCTGAAATCCCTGCTTTCGCCGTTTGCTTCAAGCAGATATTCACGGCATTCATGAAGACGGGCTTCAAGGTTTTTCTTTTTTCTCATTCGCATATGTCAGTAACCTCTTTATCTGATTTTTTTCACACACTCAAAGGCGCTTCTTGTTGCATCTGCAATTCTGCCGACCTTTTCACCGTCACCGATGATGAAAAGGTTCTTTGTTGTTTCTTTAAGCTCTGCAAAAAGTCTGTTGTCGCTTTTTGCTCCGAGAGAAAGCACAACGCTGTCCGCTTCAAGCTCAACAATTCCGCCTTTTTTGTTTTGCAGCACAATGGTGTTGTCCTTGATTTCGGTAAGCTTATGTGAAGCGTAGAATTCTGTTCCTTTTTCATTGAGCCTCGGCATAATATCATTTACATGCTGCATCCATACTCCGGGCGCAATTTCATCAGCCATTTCAACAACGGAAACCTTGTTGTCCGTCGTTGTGAGAAGCTCGGCAGTTTCAAGACCTGTCATACCGCTTCCGATAACGGCAACACGTTGATTTCTGAGAACAACGGAGCCGTTGAGAATATCGGTTGTTGTGTAAACCTGCTTTTTGTCATGGCCCTTGATAAATTCCGGCTTCACGGCATAAGCACCCGTGGCGAGAATCAGGGCATAGGGCTTCATCTGTTCAACGGTGGCTTTTGTGACCTCGGCATTAAGCAGAATTTCAACACCGAGCTTGCGACAGGCTGTGTGAAGGTCCTCAATGCACCAATAAAGCTTGTCCTTATGAGGCGGCTTTACGGCAAGGTCAACCTGACCGCCTAATTTATCACTTTTTTCCATAACGGTTACGCTGAAGCCTCTTTTTGCAAGAAGCTCGGCTGCAGTAAGACCTGCAGGGCCGGAGCCTGCAACAAGAATCTTTCTGCCGTTACCGTTTTGTTCGGGCTGATAATCCTCATTGCCCACAAAGGGATTGACGGCACAGTAGCCGTGGTCACCGATATAAGCATTGTTCTGCATACTTTCAATGCAATAAAGGCAGCAGATACATCTTTTTATATCCTCAGGATGTCCGCTTTCTGCTTTTTTTGCCCAATGAGGGTCTGCAATGTGAGGTCTGCCAAGGGAAATCATGTCCTGAATACCTTCTTCAAGCTGAAGCTCAGCCTGTTCGGGGCTTCTTATCAGGTTTGCCGCAATAACGGGAATGGACACTGCATTTTTCACAGCTGCAGCCATATGCTTTCTCCATCCGCATTCAAAGGATGTGGGCTCAAGCCAGAAGTTGAAGGTATCATAAGCGGCAGAGGAAACATCAATGGCATCAACTCCTGCCTTTTCAAGCATCTGAGCCATTTTAACGCCCTCGGCAAGGTCGTAGCCCTTGCCCTTCTGACCGATTCTCTCATAACATTCATCAACGGTAAGACGGACAATAACGGGGAAGTCCTTGCCACATTCATTCTTGATGCCTTCAATTATTTCAAGAATGAATCTCATTCTGTTTTCAAGGCTGCCTCCGTATTCGTCGGTACGCTTGTTTGTGTTAGGGGAAAGAAACTGCTGAAGAAGATAGCCGTGGGAGGCGTGAAGCTGAACACCGTCGCAGCCGGATTTTTTAACTCTTACTGCAGCAGCGATAAAATCTGCAATAAGCCCCTTGATTTCACTTTTTCTGAGGGCTCTGTTGTTGCCGTCGGAAAAATAACTGTTTTCACATTTTGAAGGTGCAACAACTCTTGGCACAAGGTGGTGCTTCATGAGTATTTTACCTGCGGGAACAACCTTATAAAGCATATCCTTAAAATGAGGAACAGCCTTTTCACAGGCAATGCTTAAGGGTAAGGTGCCGATAAGAAGTCCCATGTTCTGCCTTCCGGGGTGGTGAAGCTGAACAAAAAGCTTCGAGCCGTGGGCATGGATACGGTTTGCAAGCTCCCGCATCCCTTCAATCTGATAATCGTGACTCATGCCGAGCTGAGCAAAGGCTGAGCCACCCGTTCTGTCATTTACTCTTGTGATTTCGGTAATAATAAGACCTGTTCCGCCCTTGGCTCTTTCTTCGTAATAATTCATGAGCTGCTCGGTGGTTCTTCCGTCAAACTGACCGAAGTCCATGAGCATGGGTGCCATACAAATTCTGTTTTTGATTTCCGTGTTTCCGATTTTTATGGGAGAAAAAAGCTTGCTGTATTCCATATTATAAAACCCCTTCCTTGTTTTCTTACTGAATATATATTAACATCCGGCTTAAAAAAAGGCAACTGTTTTTGTTGACTTCGGAATATATTTCGATTATTATAAAAGAAGGAGGCTTAACAGAAAACACATTAAAAAAGGAGAAAAATCATGATTACAGGAAAAAATATTGTGCTCACAGGTGCAGACAGCGGAATCGGCTTTGAGGTGTTGAAGCTTCTTGCCGGTGACAAATCCAATAAAATTCTTGCCGTTGACATCAACAATAAAAAAATGGGTACCCTTGGTGAAAATGTCATCACATATCAGTGTGATGTTTCATCTGAGCAGGGCGTGGATTCAATTTTTGAAAAGGCAGAAAAGGAGCTTGGCTTCATCGATATTTTTTATGCAAATGCCGGCTATCCTTATTATGAGCTTATGGATTATGTGGATTGGGAAAGAACAAAGAGAATGTTTGAAACCAATGTTTATTCACCCATATATTCCTATCAGAAATACAGAGAGCATCTGAACGGAAAAAAGGGTCATTATGCAATCACAATTTCCGCCATCGGCAAAATGGCAATGCCCGGATTCACCACATATTCCGCTTCAAAATTTGCAATGGAAGGATTTCAGCAAGGTATCAGATTTGAAAACCCTGAGAATATCACACTCACCTGTCTTTACCCGATAGCAACCGACACAAACTTCTTTGCTGCGGCAAATGATGAGGTTTTTGAGCGTCCCTTCCCCGTTCAGAGCCCTAAGGTTGTTGCAAAGAAAATGGTCAAGGGACTTGAAAAAGGAAAAAAGAGTGTTAATCCGAGCTTTTTGTTCACTCTTTCGGGTGTTCTTTTTGCAGTTCTTCCTCCTGTTAAAAAGGTATATCTTGCCCTTGAAAAGGGTAAGCTGAAAAGATTTGCTGCAAAAATCGGCAAGCATGTTGACTGACATTAAATCCCTTTTTTCAGCAGACAGGGGTCAGCGGTCAGTAGACAGTAGTCAGTAGTCAGGAAAAAGATAAAACAGAAAACCATTGTATCAAGCAATTTTTTAGCTTTTTACAATGGTTTTTATGTGTTTAAGTATTCGATTTTTCGGGTGTCAGCAGGGGGATTTGTCTTTTACATTCTTTTTTATATTATTCAGATGTGTTATTTTTCAATCGGATAGCTGTATTCGTATTCTTCAAGCCATACACTGTCATGGAAGTCTCGGATTCTGACAAGAATTTCATCGTCATAAAGCTCAACCTGAGCGCCGATGCCTGTGTCATAGCCTTCGGTTTTCCATTCGGTACACCTGGGAAGGTTTATGCAGCTTACACCGTCAAGCTCATAAACGCTGTCCGGAGTGAATTCGGCATGAGTATGACCGCAGAAATAAAGAAGATTGTAATAATCGTTCAGAATGTCTGTCAGCTCATCACCTTCTCTTGCTTCAAGATAATTTGCCGGGTGGTGTGCCATCACGAAAACAGGAGCATTATTTTCATCCGCCTCATTGAGAAGTCCCTTGAGCCAGATAAGCTGTTCGTCAGAAAGATACATTGTGTTGACTGTCGCTTCTTCCGAAGAAAGCACAATGAAATAGCAGCCATTTATAACCTTGTAAAAATAAGGCTTTGTGAGTCCGTCACCGAAAAAGGTGTTGTTGTAATTCATAAAGCGTTCCGAAAACTCAGCGTATGTACCCTCGCCGTTACTGAGGTCATGGTTGCCGGCGGCAACAAGAATTTCAGCTCCGGGCTTCAACACATTCACAGCACCGTAAAAGAGCATACTTTCAATATCCTGACCGTTCATTGTGTTGTCACCAAGAAAAACAATGGCATCGTTTCCGTTTTCAACGCTTTTTGCGTCCTTGAGAATTTTTGTGAACACCTTGTAAGTATCAATAAAAGTAAATTCAACATCGAGGCCTTCAATGTGGCAGTCAGAAAGAACAGTGAAATTCAGCTTCACTTCGTCAGAATCTTTTACCGTATGCTTTTCCGGACAGGCAGAGATTGACAAGGTGAGCATAACTGCCGTGATTGCTATTGAGATAAGCTTTTTAAGTAAAAACATGGTAATCCTTCTTTCTTAGCTCAGACTTTGAAAATCGTGGTGCTTTTAAAGACTTCGCCTTTTTTGAAGGTGCATTGGGGAAAATCGGGATGGTTGGGTGTATCGGGGTAATACTGAGTTTCAAGGCAGAAGCCGTAATGCTGATTAAGTATTATGCCGTCCTTACCCGTTTCTGTGCCGTCAATGAAGTTGCCTGTGTAAAGCTGAACGCCGGGAAGGTCGGAATAAACCTCAAGCTTTCTTCCGCTTTTTTCGTCCCTGACCTTTGCCACAATACGGAGCTTACCGATTTCACCGTTGACGCAGAAGTTGTGGTCATAGCCACGGCACATGATAAGCTGTTCATCGTCGGCTTTGATATCTCTGCCGATTTTCTTCGGTTCTCTGAAGTCAAAGGCTGTTCCGTCAACAGCTCTGAGCTCACCGGTAGGGATACTGTCTTCATCTGTGGGTGTATAATAGTCACAATTGAGCTGAAGCTCATGGTCAAGCACATCGCCGTTTGCAGTTGTTCCGAGATTGAAATATGCGTGGTTTGTCATATTGATAATTGTCTCAGCATCGGGGACTGCCTTATAGCGGATTTCAAGCTCATTGTGGTCTGTGAGAATATATGTAACGGTCACATCAACATTTGCGGGGAAGCCCTCCTTACCGTCGGGAGAACGGTAAGAAAACTCAACAGCATCATCGTCAATGATAATAGCCTTCCATATTGCACTGTTATATTCTCCGCCGCCGTGAAGACAGGTTCTGCCCTTTTCGTTCTGTGTTACCTGATATTCCTTGCCGCCAACGGTGAACTTGCCGCCGCAAAGTCTGTTTGCATACTGACCGATAACATTACCTGTGTATGTACCCGATGCCATATGAGAGGCAACATTGTCAAAGCCCATAATAATATCGCCCATTCTGCCGTCCTTATCGGGGCAAACAAAGCTCTGCAGTGTTGCGCCTCTTGTGATGATACCTGCAGAAACACCGTTGTTGTTTTCGATTGTGAAAAGGTGTACTTCAGTACCGTCGGGCATAGTGTCAAAAAGTGTTTTTGTAATGCTCATTGAATCTTCTCCTTTTATATAGAAAATTATCCATCACTTAATTCTAACATAATAATTTTTGTTTGTAAAGGCGAAGAGTCAACATTTCAAACGGTATTGAAGTCAACCTCTGCCCGTGTGGAGGAGTCAGTAGTCAGGGGTCAGGGGTCAGTAGACAGTAGTCAGTAGTCAGGAGTCAGGAAAAAGATAAAACAACAAGGAGACTGCAAAAAAATAAACAATCATAAAGAAATCAGAAAAACAAGGTAAAAAGGAATTCTCTTTCTGAAAGCAGATTGTAGCGGGAGCGACTGTCGGACTACAGGCAGTGGAAAGGCACACAAATAAATTAGACAATAGCAAACCTTACGGAACAAATTAAACCAAGCGGCTCGAGCGAGCGGAGTCAGAGGAACAGATAAAGCCTCGCTGTTTATGTACCGTAGTGCTGAGTGTGCTTTTTTTAATTTTACCTATTGTATGCCGTGATTTTTTGTGGTACAATAGCCGTTGTATTTATACTTTAAAGAAGTGAAGTGAAAGCTATGATAGGTGTTTTTGTTAATGTTGCAACGGTTCTCATCGGCAGTATGATAGGACTTGTTTTCAAAAAAGGTATTTCAAAAAAATACAGTGATGCAGTTATGGTAGGCATCGGCTTTTGCACAATTCTCATCGGTATACAGGGTATGCTCAAGGGTGAGAATGTGCTGGTATCAATCGTTTCAATGGTAATCGGTGCAATTATAGGCACGGCACTGAATATAGACGGCAAATTGAACAGTGCCGGGGATTTTCTTTCCAAGAAGCTGAAAAAGGATGATTCAGACAAAACAAGCGTTGCAGAAGGCTTTGTAACGGCATCTCTTGTTTTCTGCATTGGTGCAATGACAATCGTCGGTTCACTGAATTCGGGGCTTAAGGGCGACCACACAATGATTTACACAAAAAGCACACTTGACCTTTTTTCGTCAATGATGCTTTCAGCTTCTTTGGGTATCGGCGTACCCTTTGCAGCTATATTTGTCTTCATTTTTCAGGGCGGGCTTGTGCTTTTATCAGGTCTTCTTGCTCCGCTTCTTTCAGACAGTGCAATTGCAGAAATCACCTGTGTCGGCTCGCTTATGATTATGGCTCTGGGTCTCAACCTTACGGGACTCGGAAAATTCAAGGTTGCAAATTACACACCTGCACTGGTGTTTGCACCTTTAGTATGCTATATGTTTGAATTTTTGGGAAAATATATTCCCGCACTGGCATAAGGAGTTTTTAAATGCAGAACACAACAAAAAAAGATAATCTCATCGGCTCATTGCTGCTTCTTCTGACAGCCTTTATCTGGGGCAGTGCGTTTGTGGCGCAGTCAACAGGTGCAGAATATGTCGGGCCTTTCACATTCATTTGTCTTCGCAATGTCTTAGGCGCAGTTATTCTGCTGCCTGTAATTTTCACTCTTGACACAATAAAAAAGAAAAACGGCACATATCAGAAATTCGGCAAAAAAGATTATAAAACACTTTTTATCGGCGGGGCTTTCTGCGGTATTGCACTGTGCTTTGCTTCTGTTTTTCAGCAGCTTGGCATTGATGAGGGTACTGAACCGGGTAAGGCGGGCTTCATCACTGCTTTGTATATTCTTCTCGTTCCGATTTTTTCTCTCTTTCTCAAAAAGAAGGTGCGTCCCGTAATCTGGCTTTGCGTTGCTGTATCGGTGGTTGCGCTGTATCTTCTTTGTGTGAAAGAGGATAACTCAATAAGAATGTCAGACATTTATGTGCTTATCTGCGCTGCACTTTATTCGGTACATATTCTCATCATTGATAATTTCTCACCTAAAACCGACGGAGTGCGCCTTTCGGCAGTGCAGTTTGCCGTTGCAAGTGTGTTGAGCCTTGTCCCTGCCGTGATTTTTGAAGGCATTGACCTTAAGGCAATTCTTGCCGCCGCACCGTCTGTTGCTTATGCAGGTATTATGTCAAGCGGTGTCGCTTACACATTGCAGATTGTGGCACAAAAAAGAACGGAGCCGACTCTCGCTTCTATGATAATGAGCCTTGAGTCTGTTTTTGCCGTACTCACCTCACTTGTCATTCTTCATCAGGTACCATCCTTCCGTGAGGCGGTAGGCTGTGTGCTTATGTTTGGTGCGATTATTGTGGCTCAGCTGCCGGATAGAAAGCGGAAGTCGTAGTGTAGTTTTTTTAGTAGACAGTAGTCAGGAGTCAGTAGTCAGGGGTCAGTAGTCAGTAGTCAGTAGTCAGGAGTCAGTAGTCAGTAGTCAGTAGACAGTAGTTAGGAAAACAACAAGGAGTCTGTAAAAAATAAATAATCATTAAAAAGAAAGAATAGCAGCGTAAAGAGGAATTCTCTTTCTGAAAGCAGATTGTAGCGGGAGCGACTGTCGGACTACACGGCTGTGGAAAGGCACACAAATAAATTAGACAATAGCATACCTTACGGAACAAATTAAACCAAGCGGCTCATTTTATTGAGCGTTGTTTTAATTAGAGCTGTTCGGCAACCGAGCCGTGGTATGGCAGAACGGAGCAATCTGAAAATACCGATAAGATGAAACCTTGTTTCCTCATCCACGGTGAGCAGAAAAGACTACGGAGTAAAGGATAGAATAAGTCTTACTCGGTATTTTTAGTTCTTGCGGAGGTTAATCCACAAAAAAAGCGTGCTTTTGCTTACTTTTGTCACAACCGACAAAAGTAAGAGCCCAAGCGGCTCGAGCGTACGGAGTCAGCGGAACAGATGAAACCTTGCCGTTTTGCACCACGGTACATAAAAGCGAAGTTAAATACACTTTGAGTAGAAAGTAGTCAGGGTCAGTAGACAGTAGTCAGGAGTCAGTAGTCAGGACGCCTTCGGTGTAAGATAAGTGGCACCTTGGCAGTTAAAAATCGACTTTTCAAAGGTTGATAATATGACTGTGCCCGATAAAAAGAAAGCAGAGCGTTATTGCTCTGCTTTTGCTTATTATACTGTCCGAAATAAAGAATAAAAGAATTTCAGTGTCAAAATCCGACGCTCGTATAACTTGAGAAAATTCAATGATATTCCAAGCTGACGCTTGGAGTGATTTTTTTGCCGTGGCTGAAAACCGCTTTTATTCCAAAGCTTCTTTAACTGCCTTTGCAAGCTGGTCAGGGCATGAGGTGCCTTTGAAGCCGCAGCGGATACCTGAAAGCCTGTTTATAACATCTTCGGCTGTCATGCCCTCTGCCAATGCAGCAACACCCTGAGTGTTACCTGAGCAGCCACCTGAAAAACGGATGTTTTTCACAATACCGTCTTCAATTTCAAATTTAAGTCCTCTTGCGCAAACTCCCTTAGGAGTGAATGTGTATTCCATTGTTTTTACCTCCGTAAATTTATACTGACAATATGATAATGCAATAAAGCCGCTTTGTCAAGACAGTATATATATAAGTGCCATGATGAGAATTTCGTCGCCGCCGTCACTCATCAGAAGCAGAATCAGTGGCAGAAGGATTGCTGTGTCAGGGTCGGAAAAGCCGGAATCGGATATTCTTTTTTTCGGCGGTAAGCTTTTTTTGCTTTGTCCGTTCTGAGTGCTCCAAAAATCCTTGTGCATGGCGGTCTCCTTTATTGTTGTGAATTATTCCCTCAGAAGCGGCAGAATTGCCATGATTCTGAGCATCTGCACGGCTTCATCAACCTTGTGTCTGCGTTTTTCCGTAAGCATAGGTCTTAAGGCATAAAGAAGCTTCACTCTCTGGTCTTCAGGCTGGTTTTTCAGCTTGTTCATAAGATTGAAAATTTTCATCATACTCTCTTTGTCGAAGGGCATATCATCAAAGGGAAAGCCGTTGCCTGATTTTTTCTTCTGCTCCTGCTGTCCGGCTGTATCCTTTTGTTCCTTTTCTGCATTCTGCGAAGAAAAAAACTGAGAGGCTATTTCTGAAAGGTTTTCAACATCTTTTTCGGAAAGTGTGGAGAGAATGTCATTCACACAATCAAAATTAAAGTCACTGAAATCCATTTTATCCTTTATCCTGATTTTCCTTCAGGGAGTTCATAAGCTTTTGTGCAAAAGGGGAGTCCAGAAGCTGCTTCAGCTTTTCCGGGTCACCGAGAACACTTTTTACCTTTGCAGCCTGTTCCTCGTTAAGATGCTTTTTTATGAATTCTTCGGTGTTGACAGTACCTTTCAAATCACTGCTTTTAGCTTCGTTCATAATAGAATTTATCTGCTCTGAGGAAAGTTTTGTTCCGTTATCCATTGAAAAACCACCTGACTTGTGTTAATATATATTAAATTCTATGATTGAAAAGGATGGTTTATGAATGAACATTCTTGTCTGGTCCGATTCTCACGGTCACAAGGAATATGTTATGAGAATGCTTGACAAAGAGCCTGAATGTAAAACCGTCTTTTTCCTTGGCGACGGAATGAGTGAGGCTGAATATGCAAAGGAGCATTACCCGGACAGAAGCTTCATTCTGGTTAAAGGTAATAATGATTGGCATTCCCGTGCAGAGCTTTATGCCTATAAGCATCTTGAGGGTGTTACCTTTATGGCGTGTCACGGTGATATGCTTTCGGTACGCTTCAGCCTTCGTGAGCTTTTCAACAAGGCTGATTCTGTCAGGGCTCACATTGCTCTTTACGGTCATACTCATGTGCCGAAAACCGAGGGTGACCCTTATTCGGGAGTCTGTGCCGTAAATCCGGGAGCGTTATGTGACGGAAAATATTGTGTTATCACAGTGGAAAAAGGTGATTACAGTATTGTTCACAAGGACATATTTTGAAATTGAGTAATTTTTGCCGTAAGGCTGAAATAAAATTAAAAAAATATAAAGAAAGAGGGAAATAACATGTCAGAAATTTTTGATGTATTTCTTAATTTCGACCTGAGCGTGTTCGAGTGGGTGCAGTCAATTCAGTCAGGCATTCTCAACACTATCATGGTCGTAATCACAACTCTCGGTGATGAAGGTATTATCTTCATTACTCTCGGTCTTGTGCTTATGTGCACAAAGAAGTACCGTAAGGCAGGTCTTGCAGTTCTTATTTCACTGCTTGTTATGACAGTGCTCAACAATGTGGTGCTCAAGGACCTTTTTGCAAGAGTAAGACCCTTCTACATCTTTGACCTTGAAGGACTTATGGCTGATAAGGATGTTTTCCTTGCAGCAGGTAAGGGCGAAAGATTCAATTACTTTGTGGAAAAGGTTACGGCAGGCATTGAAAAATATCCCGAATTTGCCGCAAAGTGGACAGAAACCTATGAGTTCCCGAATCTTATCGACAAGCTCACAAGCTATTCCTTCCCGTCGGGTCACACCTCATCGGCTTTTGCAGCAGCAATTGCAGTTCTGTGGTATGACAGAAAGATAGGCATCCCCACAACAATTTTCGCTGCACTTATGGGCTTTTCACGAATCTATGTTCAGGTTCATTATTGCTCAGATGTCATTGCAGGTGTTATCGTGGGTATCATTTATGCACTTATCGGTGTTCTTATTGTTAAGTTCCTTTTCCCGGTTCTTGATAAGTATGTTTTCCAAAAGCTCGCTCAGCTTGTTAAGAGCAAGAAAAAAGCTGCATAAATTTTATTATAAAAACAGTGGCTATAAAGCCTCTGACTTGAGTAGTCGGTAGACAGTGGCAGTAGTCAGGAAAAAGCCTCCGCTTCAGCGGTGGAGGAGTCTGTTTTTATAAGAACACAGGACAAGTCCGTAGGACGCCCGTTGGGCGTCCTTTTTTTATCGGGCAGAGTAGTGCCGAAGGCACCCTGACTACTGACTCCTGACTACTGCTACTGTCTACTCAAGGTGTATTTGACTTCGCTTTTATGTGCCGTGGTGCTGAATGGCAAGGTTTTATCTGTTCCTCTGACTCCGTACGCTCGAGCCGCTTGGGCTCTTACTTTTGTCAAGCGTGACAAAAGTAAGCAAAAGCACGCTGGCAGATTAGCTTCCGCAAGAACTAAAAATACCGAGTAAAGCTTATTCTATCCTTTACTCGGTATTCATTTCTGCTCACCGTGGATAAAGAAAAAAGAAATTTTCTTATCGGTATTTTCAGATTGCTCCGTTCTGCCATACCACGGCTCGGTTGCCGAACAGCTCTG
>JAFUQS010000068.1 GCA_017472225.1 Clostridia bacterium | reverse complement strand
TGAACAAGCTACAGAGCCGTTCTTAACCTGAACATCATTTTCAACAATACCGTAATCGGAACACTTTGAGCATTTCCAATTGTGCTTTCCGTCAGAAAGAGCATGGATTCTGTCGTTATTGACTGAGAAGTCATGTCCCTTTGCATCAACATATGAATCAGCATAACTGTAACCGCATGTATCACAGGTGTGAGTTGTGTAGCCCTGTTCTTCACAAGTGGGCTCTGTCACTGTGTCTTTATAATCATGACCTGTTTTTTCGATTGTGAGGTCAATTACTTCATTTTTGCAATCTTCATCGCTGAAGTTTTTCTTACAATCCGGGCATGACCAATATTCAATCGTACCATCAGCAGTACAGCTTTCAGGCACTTTGTCGTGATGTTCCTTGTTTTTATGATTGATTTTTTCAACAACTGTCTCTGCCTGTGTAATTACGGTTGTTCCGTTTTCATCACTGAAGAGCTGATTACATACTGAGCAGCTCCAATAATCGATATTACCGTCAGTTGTACAGGTTGCTTCAACAGCCTCTGTTTTTGTGAGATTGTGAGATTTAAGTGCAACTTCTTCCTGTTTTGTTTCTGAACACTTTGTACAGGTGAATGTCTCTGTACCTTCATTTGTGCATGTTGAATCAGGGTCGATTACACCGTTTTCAGGCCATGCATGTTCTTCATCCCTGGTGTTACCGCATACACAATATGCTGTGTGGTTATCTGCATCTTTCTTTTCGTATTTAACTGTGAAGTCACAGTCAACAACACCGTTGAGCTTTGCAGTTTCACCATCCATGGTACCAACAGCATCACATCCGTCATTTGTACACTTAAATGAGTGTGTTGTTGTGGTTGTCGGCACAGGATCTCCTGTGAAGCTGTGACCTGTTGCGGGGATTGCTTCTGTATATGTTGCGCCGCAATCTGACTGACAAGTATATGTCTTTGTACCGGCTTTTTCGCAGGTTGCCTCGTCGCCTTCCTTGACTTCACCTGCATTCCATGTGTGTTTAACTGCTCCGCCATATGTTTCGCAGCCGTTTACGCAAAGGAATGAGTGAGTGGCATCCTTGCCGTCACCGTCACTCTTGATTGCACCTGTGTAATTGTGGCCTGTCTTTGTGAGAGTTTCTTCTTTGGTTGCACCGCAATCGCTACAAGCTGAGTTTTTGTAGCCGTCCTCTGTACAGGTTGCAGCTTTGGTGTCTGTAACAGTCCAATTGTGTGAAACGGTTTTTACTCTGCCGCAGATACAGGTTACGGTGTGGTTGTTATCATCAACCTCTTTATATTCAGCATCAACCTCATAACAGTTTTCTCTTAAATTTTCTTTGAATACACCGTTAAGCAATGCACCGTATGCATCACACTTTTCGCACCTGTAATAATGGTATGAATCACCAACCTGAACTGCATCTTCTGTCGGTGTATGAGCTTCTGTTACAGTTGCTGTACAATTGGTATCTTTTGTACATTTTGCCTGATGTTCTTCAGGCGAGTAATAAGTCCACTCACCGTAAACGTGTTTACCTGTTGCGGGGATTGCTTCTGTTACTTCGTAATCACAGTTTGCACATTCCTTGTGCTGTGAACCGGCTGTGATACAGGTTGCATCCGTGTCAACTATCCATTCACCGAGTGTGTGTTCAGCGAGTGCTGTTGCTCTTGTTTCTGTTTTGTTACATTTTGAACAGGTGCGTGATTCTTCACCCGCAGTTGTACAAGTGGAAGCCTTGGTTTCTGCCCAATCGCTGAAAACATGAGCCTCTGTCTTTTTTGATGAATCTCCCTTACAAACGGTACAGAGATGAGCGTGGTTTGTTTCGCCGTCATCTTCCCAATCGGTATCGGAATATTCATGTCCTGAAAGCTCGTAAGCAGTACAGTTCTTGTCGCCGTTTGTACAATCACGTCTGTGGTTGGTTTCGTCAACGCAGTACCAGCCGTCATCTGCATAGTTATGCACACCTGTTGCAGCGATAACCTTTGTGTAGCTGTTGCCGCAATCGGCACATTTATAAACTCTCTGACCTGCTGTTGAGCAGTTAGGAGCAACATAACCGGCTGCATCCTCTGTCATTACACAGCTTGCACTTGATGTCCACGAACAACCTGAACATGAAATGCTGTGTGTACCTATAATGTTGCCGTTGCTATCCTCTGCACCGGCTGTTGCAATTGTATATATCTTGCTGTGAGCAGTCGGTGTATAGGTTGCAGTTACGGTTTTATCAGTGGTGATACTGCTGAAATCGGTATTCCAACCATTGAATGTATAGTGGTTTGTGTCATCGGGAGCTCTTGTCGGGTCAGCGGGAGCTGTTGCGCCACTCTTATACTGAATCGTTTGTGTATCAAGAACTGAGCCGTCCCAATTTTTGAATGTAACTGTATAAGTATTGATTATCCAATCGGAATATAAAACCCAATCCTGAGTTATTCCGTAGTTCTGCAATGCACTGACTACGGTTCCGTTGCCGTCGGTAATCTCTTCGCCGGCATCCTTTGTTCCGTTGGTGTTGACTGTGTCAACCCACCAGCCGTTGAAGGTATAGCCTTCTCTTGCGGGAACATCAAGAGTTGTTCCGAGAGCTGCATTATAGGTGAAAACCTTTCTTATGGGGCGTGATGTCCATGTGTCAAGCTCAACGGCGTCGGCTCTTGTTTGTTTATAAAGAGCGATGTTGGAATAAGTACATTTCGCACCATCTCCGGTAGCACCAATACGGAAAGCAACTTTTGTACAACCTGCCGGTGCAGTAAACTCAAAATAATCAGGAGCACTGTAAGAAAGTGAATATGCTTTACCTGTTGCAGTATCAGTAACTGCATTTCCTGAATCATCGTAGAACCACGCACCTACCTGCATACCACCGGACTCTATTGTAAGGTCGTAATCGAAAATATAGGTTTCACCGGGCTCAACAGTAGAAAGATAAAATCCTGCTGCTCCATTACATAAAGTATAGAAGTCATTAAGTGTAGCATCAAGAGTAATAGTACCTGCATTAACATCAGCAATTACTTCACCCTTGTATTGAGTGGAAGTATTGTTACCGGCATTTGAAGCTGAGTTTGCCCATGATGAAAATGAGAAAAGGTTTTCGTATGTTACATCGTATGTTCTGTATTGGAGAGCTGCCTTTGCATTTGTAAGAGCAGTTGCAAGGTTGCCGACAGTTGTTGCATCGGAGCTGTACTGAACATTGCTGCCATTGGGGTTAAGTGAAGCCATGTGAGCTCTTGCAGCATTGTATGCACTTACAAAATTATTCCATGAAGCATATGTATAGGGAGCACTGCCGCCTGCATAAATCGAATCAGCAGAGGAAATAGCTGAAATAAGGTCATTGTATTTTGTGGTGACCGTTGTTGTTGCGGCAGATTTTGCATTAGCAAGTGCATTTGCACCGGTAGTAGCGTTGTTAATCCAGCTTGTTACATTACTTGAAATATCACCTGTTCTTGCAATACTGTTTGAAGACATAGAAAGATCCTTTGATGATGCTGTATCAAGGTTTGAAGCAACACCGTTGGTAATTACATTGCTGTAAACATAGCCGTCATAGTTTGCATATGAAAGCTTCGGCAAAAGGGTTTTCCAATTGCTCCAATTCTGCTTATAGGGCTCCATGTAAACATAGTAAACATAACCGTAGCCATAATCACTTGCCCATTTATTCATGGTGCTGCCATCCATTCTGGCAACTATGGGAGTATTCATCATTACCATATTTGCCGATGTGGAGAAGGTTGAGCTGAAGCTCTTTACCGATGCCAAATCTGCATCGTAATATGTTGATGCACTGTAAAGATAGTTATTTGACAAATTCTGAGCATTGGAATCGCTTTCTGCACCAATGTCTTCATTAGTTCTGTAATCACTGTCATAAACCCATTTACCATAGGCTGCAGCAGAATCAGTAGTTATGTTATTTGTTTGTATAGCACTTTTTGCAACTCTCCAGGTTCGATTGGTTTTGATAGAGTTATTTTCAATATAAATATAGCTCAATTTTCTGTTAGTTTTCGAAGTATAATAAAAAAGATGCAACGGGAAGGTAGAGGTATCACTATCGGTAATACCAACAATCATATTGGGAATAGACCAAGACAATTCAAGATAGTTTTTATCAATCCATTTTTGCTGGGCAAACTGAAAACTATAGCTGAAATCATAGTCCATATAAACAAGGTTTTTTGTGTATGTCTTGCTTATAGCCGCAGGAACATTGGTTCCGCCACCGTTGCGGTCATAATACTGCTGATTGAGGTAGTCTATATAGGTAGTGTTTGCCCCTGTTGCTCCAAAAGAATTACTCAGAGCAGTAACATATTGGTCTGCAAGTGCTTCATCAAAAGCAACACCACCGTAGGTCACAGCGTCATAATAACGCTTAGCGTTATTGTAGGCTGTATAGTTACTCACCATATTTGTATAGAAGGTGCCGTTAGTTAAATAGCCTTCATACTGTTCGATGATGTTCTTCAGGTCGGTAATTGAAGCTGCTTCCGCCTTGGTGGGTGCAACCCATACCCAGCAGGACAACAACATCATAACTGCCATTAACACTGACAGTGCTTTTTTAAAATAGAATTTTTTCATTTTCGAAGTTTCCTCCTTTTTGTCTGCCTTTCTTAAAATAATTCAGAAAGCTTCACCCGGACATCCCTGACCTGATGTTGACCCGTGCTCCACCCTTTAAAATTCAGAAAGGCTATTATTTATTGGCATTATAATACCAATTATAATCGTTATAATCATAACATTTTATTCACAATCCGTCAATGAGATTTGACTAATATTTTTTGTTCAGAGGAATTTTTTGTTCAGGGTCTGTTCCTCCACCGCTAAAGCCGTGCCTCTCATTTGAAAGAGGGTGGCTGAAGGAAATAAAAAATGCAGAGCATTATATACTCTGCAAAACAATATAACTGTGGCACACTTCAAAAGGAAGTGTGCCACAAAGCCGTATTTTTATATATGACACGCATCGTGGTCGTGTTCTTCAATCTTTCCTACAATCGGCTCCGGGTCGATACCCTGTCTTCTGTAATAATCAGCAAGGGCTGCCTTGATTGCCTGTTCTGCAAGCACGGAGCAGTGAATTTTAACTGCGGGAAGTCCGTCAAGAGCTTCAACAACTGCCTTGTTTGTTAACTTGAGTGCCTCACTGATGGGCTGACCCTTAATCATGTCTGTTGCGATTGATGATGTTGCAATTGCACTCGCACAACCATAGGTCTTGAACTTAACATCAACAATAATATCGTTTTCGATTTTGAGGAACATCTTCATGATGTCGCCGCATTTTGCGTTGCCGATTTCACCGATACCGTTTGCATCGGGAATTTCACCAACATTGTGAGGCTCTGCGAAATGTTCCATTACTTTTTTGCTGTATTCCATAATCAGTTAATCTCCTTTTCCTGTTCCATTATATGATCCCAAAGCGGGGACATTGAGCGAAGTCTTTCGATAATCGGCGGAAGCACCTCAAGAATATGGTCAACATCTTCATCCGTGTTGTATTCACTGAGGGAAAGCCTTAAAGAACCGTGTGCAACCTCATGCTTCAAGCCGATTGCAAGAAGCACATGGCTCGGGTCAAGTGAGCCTGAGGTACAAGCTGAGCCGCTTGAAGCGCAAACTCCCTTGAAGTCCAGCATGAGAAGGAGGCTTTCGCCCTCAACGCCCTCAAAGCACATACTGAAGTTGCCGGGAAGTCGCTTTTCTCTGTCGCCGTTGATTCTTGAATGGGTAATTTTTGAAGCACCTTCAAAAAGTCTGTCACGAAGTGCCGCAACCTTCTTTGCATTTTCTTCCAGGTTTTCGCACATATCGGTAATTGCAACACCGAGGCCGACAATTCCCGGTACATTTTCCGTACCTGCACGCCTGCCCTTTTCCTGAGCACCACCCTCAATAAGGTTGGGAAGACGGATACCCTTTTTGCAGTAAAGTGCGCCGATACCCTTTGTTGCATGGAATTTGTGTCCTGAAAGTGAAAGCATATCAATGTTCTGCTGCTTAACATCAACCTTGACATGGCCCACTGCCTGAACTGCATCGGTGTGGAAAAGCACACCCTTGCTGCGGCAAATAGCTCCGATTTCTTCTATGGGCTGAATTGTGCCGATTTCATTGTTTGCAAACATAATGGTTACAAGGCAGGTTTCATCGGTGATTGCTTTTTCAACATCCTCCGCCTTGACAATACCGTTATCATAAACATCAAGATAAGTTACGGTGAAGCCTTCCTTTTCAAGCTTATCAAGAGTATGAAGCACTGCATGATGCTCAATTTTTGATGTGATGATGTGCTTCTTTCCTTTTTTTGCACCAAGAAGTGCCGCACCTCTGATTGCCCAGTTATCAGCCTCAGAGCCGCCTGAGGTGAAGTAAATTTCATTGGCATCGGCATTCAGAGCCGCAGCAACCTGCTGCCTTGCCTTTTCAACAGCTCTGTGAGCTGTCTGTCCGATTTCATAAAGGCTTGAGGGGTTGCCGTAATGCTCGGTCATATAGGGAATGATAGCTTCAACAACCTTTTTTGAAACAGGCGTTGTTGCTCCGTTATCTGCATAAACAAATCTCATTTCAAACACTCCAATTCTGTTTTTTCAATGCTCTGACTTCTTTCGGCAAGGTCAAGAAGTGTTATTCTGCTCACTACCGAAATCGTCGCTTTGTATATCTCAGTCCAGATGAAGGACGTTACACAATCGCAGTAATTCTCACATTTTCCGTTATCCTCTGCACAAGCCACGGGAGCAAGTGAGCCCTCCGTCGCTTTGAGAATATCCTCAACGGTTATGTTTTCGGGAGATTTTGTCAGATGATATCCGCCCCTTGCTCCTCTCACCGATTCAACAAGCCCTGCTTTAGTCAGCTTATTGATTATCTGCTCAAGATACTTTTCGGAAAGATGCTCCCTTTCTGCAATTTCCTTCAGGGAAACACAGCAATCCTTACCATGAACTGCAAGGTCTGTCATAATGCGAAGACCGTATCTTCCTTTGGTTGAAATTTTCATCTGCTTTTCACTCCTTTCAGAAGAATTCCTACTTCTTTAGTAGTATATCACTGTTTTTAATTCATAGCAAGTGGGTATGAATTAAATGTTGACAGAAATAATTATTGCCTTTGCAAATTTTTTTATGCAAGATGTCAGTTTTGACTGTGAATACAATTTTTATCTGAAAATCTGCAGAAAATAACCTGAGCCGTCAGCTCAGGTCATTTTTTCCTGTTTAACCTTGTGGTCGATTACATGGCGTGAGGCAAGCTCTCTGTGAATATCCTCAAGGGAAATTCCCTGCTCAATCATCAGCACCATAACATGATAAGCAAGGTCCGCAATTTCATAAATTGTTTCTTTCCTGTCCTCAGCCTTGGCGGCGATGATAACCTCTGTTGTTTCTTCGCCGATTTTTTTGAGAATTTTGTCAATTCCCTTGTCAAAAAGATAGGTTGTGTATGAGCCCTCTTTTCTGTCGGTCTTTCTGCCTTCAATGAGCTTCATGAGTCCTTCATAGGAAAACTCGTGGCGTTCTTCACTTTGAAAAACCCCGTCGTTAAAGCAAGAGGTTGTACCCTTGTGGCAGGCAGGTCCGTCAGGCTCAACCATAACCACCAGAGCGTCCTTGTCACAGTCCGCCGTAATGGACACAATGTGCTGATAGTTGCCGCTTGTGTCCCCCTTGAGCCACAGCTCCTGCCGTGAACGGCTCCAGAAGCAGGTCAGCTCCTTTTCGATTGATATGCTGAGACTTTCCCTGTTCATATATGCAAGTGTGAGCACCTTTTTTGTCACAGCATCCACAACAATTGCAGGGATAAGCCCTTTTTCGTCAAATTTCAGTTCATCAATGTTTATCATAAGTATCACCTTTTATAACCTTGTGGGAATATTTGCTTTTGCCATTTCGGCTTTAAGGTCTGAGATTTTAACCTCACCGAAGTGGAAGATTGAAGCGGCAAGGCCTGCATCAACCTTGTCAAGTGTTTTGAAAAGAGTGATGAAGTCATCAATGCAGCCTGCACCGCCGGAAGCAATAACCGGTACGGACACCGCATTGCATACTGCATCAAGCATTTCAAGGTCAAAGCCTTTTTTTACACCGTCGGTATCAATTGAGTTGAGAACAACCTCACCTGCACCGTTGCCGACACAGCGTTTTATCCATTCAATGGCTTCAAGACCCGTGTTTTCTCTGCCGCCCTTTGCAAACACACGAAAAACTCCGTCAACACGCTTGACATCGGCAGAAATTACAACGCATTGGTCACCGTAAAGCTTTGCGGCTTCATATATGAGGTCAGGGTTTCTGATAGCTCCGGAATTTACGCTGACCTTGTCGGCACCGCATTTGAGAACACGGTCAAAATCTGCAACGGTGTTGATGCCGCCGCCGACAGTAAGCGGAATAAAAACACTTTTTGCCGTTTCGCAAAGAATATCTGTGAAAAGCTTTCTGCCGTCAGAAGAAGCCGTGATGTCATAAAAAACAAGCTCATCAGCTCCGCAGCTGCTGTAATATTTTGCAAGCTCAACGGGAGAGCTGACATCTCTGAGGCCTTCAAAATTCACGCCCTTCACAACTCTGCCGTCACGCACATCAAGGCAGGGAATAATTCTTTTTGTAATCATTTTGCCACCTCGATTGCTTCCTTCAGGTCAATTGCACCCGTGTAATATGCCTTGCCGATAATTGCACCGTACATATCTCTTTGTGTGAGCTTTTTCACATCTTCAATTGAAGAAACACCACCTGAAGCGATAATCTGCATACCGAATTTTTCAGAAAGCTCTTTATAAAGTGCGTGGTTTGTGCCTTCCATTGCGCCGTCCTTTGAAATATCGGTGCAAATGAGTGTTCTGACACCGATTTTTTCCATTTCCGCAGCAAAATCCATCGCTTTAAGCTCAGATTTTTCGGTCCAGCCCTTAATTGCAACAAAGCCGTCTTTTATGTCAATACCTACTGCAATCTTATCGCCGTATGCCTTGACTGCTTTTTCGGTGAAGCCCTTTTCGGTTACGGCTGCCGTGCCGAGAATTACTCTGTCAATGCCTGCCGAAATATATCGGTCAATAACCTCCATACTGCGGATACCTCCGCCGATTTCACAAAAAAGGCTTGTGTTGTTTTTAATTTTGCACACAGTTTCAAAGTTGGGAGTTGTGCCCATTTTTGCACCCTCAAGGTCAACCATATGAATGTGTGTTGCACCGCATTTTTCAAAATCCTGTGCAATTTCAAGGGGATTTTCACTGTAAACCGTCATTTGCTTGTAATCACCCTTGAAAAGACGGACAGCCTTGCCCTCATATAAATCTATTGCAGGATAAATCAGCATATCTTACTCCCCTTTCATTTCGGTAAAGGCTTTGAGAATGTTCAGCCCCACCGTTCCGCTTTTTTCCGGGTGGAACTGACAACCGAAAATGTTTCCGTCAGCCACAGCGGCAGTGAGTCGGGCACCGTATTCCGAATCGGCAATAACATTCTTCTCACAGTCAGCGGCATAATATGAATGAACAAAATATACATAGTCGCCGTCATTTATATATTTCCACAGAGGGCTTTTTTCACCCTTGAAGGAAAGTGAATTCCAGCCGATATGGGGTATTTTATATTCCTCCGGAATCACTCCCTCAATCGGTCTGACATTGCCCTTGATAAGACCCAGACCCTCATGCTCGCCGTATTCATAGCTCTTTTCAAAAAGAAGCTGCATACCAAGGCAGATACCGAGAAAGGGTTTTCCGCTTTTTGCAAGAGAAATAAGCTTTTCGGAAAGTCCGCTTTCACGCAATTTTTTTGCCGCATCCTCAAAGGCACCTACACCGGGCAGAATAATCTGGTCTGCACTTTTAAGCACCTCAATGTCGGCTGTGACAACAACCTCTGCACCCACAGCCTTCAGTGAGCTTTTGAGGGAAAAAAGATTTCCGACGCCGTAATCAACAATCGCTACCATTACAAAACACCTTTCGTGGACATGATTTCATCAGAAAAGTCAGCGTCGATTTTAACTGCCTCTTTCATACTTCTTGCAACGGATTTGAAGGCACCCTCAATAATGTGATGGGAATTTGTACCTGACATTTGCCTTATATGAAGTGTTACCTGTGCATTACGGACAAAGCCGAGAAAGAATTCTTCCACAAGCTCAGTATCAAACACACCAACCTTTTCGGTGGGAATGGCTAAATCATAACCGAGACAGCTTCTGCCTGAAATATCAACCGCCGACAGAATGAGCGCCTCGTCCATGGGAAGAATCATACTGCCGTAGCGGGTGATACCCTTTTTGTCGCCGAGTGCTTCCTTGAAAGCCTGACCCAGCACTATTCCGATATCCTCGGCAGTGTGGTGAAAATCAACTTGAGTGTCACCCTTGCAGGTGATATCAAGGTCAAATCTGCCATGCTTTGCAAAAAGGGTCAGCATATGGTCAAGAAATCCGCAGCCGGTGTTAACGGTGCTTTCTCCCTTGCCGTCTATATTCAGTTTAAGAGAAATATCTGTTTCTGCTGTTTTGCGTAAAATTTCTGCCGTTCTCATAAGATTTCCTCCAATATATTTTTTAACGTATCAATAAGAATCTGCATCTGTTCCTCGCTGCCGACGGTGATGCGAAGATAATCCTTCAATCTCGGAGTGTCAAAGTGACGGACAAGAACACCCTTTTCCTTCAGCATAAGATAAAGCCTTTTGCCATCGGCTTGCGAATGCTTTGCAAAAATGAAGTTAGCCACGGAATCGGTCATTGTGAAGCCGATTTCCTTAAGCTGCTGAACTGCCCATGCTCTTGTTACGGCAATTTTTCTGCAGTTGTCCGTAACATAAGCATAATCTTCAATTGTGCCGATGCCTGCCGCCATTGTCATGCGGTTGACATTATAGGGATTGGTGGAATATTTGATTGTATTCAGGTCCTGAATCAGTGCCTTGCAGCCGATTCCGAAGCCAAGTCGTGCGCCTGCCATTGAGCAGGACTTTGAAAAGGTACGGGTAACAAGAAGGTTATCATATTTATGTATAAGAGGGATAACACTTTCACCGCCGAATTCAACATAGGCTTCATCAATAACCACAACACTCTGAGGATTGCTGCTGACAATTTTTTCAATCTCAGCCACACTCAAAGCTATACCTGTGGGGGCATTGGGATTTGCAATTACAATTGTTTTATTTATACCGATATAATCCTCAGTATTGATTGTGAAATCCTCCCTGAGTGGGATTTTCTCATAAGAAATATTGTTTATATCGGCAAAAACAGGATAAAAGCCGTAGGTAATATCAGGAAACACAACGGGATGCTTTTCGTCACAGAATGCCATGAATGCAAAATTCAGAATTTCATCCGACCCGTTGGTGAAAAGGATTTCGTCCTTTTCGACACCGAAATGCTCTGCAGCAATTTTCATAAGCTCCCTGAGCTCGGGGTCGGAATAAAGCTGAAGGCTTTCTGCCATTTCTTTTGCATATTCCCGTGCCTTGGGTGTTGGCGGAAAGGGTGACTCATTTGTGTTAAGCTTCACATATTCCATATCCTTCGGCTGTTCACCGGGGGTATAAGGAATAAGCTTATCGTATTTTGAAGAGAAAAATCTGCTCACTTTTTTATTCCTCCGTACGGATAACTGCACTTTTTGCATGAGCAGTCAGCCCTTCCTTTTCGGCAAAGAAGGCAACATCCTCTGCAACAGCCTTGAGTGCATCGTAGGTGTAATAGGTATACTGTGTCTTTTTAACAAAATCATCAACGGAAAGCGGACTTGAAAACTTTGCCGTTCCGCTTGTGGGAAGGGTATGATTGGGCCCTGCAAAGTAATCGCCAAGAGCCTCGGGACAGTTTCTGCCCATGAAAATCGAGCCGGCATGACGGATTGAATCAAGATAATCAAAGGGATTATCAACTAAAAGCTCAAGATGCTCGGGAGCAATTTCGTTTGCAATTTCAATTGCTTTCATAAGTGTGTCCGCAACAATGATTTTGCCGTTGTTGTCAATTGAAGCCCTTGCAATTTCAGAGCGAAGAAGCTGAGGAATCTGTATCTCGAGTTCCTTTTGCACTGCCTTTGCCAATTCCATTGAATCTGTGACAAGCACTGCTGAAGCGAGCTTGTCATGCTCAGCCTGTGAAAGAAGGTCTGCAGCCGCATGACGGGGATTTGTTTTCCCGTCGGCAACAATGAGAATCTCGCTGGGGCCGGCAATCATATCAATTGAAACAAGACCGAAAACCTGCTTTTTGGCTTCTGCAACAAAAGCATTTCCGGGACCCACGATTTTGTCAACCTTCGGTATGCTTTCGGTGCCGTAGGCAAGAGCTGCAATTGCCTGAGCTCCTCCCACTTTAAAAATTTTGTCAACACCCGCAATTTTTGCGGCAGCAAGAATAACGGGATTAACCTTGCCGTCGGCTCCCGGCGGTGTTACGATAACAACCTCTTTTACCCCTGCAATTTTTGCGGGAATTGAATCCATAAGCACTGTTGACGGATAAGCTGCCGTTCCGCCCGGAACATAAAGACCTGCTTTGTCAACGGGAATAACCTTCTGACCGATAACAATTCCGTTTTCATCGTTTATAATGAAGCTGTTTCTAACCTGCTTTTCGTGAAATTTACGGATATTCCTTGCCGCTTTTTCCAATATTTCAAGAAACCTCGGCTCAACTGAGCTTATTGCTTCGTCAATTTCTTCCTTTGATACCTGAAGGGAAGAAAGAACAGCCTTATCGAATTTTTCCGTATATTCAAAAAGAGCCTTGTCTCCCTCAGCTTTAACATTTTCTATTATATCTGCAACAATCTGCTCCACATTAACACTCGGAACAACTCTTGCAAAGATATCAGCGTTTGATACCTCACCGTACTGTAAAATTTTAATCATAGCTTATGCCTTTCCCTGTGCCGCAATTTCTGCGACTATTTTTTCAATCTGTTCTTCTTTGAATTTATAATTTGCCTTGTTTGCAATGAGCCTTGCGCTGATGGGAACAATGGTTTCAAAAACCTGAAGCTGATTTTCCTTAAGGGTTGTTCCCGTTTCAACAATATCAACAATAACATCCGAAAGACCCAATATAGGTGCAATTTCAATTGAACCGTTAAGGTGGATAATATCAATATCCCTGCCCTTTGAAAGATAATACTGACGGGCAATATTGGTAAATTTTGTTGCCACACGCAAGGTCCTGTGAGTATCGTCACGGAAATTTTCCATTGCCGCAACAGCCATACGGCATTTGCCGATGTCAAGGTCCAGAAGCTCATAAACATCAGGCTCATATTCAAGAAGGATATCCTTGCCGGCAACACCAACATCGGCTGCACCCCGTTCAACATAAATTGCAACATCCGACGGCTTTACCCAGAAGTAACGGACTCCGACCTCCTCATTTTCAAAAATGAGCTTACGGCTGTTCTCTTTTATTGAGGGACACTCAAAGCCTGCCTTTTCAAACATGGCATATACCTTTTCACCGAGTCTGCCCTTGGGCAGTGCCACATTAAGCATTGTTTTCACCCTTCAGTCACCTCACCGTCAAAAAATTCAATCAGCTCCTTATATCGGATACCGTCGGGAGCTTCCCATTGAGCCGTAACACTTTTGCCCTGAAGAATCAGGGAATTGATAAAACGGCTCAGGGATAATAAATCCGTGCTTTCATTATATAAAACAACACAGTCCACATCGTAATCATTTTTTGTGTCAACAAAGCGCTCAAGGGTATCAAGATAAACCGCAAAGCCGATGGCACCTGATTTTCTGTTCATTCTCTGCATGAGCTTGTCATACTGACCGCCTGACAGCACAACCGTGGGGATTCCCTCAACAAAGCCCTTGAAGACGATGCCGTTATAATAATTTACATCATCAACCACTGAAAAGTCAATGCGAAGCATATCCTTCACGCTGTCATCGGAAAGTGCGGATATAACCGCAGAAAGCTGAGTCAGCGACCCGGTTTCCGCAAGTCCTTCAAAGGCAGATTTTATGACGGGCAGAGCCTCATCGGGCGCACCGCAGGTTGTGATGAGACTTTTCAATGCATTTATCTTTTCTTCCGAAAGAGAAGCATCACTGCAGATTGTGTGAAGCTCATGAACATTCTTTTCCGAAATACATTTCAGGACCCGTGCCTTGTTTTCCTCGGGAATACCGAAGGAATCGATAACTCCGGACACAAAGCCTGAATGTGAAATATCAAGAACGGAGCTTTCTGAAATGGCTTTAAGACTCTTGCAGGCAAGGAGGATAACCTCACTTATGCTGTAGCTGTCAATTCTTCCGATACATTCAAGGCCCACCTGCATAATTTCCTTAAAGGCACCGTTACCCTTGTCGGTACGGTATACATTTTCATTATAATATACCTTCTGAACGGTTTTTTCTTCATCCTTGCTGTTCTTTATAATTGAAAGCGTAACGTCAGGCTTCAGAGCCATAAGCTTTCCGTTTGTATCGGTAAAGGTGATTACACCGTCTGAAATGAGGAATGCCTTGTTTCTCGCATAAAGGTCATATTCCTCAAATTTACTCATTTTATACTGGCTGTAGCCGTACCTTCCGTAAAGGGCACTGAGGGAAAAGACAATCTTTTCACCAAAGGAAAGGGAGAGCTCGTCAATATTCATTTTTCCGCCTCCCCTTTTTTGAGCTTATCAATGGCAGCACGGTAGCCGCCGCTTCCGTAATTAAGGCATTTACTCACCCTGCCGATGGTTGCCGTGCTCACCGCCACCTTTTCCGTGATTTTCTGATAGCTTAAGCCCTCGCTTAAAAGAATGGCAGTGTCAAGACGCTGGGACATATCTTCAATTTCCTTAACTGTGCAGATATCTTCAAAATAATCGTAGCATTCCTCGATTGTTTCAAGATTCAGAATTGTCTGAAAGAGTCTGTCAACGGATTCACAGTGTAATTTTTTCATAATTATCATACCTCACAATTTAATGCTTTAATATATTAGCACTTTATCATCTTAAAGTCAATAGTATTTTAATATCTATTTTTTATATTGACACAATGCTTTTTGTGAGCTAAAATTAAAGCAGAACATTAAAGGAGAAATCATTATGAAAACAAAAGCTATGACCCCCGAAAAGCTGCAAAAGCTTCAGCTTAAACGGGAAAAAGAAATCAGGTATTGGGAAAAGCAGCAGGCACGCCCCAAAAGCAACACTTATTTCTGGTACCTTGTGCTGATTATTGCACTCATTTATGCAGTTGACGAAATTGCTTCGCAAATCGGTACGCTCATGAAAACGGAAATTGCAAATGACCTTTTTCAGAGTGCAAGCTCCGTTACAATCCTCAACCTTCTTCAGGTTGTTGCCATCCCCTTTCAGGTTTTAGGCTTGCTTTACAGACCCATGGCAGACCGCTTCGGCAGAAAAATATTCCTTGTTCTCAACACCTTCGGAATGAGCATTGCCATGTTTGTCATTTTCCTTTCGCAAAATGTGTTTATGTATGTTATCGGTGCGTGTATGATTATGTTCTTTGTGCCTCACGATATGCACGTTGTTTTCATTATGGAATCCTCACCGCAGAAAAAACGTGCAATTACATATTCCGTTATAAAATTCTTTGCCAACATGGCTGTTATGCTTGTTCCCATTCTTCGCCGTTTACTCATGCAGAGTGCCGACGAATGGCGTAAGGTATACATGATTCCTGCCATTGTCGGCATTGTAATCAGCCTGATTGCCCTTCTTTGTGCAAGAGAAACCGATGCCTTTATTGCTTCACGGCTTCGTTTCCTGAGAATGACAGAGGAGGAGCTGAAAGCAGAAGCCGACCGCAAAAAGGCAGACAATGCTCAGGGCGGACTTATTGCAGCCCTTAAATTCGGTATGCAGCATAAACAGCTTCGTTGGGTGTTCATCTGCTTTGCTCTTGCAGGTATCGGTGTTATCGGCAGCCTTGACTATCAGACAATTATCACCTATTGCTATGCACAGAGTGTTCACGGCGGAATAGGCGAAGAATTCCTTAATCTTGTAAGCATTAACGAGGTTACACAGGCTCTCATTCTTTTCCCGTTGGGCTCTGCCATTGCACAGCTTATCATGGGCTTTGTTTCTGACCTGAAGGGAAGAAAGGCAGCCGCCATCACAGTGGCTGCAAACTGTCTTGTTTGCTTTATCGCCTTCACCCTCGGCGCAAAAATGAACTTCAATCCTTCGGTTGTAGGTTTCCTTTGCGGTGCCTTTGTCGGAAGCTACTATTCCACAAACGATGTGCTTATCATGATGGCAAGCGAATCAGCTCCCACAAATCTCCGTTCCTCAACCTCATCGGCTCAGACGGTTATCGGCTTCGTGGGATACGCCATGGCTTATCTTGTTTACGTTCCGGTCACAATGATTTTCGGCAACGCTTCAATCACCACCGTTTCACTCTGCCTTCTCATTCCCAGCTTTGCAATCACTCTTATCGCTCTTATAAAAAATACCCATGACACCAGAGGTGTTAACCTTGACACCGTCACAGGCTGCGAATGGGATTGATTTGAAACACAATCAGCACTCATTGTATCATTTCGGCAACGAGTGCTGATTTTTTTGTATAAACTATTGAAAATGTTAACAAATTGTGATATATTGTCTATAGTTTTTTAAGGAGGTATCTCTATGAAGAAAATCATTTCACTCACACTCGTGCTCATTATGATGCTTACACTTGCAGTTCCTGCCTTTGCAGTTGTTGACCCTGATTATAATGTACCCATGATCACACTCAGGGGCGACGGTGCAGAAATTTATGACGCTTCAGGCGAAAATGTTGTGTGGCCGCCTTCCTTCGGTGATGAAGAGGGTGACAAGGATGCGCTTATCGACTCCATTGCCGATGTTCTTTTCCCTCACCTTGCAACAGGTCTTCTTACCGGCAACTATGAAGGCTACTATGATGCTTTCTATGATGCCATGCTGCCCCTTTTTGAGGATTCTCACCTTGACGGCGACGGCAACCCCTCAAACGGAACTCAGCTTGACCCTGAAATGCAGGCAGAAAACATTGAAAGTGTTAAGTATGACAAAAAATACTGGCATGGCAACAAATATGACAAGGATGACTATACCTTCCGCTATGACTGGCGTCTTTCACCCCTTGAAACTGCCGAAAAGCTTGATGAATACATCGCTGCGGTTATGGCAAGAACAGGCGCAAAACAGGTAAGCCTTGTCGGCTTATGTCTCGGTGGCTGCCCCGTAATGGCATATCTTAATCTTTATCTTAACAAGCTTGAAGCCAACCCGGGCATGACACCCTACATCAAAAATGTTATGTTCGATGCAACAGTTGCAAATGACTGCACGGCCTTCACCGACGCTTTCCGTGGCAAGGTTGACCTTGATGTAGATGCACTTCAGCGCTTTATGGATGAATATGCGGACCCCGACGAAAACAGCTTTAACGGACTTGAAGACGGTATCCCCTTCCTCAACGAGCTTCTTTTCACAACCTACGAGCTTCTCAGAGAAACAGGTGTTGCCGACACAATCATCGGTGACCTTGAGGACTTCTACGGTGAAATTTATGAAGGTCTTGTTCCTAAGCTTGCAATTGTTTCTTACGGCAACTTCCCCGGTTATTGGGCATCGGTTGACCCTGCTCATTACGAAGAAGCAAGAGACTTTGTTTTTGCTGACCCTGAGCTCAGAGAAGAATACGCAGGCTTCATTGCTAAAACTGACAAATACTACAACGAGGTCTCCTCAAGAAGAGATGAAATCATTGCTGAATGTCAGGCAAAGGGTACTCACTTCGGTGCAATTGCAAAATACGGAACTCAGGCAATGCCCTTCACAGAGAGACAGAATGAGCTTTCAGACAGACTTGTTACACTTGAAAGCGCTTCCTTCGGCGCAACAACATCACTTGCCACCGGCACTCTTTCGGATGAATACATTGCAGAAAGAATTGAGCTCGGCTATGGTGATTATATCTCAGCAGACAAAAAGGTTGACCTTTCAACGGGACTTCTTAAAGACACCACATGGATAATCAAAAACTGCAACCACGATAATTGGAGCCATGAGGAGCCCATCGTTGAGGCCTTCTGCCACAGCACAGGCATGACAACAAACAATGACAAAACATGGGCACGCTTCCTTGTTTGTGATGACGAAACAGGTACTCTTACCGAAATGACCGAAGAAAACCCGGGAGAGGATCTCTGGGAGGATACAAAGGTAGAAACAAAGGACAGCACAATCTGGACAAAGCTTGCAGCCCTTTTCAGATGGATCACTGCTCTTCTTAAAGCCTTCACCCATCTTCTTAACAAATAATAAAGTAATAAGCCTGACCCCATACGGCATTTGTTTGTCGTATGGGGTTGTTTTTTTTGAGCTTTTATGTTTAAATCAAATAAAACGACAAAACATAAATTCAAAACACAGGAGGAACATTTATGAAAATACTCTTTTATGATACCAAGCCATACGACAGGGAATCCTTTGAAAAAATCAAGCCCCAGTATAATGATATTACCGTCGATTTTCTTAAAACAGATATTTCACACCGTACCGTTGACCTTGCAAAAGGCTATGATGCCGTTTGTGTTTTTGTGGCTTCCGATGTGAACGAACACATTGTCAGAAAGCTCGCAGAATACAAGGTGAAGCTTATTCTGCTCCGTTGCGCCGGATACAACAATGTTGCCCTTGCCGAAGCAAAAAAGCACGGAATAACCGTTATGCATGTTCCCGCTTATTCCCCCGAAGCTGTTGCTGAACACGCCCTCGCTCTTGCTTTTGCGGTAAACCGACATATTCACAAGGCATACATCAAGGTCCGTGAAAACAATTTCAGCCTCATCGGACTTTCGGGAGTGAACTTCCGTGGAAAAACCGCCGGCATTATCGGAACGGGTAAAATCGGCGCAATGATGGCAAAAAACTGCCACGGCATCGGCATGAAGGTTATAGCCTATGACAAATATCACAATCCCGACCTGCCTTTTGCCGAATATGTGGATTTGGACGA
The DNA here is from genome assembly GCA_017472225.1 of Clostridia bacterium. Classification (GTDB taxonomy): domain Bacteria; phylum Bacillota; class Clostridia; order Oscillospirales; family Acutalibacteraceae; genus UBA6857. The sequence continues at coordinate 14,671 of JAFUQS010000068.1, read as the reverse complement.
ACTTTTCAGAAGAAGCGACCTCATTTCCCTCCACTGCCCTCTTACAGAAGACACATATCACATCATTGACCTTGAGGCAATTGAAAAAATGAAAAACGGAGTTATTCTTGTCAACACCTCACGAGGCGCCCTAATAAGCACCGAAGACCTTATCAAAGGTATCCGTCAGTATAAGTTTTCAGGTGTAGGGCTTGATGTTTATGAGGAAGAAATGGAAAATGTTTTTGAAAACCGTGAGGATGATATTCTTGAATCCTCCGTCACTGCAAGACTGCTTTCCTTCCCCAATGTTATTGTGACATCTCATCAGGGCTTTCTGACAGAAGAAGCTCTTGAAGCGATTTGCGAAACCACCCTTCAGAATGCACGGAGCTTTGCCAATGGCGAGCCGATAAAAGGGAATATAGTCGGAAGACAGTAAACGCAAAGCCAAAGCCCCCACCGATGGTCATCCGGTGAGGGAGAGCGCAAGCTATAAATATCCGTGCAGCGGACTGTTTCCTTCCGCTTTGCTCCCTCCTTGTTCGAATCCCTTTTCTCTCTTAAATCTATCGAAAAAAAATAAAAGGTAACTCCTTGTGGAATTACCTTTCATTTTTTTGGCGGAGAGCAAGGGATTCGAACCCTCGAAGCCGTTTTAGCGACTTACACGATTTCCAATCGTGCTCCTTCGGCCAGCTCGGACAACTCTCCATATGTTTTGTTGCCTTGATATTATACACAATAAGAACATAAAAATCAAGTCTTTTTATAAAATATTCTGTTTTTTTGCTTCTGACTTACAACAGAAAAAATCCTCCCTTTTTTCAGGGAGGATGTGTTCTTTAAAGCTTAGTCTTCAAGGTACTTTTCAATAACCTTGATTGCATCGCCCAATGTTTCAATGTTTGCAACCTCACGGTCAGGGATTTCAACATCAAATTCATCTTCAATTGCAACTGCAATGTTGATAAGCTCAAGAGAGTTGAGTCCGAGCTCACTTCTGATGTTTGTTTCTTCAGTGAGTGTGTTGGGGTCGATGTCAACATAACGGCAAATTACACTTCTGAGTGTTTCAAGCATAGTGTACCCTCCTTTTTAAACGGTTTCTGTTTTCTTTGTGTATGTATCAATTACCTTCTGTCTGATAACCTTTCTTGTGGAGTTCTTTTCAAACTCTGTGAAGGATACATAAACATTCTGAACTTTTCTGTACGAAGGCTGACCCTTGTTTGAATCTGCAACATCAGCCTTTGTCTTTGCAATGATTTCCTCATCTGTCATGTCCTTGAGGAATTCCTTGTTGACATAAATTGCAGCAGCCATAATGGTGTTCTCTCTGCCTGCAACATTGATTTTTTCTTCAAATGCAACAGTTTCAACAGCGTAAGGAAGATGCTCCATAATGTTGCTTTCAACTGTTTCAGGGAAGATATTTTCACCGTTGGGAAGAATGATAAGATACTTCTTTCTGCCGGTGATATAAAGCTCACCATCCTCATCAAGTCTGCCGTAGTCACCTGTTTTGAACCAGCCATCTTCTGAGAAGGAAGCCTTTGTTGCTTCTTCATCCTTATAATAGCCCTTGGTTACATTGTCACCCTTAACCCAGATTTCACCAATGCCGTCTTCATCGGGCTCGTTGATGATGAACTTTGCCTTCGGGAATGCATAGCCTGCTGAAAGAGGCTTCTTTCTGCCGTTCCTATGAAGAGTGATTGTGGGTGAACATTCTGTCATACCATAGCCGGAAATGATGTTAAAGCCAAGCTCTGAAAGAACCTTGATGTGGTCACCTCTTGCAGGAGCACCGCCGCATGACATTGTGGGGAACTGACCGCCGAAGTTGTCTTTAATCTGCTTGAATACGATAGGTCTGATATCAATACCCTTATCAAGAAGCTTGTTGCTGATTTTAATCATCTTTTTCATGATTTCAGCCTTGCCGCCTGCTTCTGCCTTTGCCCAGATACCATTATAGATGGCTTCAAGAACAAGGGGAACAACAGCCATTGCAGTGGGTCTGAAATCGTTGATGTTGGGAAGAATATTCTTGAGACTGTCATTGACATAAATGATACCGTTCATATAGATAGCGGTAAGAATACTGCATGAAAGCTCATAAACATGGTTCATGGGAAGAATTGACATTGTTGACTGCTCGGGACCGAGGAACTGAAGAACACCTTCAACATTTGTTGCAAAGTTGTGATGAGAAAGCATAACGCCCTTATTTGTTCCGGTGGTGCCTGAGGTGAAAACAACTGCTGCAAGGTCATCCTTTTTAACCTCTGCATCAATGAAGCGTCTGTCACCCTTTTCAAGAAGCTCCTTACCCATTTCAGCAAGAGCGTCCACTGAAAGGTATTTTCCGCCTTCAGCCTTTGCTCCGGGATTCATTACGAAAGCATACTTGCAGCGTTCATCTGCTTCAAGGTGAAGCTTTGCTGTTTCTTTATATGTTTTGCTGTGGAAAACTGCTTCTGCATCGCCCTTTGAAATAAGCATACTGATATCCTTATCGGGAAGCTCCTTATCAATGGGAACTGCAACACCGCCGCCGCATACAATTGCAAAAAATACAACAATCCAATTATAGCTGTTTTCACTGACAATTGAAATGTGCTTTCCGCCGAGACCAAGCTCATAAAGAGCAGTACCGACCTGTCTTACTCTGTCGTGAAAATCCTTTACAGTGTAAACAACATCCTGTTTTTTAATTTTTTCAACAACAGCCACTCTGTCGCCGAAGGCTTCACTTCTTGTGAAAATTTCTTTAATGCTTGTTACTTCGCCTGAGTTGTGAATTTTTTCTCTGAGCTTTGAAAGCTCTTTGAATTCTTTTTTGCTGATTTCAATATGCATTCTGATTCTCCTGATTCTTTAATATTTTTACGGCTTTATGCCAATTTCTCCAACTTAAAATTAGTTGCACATATCAAGAAGCTCTTTGATTGTGATGTCCGGATTTTCGATACCGGCTAAAACTACTTTCATGCAGTTTTTGTGAAGAACTTCAATGTGGCTCTGTTCGGAAAGCTTGACTCTGTACATATAGTTAAGGTCAATACCATTATCCACCGGGTTAGGAGTGCAGATTGTGTAAAGCGGAGTGAAATATCTTCCGAGATCATAGAACTGGAAGTCAAACTTAAAGCCTAAATCCATACCAACGGGCAGAGGAATCCATGAGAACATCATGCAGGCAGGTCCCTGAATGAGGTTGTAGTTATACATATCTCTTGACATATCTCTTGCTGTGATATAGGGATATTCAACATGACGGTAAAGCTGAGTTCTTACCGATGTATATTCGTTTACACCATCCATAAAGGTCTGGTCCTCTGAAAGAATTGTACGAACCTGAACAGGCTGGTCAAGGCAGCCGCCCATTCTCTTTTCCTTAACGGTTGCACGCTTTGAGCAGTTTGCCATCATGAATACATCATTGATTCTGTAGTTGATAGCGGAGCAATGAGTACGAAGACCCATCATAAATACACTTTCGGGAGCAATGCTGTGAGCTTTGCAGAATTCAAAAATCTTTGCTGCATCTTCAGCATTGATGTGACCGTTATACATACTGCACTTATCATAAATGGGATTATATGCAGCAGGAACACGAAGGTCGGGATTCTTCTTTTTTGCTCTGTACTTTTCAAGGAACTCAGGGCCGTGAACGGCTGCATAGAAGGGCTCGCCACCCTTTGCAAAGTATTCACGGTACCATTTTTCGTGCTTATCCCATCTTTTCTTTGAAGCAACCTTTTCAAGCTCTTGCTGAATGTATTCTTCATAGGAATAAAGAGGATCGGGAAGCTCACTGTTTGTTTTAAGTGCCTGATAAACACCCATAAGGTCAAGATAGAAAACAACTGCACCGAGTGCATCCATATTAAGATGGCTGACATTAAGGTAAATACCGCTGCTGCCGTCTGCAATTTTATAGAAATAGATTCTGAAGCTTTCGCCCTTAAGGAATTTAACGGGAGTCTGTCCGTCTTTTCCGAAGAAAGCCTTTTGCTCCTCAACACTGCGGAAATACTTCATGGGAACCTTATTCATTTTGAATGAGGGAAGGAAATACTGCTTAATCTGCTTATCAACCTTCATGAATCTCAGACGAAGGCTGTCATTTCTTTCAAATTCAATATTGAGAGCCTTTGTGAGAATGTCAAAATCCACATCCATATCAACAGTAATCGATGTGGGAATCTGAGTAATCTGCTTTGAAAAGCTATACTTGACCATAAGGTACATCGTTTCCTGAGAAGGAATGAGGTCGTAGAGCTTTGACGGAAGTTCTTTCTTCATAAATTCTACACTTCTTTCATCGTTAATGTTAAATTTTTTACACTTTTATATTGGCCTTTCCGACCATGCAAAACCATCGCCGAAAATTCTTGCATACCATTTTATATGATATCAAATTACAGCATTAAAGTCAATAATAAAAAGCGAAAAAATAAAACACCGTGTATTATTTTTATATCATGCTGATATTAAGACAAATTATAGTTAATTTGAAGTTGTAAAATTATTAACAAACAATGAATAAGAGCAGTGTTGACATATATCCCCACGCAAAACCATGCCAAAAAAAGCTAATCCCCTTTTGATTTACAATAAAAAACTGCTTTTACAATGGTTTTTATGGTTATTCATTTTTATCGTCCCTGTTTTATCTTTTCCTGACTACTTAAAGTGTAGTTATCTTCGCTTTTAAATTTTGAGGTGTTATTTATCCTGTGCCAAAGGCACCCTGACTACTGACCCATGACTACTGCCTACTTAAAGTGTATTTATCCTCGCTTTTATGTGCCGTGGTGCAAAATGGCAAGGTTTTATCTGTTCCTCTGACTCCGCTCGCTCGAGCCGCTTGGGCTCTTACTTTTGTCAAGCGTGACAAAAGTAAGCAAAAGCACGCTGGCGGATTAGCTTCCGCAAGAACTAAAAATACCGAGTCAGGCTTATTCTATCCTTTACTCGGTATTCTTTTCTGCTCACCGTGGATAAAAAAACAAGGTTTCTTCTTATCGGTATTTTCAGATTGCTCCGTTGTGCTGTACCACGGCTCGGTTGCCGAACAGCTCTGATTAAAACAAAGCTCAATAAAATGAGCCGCTCGGTTTCATTTGTTCCGTAAGGTCTGCTATTGTCTATTTTATTTGTCTGCCTTTCCACTGCGTGTAGTCCGACAGTCGCTCCCGCTACAATCTGCTTTCTGAAAGAGAATTCCTTTTTACGTTGCTATTCTTTCTTTTTAATGATTGTTTATTTTTTACAGACTCCTTATTGTTTTATCTTTTCCCTGTCTACTGACCCCTGACCCCTGACTACTGACCCCTGACTACTGTCTACTGTCTACTGAACTTGTCCCGCTGCGGAAACAACAAACAAATGTGGCAGAAGCTTTATAAAACTAAAAGCTGTTTTAACAAAAAAGACGGTGTAGCCGTAATGGACTACACCGTATATTTCGCCTGAACTGTATTCAGCCAACCAAGGCTGAATAGCCAACAGTTTTGTTATTATTATAAAACCTTTGACAGAAATTCAACTGCACGGGGGCTTTTCGGGTTTGAGAAAAACTCTTCGGGAGTTGCCTGCTCAACAAAGCGTCCCTCGTCCATGAACATGATTCTTGTTCCCACTTCCCTTGCAAAGCCCATTTCATGGGTTACAACAACCATTGTCATACCCTGATCTGCAAGCTCCTTCATCAGTTCAAGAACCTCACCGACCATTTCCGGGTCAAGGGCTGAGGTAGGCTCATCGAAAAGGATAACATCCGGATCCATTGCAAGTGAGCGTACAATTGCAACTCTCTGCTTCTGTCCGCCGGAAAGTGATGAAGGATAAGCGTCTGCCTTTTCTTCAAGTCCGATTCTTTTAAGAAGCTCAATTGCCTTTTCCTTAGCCTGCTTTTTGATTTCATCCGGTGTTGTTGTTACAGGAACAGCCTCACCCTTTTTAAGATGAAGCTTTTTAAGAAGATTATCTCTTTTCTGCTTTTTGAGATTCTTCTTGCCCACATAAACGGGAGCCATCATAATGTTTTCAATAACAGTCTTGTTGTTGAAAAGATTGAAATGCTGAAAAACCATGCCCATTTTCTGGCGGTGAATATTGATGTTGACCTTGGGGTCTGCAATGTTTTCGCCGCCGAAAATAATTGAGCCGCTTGTAGGGTCCTCCATACAGTTAAGGCAACGGAGAAATGTGCTTTTGCCCGAGCCTGAGGGGCCGATAACAACCACCTTTTCACCCTTTTTGATGGTGGTGGTAATGTTTTTAAGAACATGATTGTCACCGAAGGATTTGCAAAGGTCAGTGACCTCAATGAGGTTTTCATTATTATCTGTCACTTTTCCTCAGCCTCCTTTCCATAAGCTTGATAAGCACTGTGATTACCATTACGATAACAATATAAATAACTGCCATCACAAGATAGGGTACCATGTATTCATAGGTTCTGCTGCCTATGCTTCTGAAAGCCTTGTAAAGGTCTGTTGCACCAACAAAGGAAACAACGGAGGTTTCCTTAACAAGGGCAATGAACTCGTTGCCGAGGGTGGGAAGAATGTTCTTTATTGCCTGAGGAATTACAATTTTAATCATCGTCGCTCCGTAGCTCATGCCAACACTTCTTCCGCCTTCCATCTGACCGATATCAACAGAAAGAATACCGCTTCGCATAATTTCAGAAATATATGCACCTGAGTTCATGCCGAAAACAATTATTGCAACACTGACAGAATCCACCCTGTTGAAGCCGAGCAAGGGCAACACAACATAATAGAAAACAAGAAGCTGCACAACAATGGGAGTTCCTCTGAAAAGTCCCACATAAAGCGAGCATATTCCGTCAAGAAGCCGTGGCAACAGTCTGTATTTCGGGAGCACTCTCACAACAGCAATAACCGTACCGATAAAAATGCCTATAACAAGACCGGCGACGGCAATTATCATTGTATTCTGCAAGCCTTCAAGAACACTCGCATAAGCGCCCTTGTCAATAAACTGCTCCAGAAACTTTGCAATTTTAACATCAAAATCCAGCATAATTATGTCCTCTACAACAGCAATGCCCCACTTTTCAGTGAGGTATTGCAGAATATGATTTTATTTTTTATCAGCCGTTGATTGTATCAACAATTGATACTGCAGGGTCAGCATCAACAATAACAAAATCAAGGTTACCGTTAACAAGGTCCTGAGTTGCAAGAGCTGCACTGTCATAGGTTACAGCTTCTGCATTCTTGATGCCTTCAAAACCGAATGCATCGTTACCTTCGATATATGACTGACCTGTTGTACCTGTCTGAGCACCGATTTTTGTGCCTTCGGGAAGAGCATTGAGAACTGCTACGATTTCGTCTGCTGTTGTGCAGGCATCAAATCTTGTGTCGTCTGCCTTTACAATGATCTTCTGAGCTGACTTATAGTAAGGAACAGTGAAGGTTACGGATTCTTCTCTTTCAGGGTTGATTGAAAGACCTGCGATTGCAATGTCACATTTCTGCTGACCGACTGCAAGGCAAACTGAATCAAAGTCCATGTTGTCGATTACAAGCTCTTTGCCGAGCTCCTTTGCAAGAAGGGCAGCAACCTCCATGTCAATACCGTAGTAAAGGTCGCCTTCTGTGTATTCAAATGGAGCGAATTCAGCATTTGTTGCAACAACAAGCTGATCCTTGGTTGTGTCAAGCTCAGCCGATGCAACACCTTCAGGTGTGCCGTTGCCGAGATACTTGTTGCAGATTGCATCGAATGTACCGTCTTCAAGAATCTTTTCAATGAATGCATTTACATCCTTGAGAAGCTCGGGCTGATTTTTGTCAACACCGAATGCATATTCTTCGCTTGAAAGCTGAATATCAATAAGCTTAACAAGTGCTGCACCATCATCTGCGTTGCCGTTGGTTGCATTGTTTCCGCCACAGGCTGCAAGAGCAAAAAGCATAACAGCAGCAAGGGCAATTGCTAAAAACTTTTTCATTTTTTATTCCTCCAAAAATATTTTGATGTGTCGATATTTTAGCACCGAAACGGGTGTATGTCAACACTTTTATGCAACAAATTGCATTTTTAGTGCATATTTATAAACAAACCAACAGCATATGCTTTTGATTTATCCAAAAGCGGCATCAGCTCAATCAGCCGATGCCGCAAAGATAAGCTTTAATTTGTGATTTCTTCAATCTGCTCCCGGGAAAGAGGTGAACTTGCCTTGTCAACATATACCTCTGCATTATCGCAGCCCTGAAGACTGATTTCGCCCTCATTCTGCGAAGCGGCAACAATTTCGCCTTCACCCTCGCCGATGATTTCAAGCTGTTCTTCATCGGTGTTATCCGAGGAGGAAAGGACAATGCTGAATTTATCGTTTTTGTCGGCTTCAACGCTGACCTCATTTGCCTGCACACTGTCACTGACTGTAAAAGTAACGGTATCTGACTCGGTTGATACCTCGGCACTTCTTTCCACGTTGACCATTGTTGCTTCAAAAGTTTCCACAGAAGCGTCATTGTTAACAACGGTGTAGGTTTTGTCCGAAGGCAGATAAAGCATTGCCGGAGCTTCCTCATCTGTGCCGCAGACATCCTCGGTGTCAACAACATATATGCCTTCATCATCAGATATAAGCTCACCGTCACTCATTGTGGCAATAAGGTTGTCATTTTCGTCATATATGCTGATGAAATCAGAGTTGACCATGAGCGCATTGCTCTGAGCCATGCCCGATGTGAAGGAGCCTCTGTCTGTCCACATTGCGGAATAAACATCATAGGTAAGATACTCAATTCTGCTTGTCAGATATCCGCTGCCTACGGTACGGTTGTCATCGACCTCATAATACCAGCCTGTGACCTTGCCTGCCGAATTCACGTAAAGAATCAGATTTCTCAGTGAGTCCGGATAGTTACTGTCATAAAGCTCAATATTTATCTGTGTGTCGCTCACCTTGACCGCCCTGAAGGCAAGAAGTGCATGGGAAACACCCTGCGCATCGTTTCTCACACCGATTATAACAGGCTTACCCGTATAAGGTACCCAACACACCTCTTTAAGAAGGCTGTCAAGGTCATCCCAGACTCTGTTGCTGTAAATATTGGACGAGAGCTGAGAAACCTGCATGGCTTCAATGAACTGTCTGACGGAAATTCCGAGCGAGCCTGTATCATTGACATTAAGATCCTTTACCCTTGAAGCCGATGTGTTGAACATTGCAGGTGTCACACCGGAGCTTCTCATATTAAGCATTGCCGATGTTGCACTCAGGCCGTGGCAGTTGCCTCCCCATTTTCCGTATTTTTCATACATCTGCTGAGCTAATTCCGTATTGCCGAAAATAAGCTGATAGGATGAAAGGGGAATCGAATAATCCGTCGGATATCCGAAGCCTCGGTAGCTGTTTGAAAAGCTGTAGGTAAAATCGGAAATACCGAGATTTTCTCTCCATGCGCCGTATGAGGTGATTTTAAGCAGCTTTGTGAATGTACCGTAGGCACTTTCCTCTCCGCTTACCTTATATGTGCGCATTTTGTAATAGTATGTAACGCCCGGTGAAACCGATGTGTCACGGTAAGAGCCCGTTGAGGAGGATACCGTTGCAAGGAGCTTGAAGGAGTCGCTTTTTGTTGAGGTGCTTCTGTAAATCTGGAAGCTTTTTACCGATGTGTCAGCCTTCCAGCTTATCAGAATGTTTTTAAGCTTCTTTTCCGTTGAAGCCGTGAAGCCGCTCACTGCAGGAGAAGTAAGCTTTTTGTTTGTTTTAACGGTGAAAATATCAGACCTTTGTCCGAAGTATCCCTTGTTTTTGCCCGCCGGAGAATATGCCCTTACAGAGTATTTATAGCTTGTGTTTGCTTTAAGGCTTTTAACCTTATATGAGGTTGAAGCTGTTACTCCGAGCTTTGTATACTTCTTTGTTGAGGGGTTGTAGGAATACACATAATACTTAACATTGTTTCCGGCAGCCTTTTTCCATTTCAGGGTGACGGAAAAGGAGGTTTTTGAAGAAGCAGTGAGTCCTGTCACCTTGGCAGGAGTTCCGTAGGGCTGCTTTTTAACAACTGCGGACTGCTTTCCGTAATATTCCTTCTTACCCACCTTCTTATAAGCCTTGACAACATAGCTGTAGGTGTTTTTGCTTTTCAGAGACTTCTGAGTATAGGTGGTTTTTTCCGTTGTTGCAAGAAGTGTCAGCTTTTTGCTTGAGGTGTTATAGGCATAAACCTTATATTTTGCAGCACCCGACACCTTGCTCCAATTCAAGGTGACAGCATTCTTTTTTGCCGTTGCCTTCAGGTTTTTCACCTGACCGGGAACAATTTTAAAGCTGAGAGTTTTTGTTCCTGTGTAATAAGCACCCTTAAGCTTTACCGTTACCTTATATGTGCCTATATTCTTTCTTCCCTTTGAATAGGAAAGAGTGTATTTACTGTCTTTTATCACAGTGCCTTTGCTGTCTTTAACGGTTACGGTCGGCTTTTTTGCCTTGCCGTTATAAGCGAAGGAGGTGCCTGAAAGCTTCACTGATGATGCCTTGTATATTTTTGCCGTCTGCTTTGCCTTACAGGTTTTACAGACTCTGTACTTGCTTCCGTCAGAAGTGAAGGTTGCTTTTTTTGAAACCGCCCAACCTGAATAGGAGTGAGTGTGTCTGATTTTATATCTTACAGTGCATGAAGCGGCAGAGGAATCGTATTTATCTGTCCATTCACCCTGCTTTTCAAAATCATAATAATCAACCCTGACCTTGTCCTGATAGGTACACATTTTATACCATACATAGGACCTTCCGCCGTGGCTTCCCCATGCTCCGTCACAGGAAAAGCCGCTGTAGCAATATACATTTGAACCGTCGTGATATTTCAGCCAATATGACTTATATCTCGGGTCGTCATCGTCATTATACTGTCCCGCTTCGTAAAAGCTGCCGTCGGGGCTTATTCCGTCATAATGATTATAAGAGTCGAGCTGCGCAAAATTGACTCTTACTCCCGAATTCGAGCACCAATGATAATAGTAATAAGAAACAAGGGCTCTCGTTTCGCTTGTTTCAAGCTCAATTGCAGATTGATAGGGACTGCCGCTGTTTTCATAAACGGTTTTGTTAAGTCCCTTATTCACCCAACCGCTTCCCGGAGAGTCCTTTGCAACTGTTTTATATGTGTGCTTATACTCAATATAATAATCAGCCGCAGTTACATTTGAAGGAAGCTTTGCCGCATATGTCCAGCCGTCATCTGCCGCAGAAGACGGCACAAGAAAAATAACGGCAAGGCTCAGCAGGGCCATCAGCACGCCCATAAGCTTCAATAACGCTTTTTTCATCAACAATACCCCTCAGAATAAATTTTGTTTTCTGCTTTTCAGTTCTGTGTGTTCTGAACATTGTTATAAAGATATTTCTCAAGGAAGGCATCCACAACCTCCCAATATTCCTCATGGAACCAATGGGATGACACTGCATGCTCAGCACCCTTGATAATGTACTTCTCCTTCGGAGCTGCACAGGCATCGTAAACCGGCTGCAGATTATCAAGAAGCACAAAATCATCCTTGTCTCCGTGAATGAAAAGTGTGGGAGTTTTTGACTTTTTGAGCTGTTCAACGGCAGAAGCCTCACCGAAGAAAAAGCCATTGAGAAGCTTGTTCACAAGACTTGCCTGAGGCATAACAATTTTCGGCGGAAGATGATATTTTCTGATGCACTGGTCAACGAAAATATCCTTAACCGATGTAAAGCCGCAGTCCTCGATTGCAAGAATAACATTTTCTGGCAGCTCCTCACCCGTTGTCATCATTGTTGTGGCTCCGCCCATGGATGTGCCGTGAATGATAATTTTTGACTTCGGATTTTCCTCTACGATGCTGTTTATCCAATCCACAACATCAAGCCTGTCATTCCAGCCCATGGTTACGAATTTATGTTCACTGTTGTTGTGACCTCTCAGGTCAGGAAGAAGCACATTGAAGCCTCTTTTATAAAACTCCATGGCATAGGAGGACATTTCTCTGTTAACATTTGTCCAGCCGTGAAGTGAAATTGCCCAGATGTTGCTGTTTGAGGGGTTACGGAATTCAACCCCGTGGAGATTTTCCCCTTTTCTGTTTTTGATGATAACCTCCTGATGATATGTATTATCATACCACTTATAACCTGCGATAAGATTTTTATTATCGGCATTTCTTTCAAAAAGACTGTCCTTACAGGGCACTGTCATATCGGGTCTTTTTTTGTTTCCGAGGGCGATGAGAAAAAACACCACGCCAAGGCCGAAATACAAAACAAGAAAAATAACCGCCAGAACAATAATAACCGTCAATGCCACCTGAAGCTGATAACTCATTTGAATCTTCCTTTCCGTTTTCCGTATTTTTACATATATGATTATACACATAACTTGTCCCGATTGCAATAAGCAAAAAAGTACATTGGAAATTTTTTCAAATCTTATTTACTTTTCTTGTTTATTATGATAAACTATTAAACGATTGGGGAAAATCAATACTTTTATTTTAAGAAAACACATATTCGAAAGGATAGACATAATGGCAGACAGAAACAACGATAGAATAAACAAAAATATCGCTTATCTATTTGAAACAATTATGAAAATAGAAACTCTGGATGAATGTGAGGCACTTTTTGACGACCTTTGCACAAAAACAGAGCTCGCTTCTATTTCACAAAGACTTGTTGTTGCAAAAATGCTCAGCGAAAAAAGAGTATACAGTGATATAGTTGCCGAAACAGGTGCTTCAACTGCAACAATAAGCCGTGTTAATCGTTCCCTCGCTTTCGGCAAGGGCGGATATGACAAAATTTTCGGCAAAGAGGATTAAGCGATGGCAGGTTACGGTGATTTTGCATATTATTATGACCTGTTAACCGAAAACGTCGACTATGAAAGCAGATGTAATTATATTTCAGATCTCCTTGCTGAAAACGGAATCGGCAAGGGGATTTTGCTTGACTTAGCCTGCGGAACAGGTACAGTCTCTCTCCTCCTTTCTCAGAAGGGCTATGAGGTTATCGGCGTTGACGCTTCTGAAGAAATGCTTTCACAGGCTCAGGAAAAGAAGTTCGATTCGGATGCAGATGTGATTTTCCTTTGCCAGAAAATGGAGGAGCTTGACCTTTTCGGAACAATTAACGGCGCAGTCTGTACCCTCGACAGCATAAATCATGTGACTGACAAAAAAACGGTGAGGGAAATTTTCCGCCGTGTATCTCTTTTTATGGAGGACAAGGGCATTTTCATTTTTGATGTCAACACACCGTATAAGCACCGAGAAATTCTCGGCAACAATACCTTTGTTTATGACATGGATGATGTTTACTGTGTGTGGCAGAACAGCACAGATAAAAACCTTCTCACCACAATAAATCTTGATATTTTTGAAAAAGATGAGCAAGAGGATGTATACTATAAATATACAGAGCAGTTTCAGGAGAAGGGTTATGAGCTTTCCGAAATTCAGGAATGGGTGCAGGAATATAAGTTTGAGGTCATAGGCATATATGAAGAAATGACCACAGACGATGTCAGAGCCGACACACAAAGGGCTGTGTTCGTTTTGAAAAAGCACGGCACACAGTGAATTCCCAATTCAGCTAAAGGAGTTAATTATAATGGGTAAATTAGTCAGATGTATCTCAACAGACGGTACACTTACTGCCATGGCAGTGAATTCAACGGATATCTGTGAAAAAGCACAGCAGATTCATGAAACCTCAGCAGTATGCTCTGCGGCTCTCGGCAGACTTCTCACAGCAGCCTCACTTATGGGTGCAGTGCTTAAGGGCAAGGATGACTCCGTAACTCTCAGACTCAGGGGTGACGGCCCCGCCGGTACGGTTATGGCGGTTTCCGACAGCATGGGAAATGTCCGTGGATATGTGCAGCAGAATGTTGTTGAAATTCCCCTTAACAAAAAGGGCAAGCTTGATGTTGCAGGTGCAGTTGGTACAAACGGGTTTTTAACCGTTATCAAGGACCTTGGCATGAAGGAGCCTTATGTCGGTCAATCCCCCATCATCACAGGTGAAATTGCCGAGGATATCACTGCATACTATTCAACAAGTGAGCAGACTCCCACTGTTTGCGCACTCGGTGTGCTTGTGAATCCCGATCTTTCAATCAGGGCAGCAGGCGGACTCATTATTCAGCTTCTCCCCACAGCAATGGAGGACACAATTGATAAGGTTGAAAAGTCGATTGCGGACCTTGAGCCTATCTCAACGCTTATTGACCGTGGAATGACACCCGAGGAAATCTGCCGCCATGCGTTAAAGCTGTTTGACCTTGAGGTTCTTGACGGCAGTGAACCCGAATATAAATGCTACTGCTCAAAGGAAAGAGTTGAAGCTGCACTCATCAGCACGGGCGTCGACGAGCTCAGAGACATGATGAACGATGAAAAAACAGAGGTTAACTGTCAGTTCTGTGACACTAAATATGTTTTCACTCCCGATGACATTGGCAGACTGATTAAAAGAGCAACAAAAAAATAAGAAAAAAATTGAAAAAACTTCAAAAAAGGTGTTGACAAAAAAGCTTTTTTGATGTATAGTATACAAGTCGCTGCGAGAGTGGTGGCAAAGATGGGAGCATAGCTCAGCTGGGAGAGCATCTGCCTTACAAGCAGAGGGTCACAGGTTCGAGCCCTGTTGTTC
>JAFUQS010000007.1 GCA_017472225.1 Clostridia bacterium | reverse complement strand
TTGATTTTAGGTATGAAAAAAGCCCGAAACCCTTGTAAAATCAAGGTTTTTCGGACTTTTCTTTGGCAGGGGCAGAAGGGCTCGAACCCTCGGCACGCGGTTTTGGAGACCGCTGCTCTACCAACTGAGCTATACCCCTATGTAATCAAATTATGGTGGGCCATCAGGGACTCGAACCCCGGACCGACCGGTTATGAGCCGGTTGCTCTAACCAACTGAGCTAATGGCCCATAGTTGTCTGCTGACTTGAGATAGTATACCAAACCAGAATATATTTGTCAAGAGATTTTTTGAATTTTTTAAAAAACTATATTTATAATTTTAAACTGTGTTTCTATTGATAAATTTTCGAGTGTATGTTAATCTAATAATTAAGTGAAAAACAAAAATTATTATGTAAACGAGGGAAGTTTATGAATATTCTTCATCTGAAGTATGCAACGGAAATTGCAAAAACAAAATCCATAAGCAAAGCAGCAGAAAACCTGTATATGGGCCAGCCTAACCTCAGCCGTGCAATCAAAGAACTCGAAGAGCATATAGGAATCACAATTTTTAAAAGAACCTCAAAGGGCATTACCGTAACCGATGACGGTGAGGAGTTTTTAAGATACGCCCGCCGTATTATTGCACAGGTTGAACAGGTTGAGGATATTTACATCAACGGCAAAAGAAAGGTTCAGCAGTTTTCGGTAAGCGTTCCGAGGGCAAGCTACATTGCAGATGCCTTTACTGAGTTTTCAAAAGAAATTAAAATCGGCTCACCCGCTGAATTTTTTTATAAAGAAACCAATTCAATGAAAACTATCAACAATGTTCTTCGTGAGGACTATAATCTCGGTATAGTCAGGTACAAGTCTACCTTTGATGAACATTATAATATTATGTTCAAGGATAAAAAGCTTGTAAGTGAAACCATCACTGAATTTTCTTATGTGCTCATAACATCAGAAACAAGTCCTCTTGCACGCATGGATAATATAACCTCGCAGGATCTTGCCGAATTCATCGAAGTTTGTCACGCCGACCCTTATGTACCCTCAATGCCTTTAATTGATGTAAAAAAAGCTGAGCTCTCAGAATCAGTTGATAAAAGAATATATGTATTTGAAAGAGCAAGTCAGATGGAAATTCTCTCAAGAGTACCCAACACCTTCATGTGGGTATCCCCTATCCCTGACGAGACTCTGAAAAAATACGGTCTTGTTGAAATTCAGACCTCTGTTGATGAGAAGGTGTATAAAGATGTTCTTATCTACAGAAACGGATATAAGCTTTCAGAGCTCGACGAACGCTTTATTTCCTATCTAAAAAAATCAAGAGACATATATATCAGCAGACTTGACAAACAGCCATGCTTAACATCTTATTAAAAAATTCGCCGAATAAATTCAATAATTATTATTCTTATTCACTTGAAAAATATTCCTGTGCATGATAGAATTACTATATTAAATTATAGGAGGAAATTTAAATGGCAAGATTCACTATTCCCAGAGACTTATATCACGGTAAGGATGCACTTGATGCTCTTAAGACACTTAAGGGCAAGAAAGCAATCGTTGTAACCGGTGGCGGCAGCATGAAGAGATTCGGCTTCCTTGACAAGGTTGTTGCAAACCTTAATGAAGCAGGTATGGAGGTTCAACTTTTTGAAGGTGTTGAACCTGACCCCTCAGTTGAAACAGTTATGAAGGGTGCAGAAGCAATGAGAGCCTTTGAACCCGACTGGATTGTTGCAATCGGTGGTGGCTCACCCATTGATGCTGCAAAAGCAATGTGGGCATTCTATGAATACCCCGACACAACCTTTGCTGATCTTTGCATTCCCTTCAATTTCCCAACCCTTCGCACAAAAGCTCAGTTCTGTGCTATCCCCTCAACCTCAGGCACTGCAACCGAGGTTACAGCTTTCTCAGTTATCACAGACTATCAGAAAGGTGTTAAGTATCCCCTTGCAGACTTCAATATTACTCCTGATGTTGCAATTGTTGACCCTGCACTTGCAGAAACCATGCCCAAAAAGCTTACAGCACACACAGGTATGGATGCAATCACCCATGCAATAGAGGCTTATGTTTCAACACTTAACTGTGACTATACTGATCCTCTTGCACTTCATGCAATTAAAATGATCGTTGAATATCTCATTCCTTCATTCAACGGTTGTATGGAAGCCCGTGAAAGAATGCACAATGCTCAGTGTCTTGCCGGTATGGCTTTCTCAAACGCCCTTCTTGGCATTGTTCACTCAATGGCACACAAAACCGGCGCAGCCTTCTCCGGAGGACACATTGTACACGGCTGTGCAAATGCTATGTATCTTCCCAAGGTTATCAAGTTCAATTCAAAGAACGAAACTGCAGCTAAGCGATATGCAGAAATTGCTGCCTTCATCGGTCTTGAACCCACTGTTGATGCTCTTATCAACAAAATTAACGAAATGAACAAAGCTCTCGAAATTCCCTCTTGTATCAAGGATTATGAAGGTGGAATTATTGATGAGGCTGAATTCCTTGAAAAGCTTCCCACTGTTGCTGAGCTTGCTGTTGGTGATGCTTGCACAGGCTCCAATCCCAGAGAAATCAACCCCGAACAAATGGCACAGCTCCTCAAATGCTGCTATTATGACACAGAAGTTGATTTTTAATTAGATGCATATTATAGCTGTAACCCCCTCCGTTTTAATGCGGAGGGGGTTTAATAATATATATTTGTTTTGATTGAATTGTTGACCGTAAACAATGTATGCAATTTGTATGCAATTGAAAAAAATATTGCAAAAAATGAGGTTGTATGACAAAAAAACAAACAAATAAAAAAATAGCCGCAACGCTTGATTTCTCTAACGTTGCGGTACTTTTCACTGGTCGGAGTGACGGGACTTGAACCCATGGCTACCTCTTGCGGTTCCCAAAATTCGTTGCTCGTTATTCACATCGCCGAATTTTGACCGCTGCGCCATTTCGCATTCCCTTTGTCCGCCACTGGCGGCGGTCATGCTCAATGCCTGGTCCCTCACATTGGTTCGGGACCAATCGGCCTATAAAAAAGTACCCACTTGAAAGTGAGTACTTTTCTAAAAATGGTCGGAGTGACGGGACTTGAACCCATGGCCTCTTGGTCCCGAACCGTCGCACGATGCGTTATTACGGCTTGCGGCAACAGCCGCGAATCCGCATAACGCGGGACGGAAAACGCCTTGATTCCACCGAATTACCGATGTTTTTGACACAATTATTGTATCATAAATCAGTTCCAAAAGCAAGCGGAATCTAACGAAAAGCGCACAAATCTGTGCGCTTTTTTCGCGTCTTGTGCGCTGCGTGTGCGTCACAAGAAAATAGCGCGGGACTAATGCCCCGCGCTATTTTCTTATTAGCCAATTATTTCTGCATCATAATAATGCCAATTATCGTTTTTGCTAACTGCCTTTGCAACAAATGTGATTTCCTGTCCGTATTCAAGTGTGCTTGTATCTACACTCTCGGCAAAATAAATCAGTTTCAATACATTGCTTTCACCAATTTGGATATTGAAAGCGGGAGCATAACTATTGCTAACACCTTTTAGAATACCTGTTACTTCAAGCGTGTCCTTTACAAAATAAGCATCGGGCATTTGGTAGTGGCTATAATCGAAAGTGTATTCTGCAACATTTTCCGACGCATCAATAATTTCGTCTGTGGTAGTACCAACAACAGTAATGTATTGCCCTTGCTCTAACAATACCAGTTCATCAAGGGAGAGATATACATCAATTATGTAGTTTGCGCTATACATTGCGGATAGTTCGATATAATCTTCTTGGATATTTCTTACAGTTCCAGAAAGCAGGATGGTTTTGTTGCAATACTTCTGCTTTGCTCTTGCGATATTTTCGATAGAATCATTCTGAATATCGCCAGCGGTGTATTCCTCTGCAATAGCTAACATTTCATCCTTACTCATTTTGACTTCTTCGGGTGCTGTGGTTTCGGTAGGCGTTTCGTTTGTTTCGGGTGCATTATTGCCACCACAAGCAATCAAGGACAGACACATAATAGCTGCCAAGAGCAGCGCAATAATTTTCTTCATTTTCATTACTCCTTTTCTTTTGCGTGGAGAACAACAGCCGCCGCACGGATAGCGGCTTCATACTCCCGCACATACTTGGAAACTGTGCCGGGGTCGCGCTTGACCATCTTTCCAACCTTGGTATAGTTGGGAGTTTCTTGATACAGCCGCCACATTTTTTCTTTCTCTTGTTCGGTTACTCGTTTCGCCATATTATCTCTTCAAAGACTTCACATCCGCCTTGCGGACAGGGGCGTGCTTCTGTGCCTTGACGATTGCGGCGTTGATGTACTCAACATAGTCGATTTTCTTGTCCTCTGCGCCGTTGGCAATCAGAATTGCGTTCATCTTGTCAATCTGATTGAAAAAGGTGTCGGGGACAATGATTCTTTCCAGTTCGGTGTCGATGGTAAAGCGCATAGGGATTCCTCCTAAAAACAAAAATGTACGAAGAAGTGCGAAATTGCACCCCTTTTCGTACATTCTAATATATATATATATCAAAAGTCAAGTATTTTCGCGGATTTTCCCGAAAAAAGTTTGATTTCCTAACAATTCACATAGATTCTTTTGGATTCCGTCTGATTCCGGCTGATTCTGCGGAAATAGGCGTGGATTATTGCTGATTCCGGGAGATACAGAGAAAATCAGCACGGACACAACGGAAACGGTGAAAATCAAAACCGATTTCGAGGGAGCGCGGGTCACGCATAAAGCAACCGGGGGTGCAAAAATATTTTTCTCCCGTAATACCACCCGCCACCCGGTCAATTTCTCCGATGTGTCCGCTGACCGTCCTTTTTTGATTTTTTATGAAAAATATTGTATAATAATTATAGAAAACAAAAGAAAAGTATGTTTTCAAGATATAAAAGTGAGAAAAAGGAGAAATATCAAATGTATCAAAACTATCCTATGAGTTTATTTGACCGACAGAAGTTCGTTTTCAATATGACTGATGATGTCAATGAGCGGTTAGACATTCAGCACAAAATGTTTATGCAGGAATTGAACGCGCAGCGTGAGCGGGAACAGTTGATTGATGAAATCACCGAAAGAGTATTGCAGCGTATTTCTGTGAGTGTTGATATCCAAAAGGCTCTAATGGAAATCAAGGAATTGAAACAGGCGATTGATAGCCTGTGCCAGTAATGGAGGAAATGCAATGCCACCTATTACATATCCTAATCAGCGCATTGTGCGCGTACATCGGGAACGCGTTTCAAAAGATTTTCTCGGTATCAAGAATGAGAATTGGATGGCTGCATCCCGTATCCTCGGCGCGCCCGCCCTACGGTTGTATCTGTATCTTGCTGCCAATGCAGACAACTACACATTCGCCCTTTCTCCCGCTGCAATCACGCGGGATATTGGGATGGCACGCTCTACCTATGGTGACCAGTTCAAGAAACTTGTGAATATGGGGTATCTCGTCCCCGCCGGGGGCAACACATACGATTTCTATGAAGTCCCACAGACCGCCACGCAGACCAAAAAAGATATGACGGATAACGGTCAAGATTTCGAGGAATGTACGGCAGACGGACAGGAGCAGCCGCAGGGCGTTACAAATGGTACGGGGGATATGATAGAAATATATAATAATGATTTGACAGATAATGCGGGAATAAATAATAATGATGAATCCGAAGAAGTGACCGTATTCTATCCAAAAGTAAAGGAAGTTACCATCCCTCGTCCAGTAGCAGAGGGGAAGAACAGACCCAAGCCAATAGAGCAAAAGAAACAGGCGGTATTTGAGTTCTAATGGGTAACTATGTAGAGAATACAGTTGCGTGGATGGAGCGCAAGGGACTTGCGGACAAGTACCGCCACGCGGGAATATACTGCATCAAGATAGACGCGGACATTGTTTATATCGGCAAAAGCGCAAATATGCTGCGACGGATTGCAGAGCATTATGTGGGTATCAAAACGGACAGCGAAAAGAAGTACCGCATTATCGCGGAAGCACAGCGCAAGGGGCATCCGATAACCTTTGATGTGCTTTATTATGCCAAGAGTAAAGGCATCACAAATCAACTTGTAGAAATCGGAGAAAAAGAGGGCGAATACATACGCCGCCACAAGCCAATCCTAAACACGCAGATACCAAAAGCAGAGGATTGGAAGAAATACGATAACAACGAAGTCAATGCAAGAGAAGTCTTGCAACAGATAATATAAAAAGGGGCGGGAGATTTGTTCTCCCGTCCCTTTCCGTCTTGTCCGCTGCGCGTTTTCAAAGATTGAACGCGGCGGCGTATTTTTGTGTTGCTGCTTTCATTTGCTGCAAGTCGGTCTTTACATAATAGTCGAGGGTCGTACTTGCATCCGCGTGTCCCAAGATTTCCTGTACGCTCTTTATGTCTGCGCCCTCGGCAAGCAGGAGCGTGGCGCAGGAGTGCCGCAAATCGTGTGGGGACAGGTCGGGAAAGTCGTTCTTTACCATAAACCGCTTGACGCGCCGCGTGATGGAGTTCGGGTCGCGCGGCTCAAACACATCTTTGCCTTTTGGAAACAGAAATGCGTCTTTGAGTATCGTGCCGGGGTGTTCTGCCTGTGTCTGCTTCTTCCACTCTTGGAGTAACTTGACCGTGGAGGGCATCAGCGGGATTGTGCGGACACTATTCTCTGTCTTTGGAGTGCTGACTATCACACCACATTCGGGCGTGTAGGTCACGCAGCGCGCTATGGTGACCGTGCCGCGTTTGAAATCCAAATCCCGCCACTTGATTCCCATACATTCGCCGCGTCGTATTCCAGTAGTGATAAAGAGGTGCAGCATACAGCGGAAATCGAGGTCACACGCGGGGAGTGCTTCAAAGAATCGGCTTGCTTGCTCTTGGGTGAGTGCATCCACCGCTTTCTTGACCTTTTTGGGAGCATCCACGCGCTGCATCGGATTCTTTACTATCATCTCTTGCTTGTCCGCGTAGCCGAAGATATTTGTGAGTGTGCCGTAGTGGTGTCGAACAGATTTAGGGGCAAGCGGCTTGCCCTGTGGGGTCTTGTAGCCTGTTTGCAGATACACAAGGTACTTTTGGATTTGGATGGGACTTATCTCTTGCAGCACGCAGCCACCGAAGTAGTCTGTGATAACCTTTGCGATATTCTTGTAGTACGCCACGGTTGTCGGCTTGCAGTTGCCGCCGCGCACATGGAGCGGGAGCCAAACATCATTGACAAAGGCACAGAAATCATCCCGCCGCTTCTCGGGCGGTAGATTGTACGCCATACCGCACGCCGCCGCTTTCTTTTCCTCTTGGTATTCCTTGCGCGTTTCCTGTTCCCACGCGTCCGCTGCCCGTTCTGCGGCTTTCTTTGCCTTTGCGGGGGTCAGACCCTCGGGTGGCGTCCAAGTGGCGTAACGCCGTATCTGTTTGCCCTGTGCGTCCCGCTCCAAACAGGTTGTGAAGCGATAGGAAACCACTTTACCATTCTTTTTGTTCTCTCGGATTGCTGCCATAAGATACACCCTTTCTTGCGGTGCATCGGTGGCTTTCAAACGCCTTTTCCGAAAGTTGTGCGCTTTTTTGTGCGCTTTTTGTGTTTTGGTGCAGTTCGCAGAGGGTATCTCCAAAAAGGAAAAGCCTTGAAACTCGTTGAGTTTCAAGGCTTTTTCCGTTGGTCGGAGTAGGGGGATTCGAACCCCCGGCCTCTTGGACCCGAACCAAGCGCGATACCAAACTTCGCCACACCCCGCTGTGTAACTTTTGATATTATACATTAAACAATTAAAAAAATCAACTGTTTTTTCCCATTTTAAGAAAATATTTTTTACTGTCATATTTCACGCCGGAATTTAAATATTTTGAATTTACACTTGAAGATAAAAACTTTTTTTAGTATCATATAAGCATGATAATATTGATTTTACTGTTGAGAGGATTTATAAAATGAAAATCAGATCACTTAATAAAAATGTTAAAAAAAGCGGTAAGAAAAAGAGCCACACAAAAAAGAATAGTCAAAATGATAAGATAGGTGTTTCTTTCCTTTATGCGCTTGTGATTTTTATTGTTTTATTCTGCCTGATTATTTCTTTGACATCAGAAAAATTCCAACAACCCGAACCTATAACCGACTCGAAAACATCGGCAACCACTTCTGATATCACAACACAAAGTCCGGATATTGAAAACACGACAAATCCGTCGGATGAAACCACAACCGGATTACACCCAACAGAATAGGGTTCGGATTACAACTCATCCACCCTGACAA
This sequence comes from Clostridia bacterium, assembly GCA_017472225.1. Taxonomy (GTDB): domain Bacteria; phylum Bacillota; class Clostridia; order Oscillospirales; family Acutalibacteraceae; genus UBA6857. The sequence goes on along the minus strand of JAFUQS010000007.1, from coordinate 116,549 downwards.
AAAAGAGAGAGAGGCTTCTCTCTCTTTTTTTATATCTCTTTCAAAGCTTTTTCGATAGCTGCAAGACCTTCATCAATTTCCTCGTAGCTGATAGTAAGCGGAGGAAGAAGACGAATTTTGATTTTTGCGGTTAAAGCGAGAACACCAAACTCTATGCCTTTTTTTACGATATCGGCAGCTTTAATGCCGTCTTCGAGTCTGACACCTAACATCATTCCCATACCGTCGACGCCTTCAACATAAGGCATTTTGAGAATTTTTTGTTTGATGTACTCCCCTTTTCTGCCAACTTCATTTAAAAAGTCGTTATCCATTTTACCGAGTATATATCCCGCACCGGCTGTTGCAACAGGATTTCCACCGAAGGTTGTTGCGTGATCTCCCGGTACAAAGGTATTTTCCGTTTTTTCACCGAACATGACACAGCCCAAAGGAAGTCCTCCGCCTAAGCCTTTCGCAGTAGTAACAATATCGGGTTTAATATCAAAATGCTGAAAAGCAAAAAGCTTTCCCGTTCTGCCGACACCTGTCTGAACCTCATCAATAATAAGAAGGATATCGTTATTTTTGCAAAGCTCACTTACCTGCTCAACATATATTTTATCAAGGGGCATAACGCCACCCTCACCTTGAATCAGCTCCATCATAACAGCGCAAACCGTATCATCAAGTGCATTTTTAAGTGCTTCAATATCATTTGCCGGAACAAACTCGAAGCCTTCTGTGAAGGGATAGAAAAAATTATGAAAAACATCCTGTCCGGTTGCGGCAAGCGTTGTAACGGTTCTGCCGTGGAAAGAATTGACAAGAGTTATAACCTTGCTTCTTCCGTTGCCGTATTTTGTATAGCTATACTTTCTTGCACACTTGATTGCGCCTTCATTACTCTCAGCGCCACTGTTTGAAAAGAAAACTTTTTTCATGCCTGTATTTTCACAAAGAAGCTTTGCAGCTACAGAGCATGGCTCGGTGTAATAAAGATTTGAAATGTGCTGAAGTGTATTAAGCTGTTGTGTTACGGCATTTACCCAACCTTCATCACAAAAGCCAAGTGAATTGACACCGATACCACTTGAAAAATCTATATATTTTTTTCCATCAAAATCAAAACACGTCGCACCCTTGCCTTGCTTTATTGCAACAGGAAATCTGCCATAAGTATGGGCAACATAAGAGTCATCCTGAGATTTGATTTTTTCAAATTCACTCATAATTTAACCTCACTTTGTCATAAGAGTACCAATACCCTCATCAGAAAACATTTCAATCAGAATTGAATGCGGTACTCTGCCGTCAATCATAACTGCTTTGTTAACACCCGAACGCACTGCTTTTTCACAGCTTTTCATTTTCGGTATCATACCGCCCGAAATAATACCGCTTTCAATAAGCGCCTCCACATCATCAACATTGATATGTGAAATAAGCGTTGAAGGGTCATTCACATCTCTTAAAAGTCCGGGAATATCCGTCAGAGTGATAATATTCTCCGCATGAAGTGCAGCCGCAATCTCAGCTGCTGCGGTATCTGCGTTGATATTGTACACCTGACCCTCATCATCGATACCAACAGTTGCGATAACAGGAATATAATTTTCCTCGAGAATCTTAATAATGGGCTTCGGATCAACAGAAACAATTTCACCAACATAGCCATAATCAAAGCCATCAACTAATTTTTCAGCCTTGATCATTGCACCATCAATTCCGCAAAGACCCACTGCCTTGCCGCCACTGACTTCAATAAGAGAAACCAAATCCTTGTTGGTTTTTCCGGCAAGTACCATCTGAACAATTTCTGCAGTTTCCTTATCGGTATAACGAAGACCGTTAACGAATTTTGATTCTATGCCAAGTTTACCGAGCATACCGCTGATTTCAGGACCACCGCCATGAATCAGGACAATTTTTATACCAACCAAAGAAAGCAGAATAATATCGCTCATAACCGCCTGCTTAAGCTCAGGGTTTATCATGGCATTTCCGCCATATTTAACTACAACGGTTTTTCCGTAATATTTCTGGATATACGGAAGAGCAGCCGTAAGAACCTGCGCTTTCATGCTGTCTGTTATAATATTCTCACCCATTTTTACACCTCATTATGTACGATAGTCACCATTGATTTTAACATAGTCATATGTAAGGTCACAGCCCCATGCGGTAGCTTCACACTGACCTTGATTCATTTCAATAAGAAGACTGATTGCATCCTCAAGAAGAATCTCTTTCGCCTTTTCCTCGGAGAATTCAATTCCATATCCCTTTTCACACACCTTGACTGTACCCTTGCATGATGAAAGATATACATCAATTGTGTCAACGCTGAATTCACCCGGAGTATAGCCGATTGCACACAGAATTCTGCCCCAATTAGCATCTGCGCCAAACATGGCTGTTTTTACAAGAGAAGAACAGATGATGCTTTTTGCAATGCTCTTTGCCGTTTGAATTTCGGGCGCACCCTTAACGGTACACTCAAGAAGTCTCTGGGCTCCTTCACCGTCACCGGCGATAAGCTTGGAGAGCTTAACGGAAACAGACATAAGAGCTTCACAAAATGCTTTGTAATCATCATTTTCACTGTCAATAACCGGATTTTCAGCTTTTCCGTTAGCCATAATTGAAACCATGTCATTTGTAGATGTGTCGCCGTCAACAGAAATCATGTTAAATGTATCGCAAACCACTGAGCTGAGTGCCTTCTGAAGCATATCAGAGCTGATTGCGCAGTCCGTTGTCATAAAGCAGAGCATGGTTGCCATGTTGGGATGAATCATACCCGAGCCCTTACAGCAAGCACCGATTGTAACATTTTTTCCTCCAAGCTCAAGCTCAACTGCACATTCTTTTGAAATAGTATCTGTTGTCATAATAGCTTCGGCTGCATCGTGACCACCGTCATGGCTCATCTGACCTGCAAGCTCTTTGGCACTGTTGGCGATAGGCGTAACATCAAGAGTCATACCTATAACGCCCGTTGAAGCAACGATAACATCGGTTGAAGCCACATCCAAAGCCTCAGATGCAATTTCACACATAAGTTTTGCTTTTTCAACACCGTCACTGTTGCAGGTATTTGCATTGCCGCTATTGACAATAACAGCCTGTGCAAAGCCATCAGAAATGTTTTCTCTTGTTACGGTAATAGGAGCACCGTATACCTTGTTCTGTGTATAAACAGCCGCAGCAGTGCATTTCACCTCGCTTTTAATCATGGCAAGGTCCTTTTTGGTTTGATTTTTTCTGATTCCACAGTGTATTCCTGATGCTGTGAAGCCTTTCGGTGCAGTTACACCACCATTTATATAATTCATTGTTCTGCCTCCTTATAAAGCAGTGGCTTCATCAAAGCCCATTGCTATGTTCATATTTTCAATTGCCGCCGATGAAGCACCCTTGCCGAGATTATCAAAAACCGCCGTTAAGGTCATTCGTTCATCATTGCCACAGATATATATTCTTAAATTATTTGTGCCTTCAAGACCTGTGGCAGGTAAAAAGCCGTTTTCAGGTCCGCTATGCACTGTTATAAATTTACTTTCCTTATAATAATTCACAAAATAAGCCTTCATATCGTAAACAGTCATTTTGTTCTTCAAAAGCTTTGTGTGAACAGGGACAGAAACTGCCATACCACAATAAAAATCACTGACAATCGGATTAAATACAGGTATTGTATCAAGTCCGGTAATTTTCTGCATTTCAGGCAAATGCTTATGGCACTGTGTCAGACCGTACTGCCGTGGACTGTCATAATCAGACGGTCTGTTTTCATTTTCATATTCCCCTATCATTTTATTTCCGCCACCACTGTAGCCTGTAATACTGTGAGCAGTTACGGGATAATCCTTGGGCATAATTCCACCGGCAACAAGAGGATATACAATTGAAATAAAGCCGGTAGCATGGCAACCCGGATTAGCAATCCGTTTTGATGTTTTTATATTGTTGAAATGACTCTGTGAAAGCTCAGGAAAGCCGTATGTCCATTCACTGTTTGTTCTGTGTGCGGTACTTGCATCAATTATAACTGTATCCGGATTAGTGACAAGCTTAACCGCCTCAACAGCCGCAGCGTCGGGAAGACAGAGAAATACAACATCGGCTGAATTCATCAGCTTCTGCCTTTCGGCAGCATCCTTTCGCTTTTCTTCTTCAATTTCAATCAGCTCAACATAAGGGTGGCTCAAAAGCTTCTTTTTGAGCTGAAGACCCGTTGTGCCAGCCTGACCATCAATAAAAACCTTAACCATGGGAATACCTTCTTAAAATAATATGATTCGCATTTATATGCAAATATCTTTGTTTATTATACATAAATTTGCATAAAAGTCAAGAGATACTTGAATATTTATGTAATATATCAGCAATATTTTTGCATAAAATTTTCAAACATAAAAAAGGTACATCGCAAAGGATGTACCTTTCTGATTGTCAAATAGATTATTTAACCATTGATGCGATTTCTGCAGCGAAATCGTCAACCTTCTTTTCAATACCTTCGCCCTTAGCGAAACGAACAAAGCTTGAAATCTTAACTTCAGTATTGAGAGCCTTAGCCACTGAATTTACATAACCGTTAACATCGCCGTCAAAAAGATCTGAACGAACAAATGTCTGCTCAAGAAGACAAACTTCCTTGATCTGCTTTGCGATACGGCCCTGAACAAGACCAACAAAGATTTTGTTTTCAGAAATTTCTGCTTTGTGAGAAACTGCAATCTCAGCAAGAGCAGCCAATGCTTCCTTGGAAATGAAGTTGATAAAGTTCTTTCTCTGCTTCTGATCAAGACCCTTATAAATAGCGATATCCTCATCGCTCCACTTCTTATCAGCAGTTGCTTCTTCAATGATGCTGTTGAGAATGGGAACGGGAAGTGATTCAGGCTTGTTAAGAGCACTGTCAATTGTAATTGACTTCATCTTAGCCATCTCTTCTTCGGAAATATCAGCCTTGCTCAAATATTCGGGGTTCATAGCAGCAATCTGCATTGCTACGTTTTTGCTCATTGCAACAAATTCGTCATTAGCTGCAGTTGCATCATCAACATCAAATGCAACAATAACACCAACTGTACCGCCGGCATGGATATATGTTGCAGTATGACCTTCAACAAGAGCAAATCTGCGAACCTTCATATTTTCACGAAGAGCAAGGAAAACCTCCTGAACTTCTTCGTCAACTGTTTTGTCTGAGTCAACTGCCTTTGTAGCAAGAAGAGCTTCAACATCAGCAGGCTTTGCAGCAACAACAGTCTTAACAACCTTAGCTGCAAGGTTTACAAACGGTTCACCCTTAGCAACGAAGTCTGTTTCACAGTTGATTTCAACAAGAGCACCGGCGTTAGCGTCACTGTAAGCAGCAACAACACCTTCAGCAGCTACACGGCTTGCCTTCTTAGCAGCAGAAGCAAGACCTTTTTCTCTGAGAATATCAATAGCCTTATCGATATCGCCGTCAGCTTCAACAAGAGCCTTCTTACAATCCATCATACCTACGCCTGTCTTCTCACGAAGAGCCTGTACGTCTTTAGCTGTAAATGCCATAATAAATTCCTCCTATTATATCTTCTGTAAAAGAAATCACGCAATTAACGTGGTCTGTTATTTTAATTATTCAGCAGCAGCTTCTTCTGCAGCTTCAACTGCGGGAGCGTTTGCTTCACCCTGTCTGCCTTCGATGATAGCGTCAGCCATAGCACCTGCGATAAGTCTTACAGCTCTGATAGCGTCATCATTACCGGGGATTACATAGTCAACTTCATCGGGATCGCAGTTTGTGTCTACGATAGCAACGATGGGGATACCGAGCTTGTGAGCTTCAGCAACAGCGATTCTTTCTTTTCTGGGGTCAACGATGAAGAGTGCAGCGGGCTGCTTCTTCATTTCTGTGATACCGCCCATGAACTTTTCAAGCTTTTCAATTTCAAGGTTGAGCTTGATAACTTCCTTCTTAGGAAGAAGTGCAAAAGTGCCGTCCTGCTCCATAGCCTTGAGCTGAGCAAGTCTCTTGATTCTCTTCTGAATTGTCTGGAAGTTTGTGAGCATACCGCCGAGCCAACGAGCGTTAACGAAAGGCATACCGCAACGGATAGCTTCTTCCTTGATTGAATCCATAGCCTGCTTCTTTGTGCCTACGAAAAGAACTTCACCGCCATTTTCGGAAACTTCCTTGATGAAGGAATAAGCTTCTTCAAGCTTCTTCACTGTCTTCTGAAGGTCGATGATGTAAATTCCGTTTCTTTCTGCGAAAATGTACTGATCCATTTTCGGGTTCCATCTTCTTGTCTGGTGACCGAAATGTACACCTGCTTCAAGAAGCTGTTTCATTGATACTACTGACATTGTTATGTCCTCCTTTTGTTTTTTAACCACCGCAAGTTCAAAAGCATGCACACCCCGACGGGGCGAAACCGGCATACCAATCCCTTTGCGTGCGTTATCTTGATGAGTATATCACAAGCATTTTTAAAATGCAAGTAATTTTCACAAATTTTTTATTGTTTTTTTGACTTTTTCAACAAATCCTCTTGCTTTTGAAGAAGCATTCTTCTTCTTTCGGCTTCAAGTGTGTGATCGACGGTATATGAGCTGCCGTCAAAAACAAGGATACTCCCCTCTTTTATATTGTAAGGTAAAAGCTTCACGGATACTTCAACATGGCTCATATCCTCTTTTTCGAGAACTGCCACACCGTCTGTTATCCTGTCAACTGTATATTTCATCAGTTTTCTATCCTTTCATATCCGCCTTCGGTGCATTTAAACACAATGTCGCCTTCATAGTCGGTTCTGTAAAGCGTCATACCTGCTTGGTCAATGTATTCCAGAGCTTCCTCATTCGGATGTCCGTAGGAGTTATCCTTACCGCAGCTTATAACAGCAACATCCGCATCAACCGCATTGAGAAATTTTTTGTGGATGGATGTACTGCTGCCGTGGTGACCCATTGCAATAACATCTGCTTCGAAATCAAGAGCAACTGAATTATAAACCGATGACAGCTCAGGCTTTTCGGCATCGCCAAGGAACATAAATTCAGTTCCGTTGACATTTACCTTGCATATAACTGACATATCATTTAAATCAATAGTCTGCTCGACAGGTCCGAAAATTTCAAGAGAAGCTCCTTCAATTTCATATTTTGCCCCAACCTCTGCCACGCTTATGGTAATATCCTTGTCAAAAAGGCTGTTCAGCATATTTTCATAAACTCTGGTGGTGGGAATGTTGATTTCTGTAAGCAGCGGCATTATAAATTCTCCGACGGTGAAGCTGTCAAGTACATCACACATTCCGCCGATATGGTCAGAATGAGGATGGGAAGCAATGACATATTCGAGCTCTTCAATACCGCATGAGTTAAGATATTCAACAACATAGTCGCCATAATCTGTTTCGCCGGCATCAATAAGAATTCCTTTTGAGCCGACCTGAATCAATGCAGATGATCCCTGACCGACATCTATAAAATGCACATAGGCATCCTTTGATGAATACGGATTGACATCTCCGACTCCTGTTTTTTCAATTCCGGCGCCAAGAGCTATAAGAATAATAACAATAACAGTGATGAGAATACTGTGCTTACCTTTTCTTCCCCTTCTTCGTCTTGCCATAATTATAACCGTCCTTTTTTTGGTTTCGTTGATTTGCTCTGTTTTTATTCGGTGTCAGCGAATTTCTATCCTCTGTAACAAGACATTTTTCACCTTTACCGATCAGATCGTACCTGCCCGCTTTTTTCAGAGCTTTAATAATAATCTGTTTATTGGCAGGATTATAATACTGCAAAAGAGCTCTTTGCATAGCTTTTTCCTCGGGAGTTTTTGCAACAAAAACCTCTTTCATTGTATAAGGGTCAAGCCCCGTATAAAACATACAGGTTGAAATTGTTCCCGGAGTGGGATAAAAATCCTGAACCTGTTCAGGTCTGATATTTCTTTTTTTCAGGAACTGAGCAAGTTCAATTGCATCATCAAGTCTCGAGCCGGGATGAGAAGACATGAGATAAGGAACAAGATACTGCTCCTTACCGACACTTTTGCTCAGCTCAAAATACCTTTTTGAAAAGTTAACATAGGTGTCAATATAAGGCTTGCCCATTTTTTCAAGGACCATAGCAGAGCAATGCTCCGGTGCAACCTTAAGCTGACCGCTGACATGATATCTGATAAGTTCCTTGAAAAAGGTTTCGTCTTTATCCTGAAGCATATAGTCATATCTTATGCCCGAACGGATAAATACCTTCTTTATTCCTTTGATATTCCTCATTGAACGAAGTATATCAACATATTCCTCATGATTTGCTTTGAGAGCAGGACAAACCTTTGGTGCAAGACATTTTTTGCCCTTGCAAAGACCCATTGTTTTTTGTTTCTCACATGAGGTTTGCCTGAAATTAGCCGTCGGACCGCCGACATCGTGAATATAACCCTTGAAGTCGGGAAGTCCTGTGAGAAGCTCTGCCTCTGCCAGGATAGATTCTTTGCTTCTTGAAGTAACATACCTTCCCTGATGAAAAGCAATTGAACAAAAGTTGCAGCCACCAAAACAGCCTCTGTTGTGAGTGATTGAAAAACGAACCTCCTCAATTCCGGGCACACCACCCTTTTCTTCATATGAAGGATGATATGTTCTCATATAAGGCAGAGCGTATATTTCGTCTAATTCTTCAGTGGTAAGCGGAGGCATAGGTGGATTCTGAACAAGCATTTTGTTTCCGTGACGCTGCTTGATGAGCTTTCCTCTTATGTGATCCTGTTCATCCTGTTGAATACGGCAGGAAACAGCATATTCCTTTTTGCTTCTGACAACATTTTCATAAGAGGGACATTCTGCACCCGTTAACGGCGTATCCTTGACATCACAGATATAACAAGTTCCTCTCACATCACGGATTTCAGAAATACTTTCACCGTTGCGAAGCCTTTCAGCTATTTCAACGGTTTGTTTTTCACCCATTCCGTAGGATATCAGGTCTGCCTGTGAGTCAAAAATGATTGAACGGCGTATTTTATCATCCCAATAGTCATAATGAGCAAAGCGTCGAAGTGACGCTTCAAGGCCACCGATTATTATAGGAATATCCCCGTAGGCTTCACGGATTCTGTTGCAATAAACAATTACTGCTCTGTCAGGTCTTGAACCAGCCTTTCCACCGGGGGTATAGGCATCATCGCTGCGCTTTTTCTTTGCGGCAGTATAATGAGCAACCATTGAGTCAATGTTGCCGGAAGACACGAAAAAGCCGAGTCTCGGCTTTCCGTATTCGGTGAAATCATTTGCGCTGCGCCAATCAGGCTGTGAGATAATGCCAACAGTAAAGCCGTTATGCTCAAGCACACGAGATATTATCGCAGGACCGAATGAAGGGTGGTCAACATAAGCGTCGCCGATTACATAGACAAAGTCTACCTCATCCCACCCTCTTTTCAGTGCATCTTCTTTTTTAAGGGGTAAAAAATCATTCATAAATAATCCTTTTAATGAACTGAAAATCAGTCAGATAAAACATCAAAATCATCGTTGCCAACATTATCGGCACCTGCACGCATTTCAAGATACTGAGCCCTTGAAACAAGAACTCGTCTTGGTTTGTTGCCTTCTGCCGGTGAAATATAGCCAAGCTGCTCAAGCTGATCCATAATCCTCGCAGCCCTTGCGTATCCGACAGAAAGCTTTCTCTGAATAACCGTTGTTGAAGCAGAATTCAGTTCAGTTACAATGTTCATTGCATCTTCAATAAGAACATCGTACTGATTATCAGCATCGTCACCCGCCACTGACGAAGACGACTTTTTCTTTGTATCAACAACTGCATTCTTCTCAATTTCTTCCATAATTCCGTCGTCATATTCAGCATTTTCCTGGTTCTTTATAAAGGTAACAATCTTTTCAATTTCTGTATCGGAAAGATATGCGCCCTGAATTCGGACAGGCTTTGACATACCAACGGGGTTAAAGAGCATATCACCGTTACCAAGAAGCTTCTCGGCACCGATGGCATCAAGAATTGTTCTTGAGTCAACCTGTGATGAAACCGAAAGAGAAATTCTTGAAGGTATGTTAGCCTTGATGATACCTGTGATAACATCAACAGAAGGTCTTTGCGTTGCAACAACAAGGTGCATACCCGCTGCTCTCGCCTTCTGCGCAAGACGGCAGATTGAATCTTCAACCTCCTTAGGTGATACCATCATAAGGTCGTTGAGCTCGTCAATAAAAATCACAATCTGCGGCATATATTGCAAATTGAGCTCGGGATGTTCTTCAGCATATTTGTTGTAAGATGCGATGTCACGAACGGCACAGGATGAAAAAGTCTTATATCGGCTATCCATTTCACCAACAGCCCATGCAAGAGAGCCGGCTGCCTTTCTTGCATCAGAGATAACCGGAACAAGAAGGTGGGGTATGCCGTTATAAACAGTGAATTCAACTTGCTTGGGGTCAATCATCAGAAGCTTGACCTGAGAAGGTGTCGCATTATAAAGAATACTTGCAATCATAACATTGAGGCAGACAGATTTACCTGAGCCTGTTGTACCCGCAATAAGAAGGTGAGGCATTTTTGAAAGGTCTGCGCAGGTGATATTACCTGTGATATCCTTACCGAGTGCAACATTAAGAAGCTTACCGCTGTTTTTGCCTTTGTTATATTCTTCCGATGAAACCATTTCTCTCATTGTTACCGTTGCACGGCTCTTGTTCGGAACCTCAATACCGACGGCTGACTTATTGGGAATCGGAGCTTCAATACGAACGCCCGATGATGCAAGACCGAGTGCAATATCATCGGCAAGATTTGTGATTTTGCTGATTTTAACGCCCGGAGCCGGTGAAAGCTCGTATCTTGTTACGGAAGGTCCTCTTGAAACACCGATAAGCTTTGTTTCAACTCCAAAGCTTTTCAGAACATCGACAAGCTTTCTCGCTGTCATCTTCATTTCCTCGGCATAGTTCTCCTCACTGCCGAACTTAGGTTCATTGAGGCAATCGATGGAAGGAAGAGTATATTCCCTTTTGGTTTTCTTTTCTTCAACAAAATTGTTGACTTCATCCATGTTCTTTTTTCTCACAGCCGCTGCAGAATCAGCCGCATCATTAACAATTTTTTTCGCTTTTGTGGAAAGCTCTTCCCTTCTGTCGGCAAATTCATCGTCAACATCAATAAAAATACCTTCCTCAATATTTTCTTTTATTTCTTCGTAATCGACAGGAAGTACTTCTTCCTCCTTATTTGTTTTATAGGCATTTCCGAAAGCGTCTTCGGTTCTTTTTGCACCCGCAGAAATAAGGTCGTCACCCGAAAATCTTATATTCGTTTCGCTTCTGCTCGTTGATACTGAGGCATTTTTATCAGGATAAGTGAATACATTTTCATCAGGTCTGTAGGGCTTAAGAGTCCTCTTGTATGTCTGATTTGAAATAGGAGTATTGCTTTGCTTACTCTTAAAGGGTGCAGCAGGCTTTACGGGTTCCTCTTTATTTTTCAGAGGATCATTTTCAATTTCTGTTTCGTTGAAATCAAAAATTCCCACTGCAGAATTTGAATCAGTTTCAAGCTGTTCTTCGGCAAAATATTCTTCTGATTCCTCATTTTCATCAATATTTTCTTCGCTTTCAAGAGCTCTTTGTTCTTCTTCAAGCTTTTTCTTTTCTTCACGAAGTCTTTTTTTCTCATCAAGCCTGATTTTTGTGTTTTCATTTGTCTCATCTATTTTGTCTTTACTCTTGTTGATAAAGGTTGAAACAACATTTCCGACAGAATTAAGACCGATGCCGAAGCAAACGAGAATACTTACAATTAAAAGTGCTCCTACAATAACAAAAGCACCCGCTTTGCCGCATCCCTCAAGAAGAAGACCACCGACAACAGCTCCGATAATACCTCCGCACCAATGGAAGGAATTTACACCCATATCCCAGCCTGTTCCGGCAGCGTGAGAAAGATGCTCACGCCATTCAGCCATTCCGCCATCGCCGACAGTATAGTTGAAAAGATGAACAAAGGACAGGAACATTATAATTAAAAATGCTCCCGATAAATTTGTTTTAATAAGACTTTTTTTCAGGTTGCCCAAAGCAATTCTTATTCCGACAACCACAAGAAAAGCCACAAGAATGTATAAGCCGATACCGAAGAAGGAGAAAAGAGCAGCTCTGACAGTTTCCCAGATATTTGAGCCGCCGATAAATGCAAAACAGCCGAAAATCACACCTAAAGCAAGATAAATAAGCATAACTATATTGCGGTGTGTTTCCAAAAGGCTGAGTCTTTCACCGGCATTTTTGCCGACTACCTTTGTTTTACTTTTTGCGGATTTACCTTTTCCGCCACCGGATTTTTTGGTTGCAGTTTTCTTTTTTGCACCACCGGTTTTATTTGATTTTGTATTTGCCATATTATTTATACTCTCCGTTTATTAAAGAATGAAGGAACTTATGCCCGTAAAAATACCGAAAGCGATTGAATAAACGCTGAAAAAAGCATAAAGCTTTCTCATGTTTACCTTGCCGGAAAGAGAAACAATCAAAGCACTTGACAAGGCGACAGCAACAATACCTATAATCAAAGTGACAGGGTCAAAAACAAGTCCGCCAACAAGCGCTCTCACAACCTTAATGAGATTAAAAAGAAAAATCTGCGGGGCAAGATAAAGGAAAATTTCTCTTGTAATAACCTTCGGTTCAACATCACATATAAGAAGGTTTGTTGCAGAAAGGGAAACCTTGGAAAGCCCGGGTATCATATGAGAAACAAGATTATAAACGGACATTCTCATTACATCCCTTGTGGTGCCTCCTCTTTTCTTGGTATTATCACCTTTATTTGTGTACCAGATGGAAATCACAAGAAAAAGTCCGCACACAACAGAAGCTATGCAAATTACAAGAAGGCTGTTAGGTGAAAGGAATTTTTCAAAATAATCGCACAAAAGTGTGTCAGATGAAACAGGAATAAACAGAATCAATGACGGCAGCATTGAAAGAAAAATGTTCTTCTGACGTTTTTTATAAGCGAGTGTGGTTTTATCCTTGGATTTTGAAAAAAGCGATTTTGCAGCTTTTATGTAGATTTTTCTCAGTGCAAAGAAAACAACAAAAGCAACAACAAGCATAAAAACCGAATAATAAAAGCCTAAAAGTGCTTCATCAGACGAAAAATTAAGAACACAGTTCATAAAAGAATAATGAGCAGCAGAGGATGTGGGCAAGGGTGCCGACACGCCCGTAAAAATTGCCAGAATCAGAATTTTAATATACTCTAACATATATGTCCTCCATACCAAGTCAATCATAATTTATCAAATTAAAGTATATCACAAACTTTTCTCAAGGGCAAGTATTTTATCACAATATCTTGTACACAAAAACGGACTGCCGCACAAAATTGCGTCAGTCCGTTAAATCATTCTTAATTCTCTGTTTTTTCGTTGTCGGCTGATGCTTCAGCACTTTCTTCCTGTGCTTTTTCATCAGAAATACTTTCGCCCTTCATGAGCTTTTCAAAATCAGGTCCGTCGATTTTCTCATTAGTAATAAGATACTCAGCAACAACATTGAGTCTTTCACGGTTTGTTTCAATAATCTCACGGCACTTATCATAGCAATAAGTAATGATTTTCTTGATTTCGGCATCAATATCGGAAGCAACAGATTCGGAATAGTTTCTCATGCTGCTGTAATCTCTGCCAAGGAAAACCTCACGGTCAGATGAACCGAACATAATCGGTCCGAGGGCTTCACTCATACCATACTTGGTTACCATGTTGCGAGCAATCTCTGTTGCACGTTCAATGTCGTTTGAGGCACCTGTTGAAATATCACCGAGAACAACAGCCTCTGCAACACGACCGCCAAGAAGTACAACTATGTCATCAAGCATATCCTGCTTTGAACGGTAGCTTCTGTCCTCAGAGGGAAGGGACATGGTGTAGCCGCCTGCCATACCTCTGGGAATGATGGAAATCTGATGAACAGGATCCTGATCGGGAGTGTAATAAGTAGCAAGAGCATGGCCTGCTTCGTGGTAAGCTGTAAGCTTCTTTTCTTTATCGCTGATTTTCTTTGATTTCTTTTCAGTACCCACAACACACTTGATTGTTGCTTCTTCAATTTCAAGCATGGTGATTGCTTTTTTCTTTCTTCTTGCAGCAAGAAGAGCTGCCTCATTAAGAAGATTCTCAAGATCAGCACCGGTGAAGCCTGCAGTTGAACGGGCAACAACAGAAAGTCTGACATCAGGTGCAAGGGGCTTATTTCTTGCATGAACCTTAAGAATATCTTCTCTGCCCTTGACATCGGGATAACCTACTGTAAGCTGACGGTCAAATCTGCCGGGTCTTAAAAGCGCAGGGTCAAGGATATCGGGACGGTTTGTTGCGGCAATTATAATAACGCCTTCATTTGCACCGAAGCCATCCATTTCAATGAGAAGCTGATTGAGGGTCTGCTCTCTTTCGTCATGTCCGCCTCCCATACCGGCGCCACGGTGACGACCAACGGCATCAATTTCATCAATGAAAAGAATTGAAGGAGAATTCTTCTTTGCCTGTTCAAAAAGGTCACGGACTCTTGAAGCGCCGACACCAACATACATTTCAACAAAGTCAGAGCCTGAAATTGAGAAGAAGGGTACACCTGCTTCACCTGCCACAGCCTTTGCAAGAAGGGTTTTACCTGTACCCGGAGGGCCGACAAGAAGAACACCCTTGGGAATTCTTGCACCCAAAGCGCTGAAATCATCAGGCGAACGAAGAAATTCAACTATTTCTTCAAGCTCAGCCTTTTCTTCATCGGCACCGGCAACATCCTTGAAGGTTGTTTTGGTTTTCTGATCTTTTCCAAGCTTGATTCTCGCCTTGCCGAATGCCAAGGTACGATTATTCTCGTTTTGTATGCTTTGGCCCATTTTACGGTACATAAGTGCAACGCCTGCAACCATAAGAACGGTTAAAATCAGGGTCGGAAGCATACTTGCCCACCAAGAACCCGAAGAACCTCTTATATAGTCGTACTTAATGGGAGCATCGGGATTTTCAAGGTTATATGCAGTGATGTAATTATGAACATCGTTAAGGAAAATATCTACATTGGGAACCGTATATTTATTTTCTTCATCGTTGCCCTTGAGCTTATATTCAAGAGCACCACTGCCAAGATTAAGAGAATACTCTGTCACCTGACCGTTTCTGAAGCTGCTTACAATTTCATAATACTGAGGTTTTTCGGGGCGGGTTTTATCGCCTATTACATATGCCATTGTTATAATGAGCAGTATAGGCACGATGAGATAGAGATAATTGCCCCATTTGGGCGCTGCCTTGTTGGTATTGCTGCTGTTGTTATTCAATAGGTATTCACTCCTTTATTTCAGTGTAAACTTCCGGTTTGAGAACTCCGATGAAAGGAAGGTTACGGTAATATTCATCATAATCAAGACCGTAGCCAACAACGAAGGCATCCGGTACCTGTGCGCCTGTATACTTAAGCTCAAGCTTTACGCCCTCTGCTCTTCTTTCGGGCTTATCGAGAAGTGAGCAGCAAGCTACACTTTTCGGATTTCTGTGGGAAAGAATCTGAGTAAGCTTCTCAAGAGTTCTGCCGCTGTCAAAAATATCCTCAATGAGAAGAATATCATAATCGGAAATATCATAAACAATATCCTTCGAAATATTGACAACACCCGAGGTTACGGTTGCTGCGCCATAGCTTTTAGCTTCCATAAAATCAATTTTGCAAGGAATTGTGATTTCTTTCATAAGATCGGACATAAAACAGACTGAGCCCTTGAGAACGCAAACCAACAGAAGATTCTTGTCCTTATAATCCTCACTTATCTGTTTACCGATGCGACTTACCATTCCCTGAATTTCTTCTTTGGAGAAAAAAACTTCTTTAATGTCCTTAAGCATATTATTTATCCTTCCCTCTTTATTATGATAATATTTTTGGTTTTTTCGTCCGGTGTATAAAACGCATTGACTCCCACATTTTCAACCCAGACCACATTCTGACCGTCATGAAGCACGGGAATGCGGTTTCTGTTTTCCTGCGGAATTTTCATTTCATTGAAAAGCTTTTTCAAGCTTTTTGTCATTCCTCTTTTTCTGAAGGTGAAGCTATCCCCTTGCATCCTTGATGAAAGATACAGCTTATCATGAAGTTTATCGGCATCAATTGCGTTTGCTTCTTTTTTGTCGGAACTGCAAAGCCTGTAAACACCGTATGGCGTTTCAGTTCTGTCACCGATGAATTCACTTATCCATTTTCCGTCAGCTTCGCAGCGCTGCTGAAAAAAGATTATATCACCTTTCACTGAAATATACAAGTCCGTACCGATTTCAATTTTTCCGCCGGACTTCATAACGATTTCATTAAAAAGCTCAACATGTCTGTTTTCGGTGCTCTTGTTCATATTACTTTTTAAAATATGAGCCAAAGCCCTTTTGCGCACTGCCGGATGAGCTTTTTTCAAAACGCTCGGCTTATAGCCTTCGTCCGTTTTGCTTTCCTTCAGAAGCTTTTCACTTTCACGGGTTAAAAAATCATCATCCTCGCTGAGTGAACTTATGCATCTTGCAATATTATTTTCATAACCCTCATTTATTTTTGAAATATCGGGTATAAGATTATGTCTGATATGATTTCTCATGTAATCATCAGAAAGATTTGAAGAATCAGTTATGTAGGGAACATGATTTTTTTCGCAGTAATCTTCAATTTCTTTCCGTGTACATTCGATAAGCGGTCTTATGATATTCGGCTCTCTTTTTGCAGGAATTCCGCATAACCCCTTCAAAGCTGTACCACGACTCAGATTAAAAAGCAGAGTTTCAATACTGTCTGAAAGAGAATGGGCAGTTGCAACAGCATCGCAGTTCATTTCACCAAAAACACGGTAACGAATCATTCTGCCGCACTCCTCTTCTCCCATTCCCGTTTTTTTGGAAAGTGCAGCTATATCCTCGCTGAAAACGGCAAGCTCAATGCCATGAAGTGCGCAATACTCCCTAACAAAGCTTTCATCCCGTTTTGCCTCCTCTCCTCTCAGGTTATGATTCAGGTGAACGGCTTTTATAATAATACCATATTCTTCCTTTAATGAACCTAAAATACTGAGAAGACACATTGAATCTGCTCCGCCCGATACTCCGACGGCAACCGTTTTCACCTGTGAGAGAAGATCGTATTTTTCAATTGTTCGTTTAACTTTACATATCATTTCGGATTGTCTCCAGATTTGAGAACAAGGTGTAATCACCGTTCCATGCAACCTTAATGGTTGTTGTGGGACCGTGTCTGTTCTTTGAAATTATAAATTCTGCTTCATTAACGGGCGGTCTTTCAGCCTCCTCGGGGGCACCATCCTTTTCCGAAGCATAATATTCATCTCTGTAAAGCATGATTACGATATCAGCATCCTGCTCAATTGAACCTGATTCACGAAGGTCAGAAAGCTGAGGCTTGTGTGATTTTCCACGGCCCTCTGTTGTTCTTGCAAGCTGAGCGAGAACAACAACGGGAATATTGAGGTCCTTTGCCATAAGCTTGAGATTTCTTGTTATTTCAGAAACCTCCTGAACACGGCTTTCAACCCTTCCGCCGCTTTTCATGAGCTGCAGATAATCAACAAAAACAGCGTCAACATCACGAAGACGTCTGATTCTTGATTTCATTTCAGAAACCGTCATGTTCGATGTATCATCAAAATACAGCTCACAGTTACTCAGGAGAGCTGTTGCGGTAGCTAATTTTGCCCACTCATCACTTGAGATGTTACCCGTTCTCATTTTCGTGCTTTCAACTCTTGCTTCTGTTGAAAGCACCCTTTGTGCAAGCTGCTCCTTTGTCATTTCAAGAGAGAAGAAAAGCACCTTCTTTTTGCCCATCATGGCAGTGTTTCTTGCAAGATTAAGAGCAAGACTTGTTTTACCCATAGCGGGACGGGCGCCGATAATTATAAGGTCAGACCTATTGAGACCTGTGATAGCTTTATCAAGGTCAACAAAGCCGGTTGTGAAGCCTTTGTATTTATCCTTATCCGGTGAGCTGAGCTTCTGAAGCTTATCATAAACCTCATTGACGATTATATCGCCGATTTTTGCGGGTCCTCTTGTAACTCTGCCCTGACGGATATCATAAATCTTCTGCTCGGCAGATTCCAAAAGCAGGTCCGCCTGCTCATCAGAATTGGCTGCATCGTCAATTATGGTTTTGAAACATTGATAAGCGCTCTTTTATAATATCTTTCACGGATAATATTACAGTAAGCCTCAACATTTTCCGTTGAAGGTACAAGATCGGCAAGCTGAAAGAGATATTTTTTTCCGTTTGCATCATCATAAACCTTTTCGCTTTTTAGCTTTTCAAGAACAATAAGCGGGTCTATTTTATTGCCAAGAGCGTCAAGCTCCTGCATAATTGTGAAAATAGATCTGTGCTGTGGAAGATAAAAATATTCAGGCTTAACAAGAATAAGCACCTGTGTTATGCACGATGGCTCTATAAGAATCGAACCAAGCACAGCCTGCTCAGCTTCAAGGGAATATGGCATATTCACATCTTCAAGCGATGTGAAGGAATTTGTTGAATTCATTTTCTGTCACCCCGTTTTGGACGAACTTATTTTTAATTATTCCCCTACCATTACAAAAAGCTTTGCTGAAATACCGGTATAGAGCTTGATTTCAAATTCATAAGTACCGAACTGCTTAATGTCGTCAACAACAATTTTTCTCTTATCAGTTTTAATACCGAATTCCTTGGTAATTTTCTCGGCAATTTCCTTTGAGGTTACGGAGCCGAAAAGCTTACCGTTTGCGCCTGCCTTTGCGGTAATTCTTATTGTTTTGCCTGAGATTTCGGCAGCCGCTTTTTTTGCTGCAGCAGTTTCGGTTTCAATTCTGTATTTTTCAGACTGCTCTCTGTTTTTCAGCTCGGTCATGCTCTGTGCATTGGCTTCGCATGCAAGACCCTTCGGGAAAAGAAAATTCCTTGCGTAACCGTCCGATGTGTTAACAAGCTCACCTTTTTTGCCTAAGCCTTTAACATCCTGTTTTAATACAACTTTCATGTTATGTTCCTCCGTATTATATATTACTTAAATAGTTATCAATTGCATTCTGAAGCTTGATTTCCGCTTCAATCATATCTGTATCAGCAAGCTGACAGGCGGACATTGTCTGGTGACCGCCGCCACCCATATCCTCCATAATAAGCTGGACATTGATTTCACCGTAGCTTCTTGCAGAAATGTTGACGCCCTTACCGTTCTGATAAAGCACAAAAGATGCTTTTACACCTTCGATATTAAGCATTTCATCACAAGCCTGAGAGGTTATCAGACGCACATTCTGAAGTCCGTCAGGTGAAAGGGATATGGCACATTCCTTGTAGGTATATGCCGCATCAATGATAGCATTTCTGTGGCGGAAAATTTCCATATCGTTTGAAAAAAGCTTTTTACTGTCAACGGTATTGGCACCCCTTGAGCGAAGATATGCTGCAGCCTCAAAGGTTCTCACTCCTGCTCTTAAGATGAAATTCCTTGTGTCGAGCATAATTCCCGAAAACAGAGCAAGCGCTGCAAAGGGGTCGATAACAGGCTTACTGTCAACATATTGAGCGATTTCCGTCACCATTTCCGATGCAGAAGAAGAATTCGGCATATGATAAAACATAACCGTTTCTTCAATATATCCGACAGATTTTCTGTGATGGTCGATAACCATAACCTTGGTTGCCATATCGACAAGCTCAGGGTTTTCCGTGAAATCTTTTTTGTGAGTGTCTACAACAATAAGAAGGGTATTTGTACCTGCATACTGCTTTGACTCCGATGGAGAAATTATTATGCCATCGCCTTTAAGCTCCGTGAATTTTTTCACGAGCGGCAAAGCCAATGTGTTATCCTGATTAAGAACAATGTTTGCCTTCTTACCGAAGTGGTTGGCAATACAGTACATTCCGACGGCACTTCCGAAGGCATCAAAATCAGAAAATCTGTGACCCATAATGAGCACATTTTCACTGTCATTTATAATTTCTGCAATTGTTTTTGCAATCAGCCTTGTTCTGACCTTATTTTTCTTTTCGTGGCCTGCTGAAACACCGCCAAAAAACTTATACTGTGCCTCGTGCTTAACAGCAACCTGATCACCGCCACGGCTCTGCGCCATGTCAAGAGCTTGTCGTGCGGAGTTGTTGGCTTCAATAAGCTTATCCTCCTTGCCGACACCGATTGACAAGGTTATATCCGTATTTTTGCCCTCATATGTGAAGTCCCTTACCTTATCGAGAATGGAAAACTTATCATTTATCATCCTCTGCAGTGAGCGTTCTTCAACAAAAATAAGCATTCTTGCATTGGAAAACTTTCTGCATAAAGCACCATAAGAGGTTGCCCAATCATCGATTATCTGCTCCACACGGCTGAAAATTGCGGCGCAATCGCTTTCCTTGAAGTTCTGATAAATCTCATCGGCATTGTCAATAACCGAAAGCATAATTGACGGACGGGAATCGTAATACTCTTTTTCCGTCAGACGAAGCTTCGTTTCATCAAAAAAGTAAAGAAGATAAATTTTTTCATCTGTCAAATCAATTTCACTTGAATAAACGGAAAAATACAAGGCATCAATTTTGATTTTGAAGCCGCCTCCGAGCAGAAGCTTTTCAAGGTTGTCACGCCTGACAATATCCTTAAGATTTGAACCCTTGAAGCTGTCATCTATGCGAAAATCCGTTTTGAAGCTGTCATTAAGCCAGATGATCGTGCCATCCTCCTCAATTACAGTACAAGCAACGGAAAGTCTTTCAAAAGCCTTACCCTCTGAAAAATCAAGCTCTGAGGACACGGTTTTGATTTTATGCAGAAGCTTTTCTTTTTTAGTTTTGTGATACCAGAATTTGCCGATGGCGAACAGAAAAACCGACACAAATTCGATTATGGCAAGATTTCTGTCAAAAATCAGTGTCACTGCACAAAAACAAACTGCAACAACAATGAAAACCAAAGACAAATCATATATCTTCCAGAGCTTTTTCATAATTAAATCTCCATAAAAATAGGAAGAATCATGGGGCTTCTTTTTGTTCTTTCATACATGAGTCTTGAAACATCATCACGGACTCTTGATTTGATTGAGCCCCAATCATAGATTTTTCTGTCAAAACAACGCATGATTGTTTCATATGCCGTGTTTTCGGCATCAATCATAAGGTCACCGGCTTCTCTGACAAACACAAAGCCACGTGACACAACATCAGGGCCTGAAACAAGCTCACCCGTAGCACCGTCGATTGTTGCAACAATAATGATAATACCATCCTCGGCAAGATGCTTTCTGTCCTTCAGAACAACGGAGCCGACATCACCGACACCTGAGCCGTCAACAAAAATTTTGCCTGCAGGAACAGTGCCTATTTTCTTGATATAGCTGTCACACACCTCAAGGTGAGCTCCGTTATCGGCAACAATAATATTTTCAGATGGAATACCCATCGACTCGGCGAGAGCTGCGTGCTTACTGAGGTGCTTCTGTTCACCGTGAACCGGCACGAAATACTTCGGCTTTACAACTCCGAGCATAATTTTAAGCTCTTCCTTACAGGCATGACCCGATACATGAACATCATACATTTTTTCGTAAACCACCTCAGCACCGAGCTTCATCAACTCATTGATTACTCTGCTGACGGTTTTTTCGTTGCCCGGAATCGGGGTTGCAGAAATTATTACATAATCATTAGGTCCGATTGCAACCTTACGATGGTCAGAAAAAGCCATTCTCGTTAAGGCGGACATGGGCTCTCCCTGGCTTCCCGTTGTGATAAGAACAATCTGTTCTTCCGGATATTTATTTATCATGTCAAGCTTTATGAGAATGCCCTCAGGAACATGAAGATATCCGAGTTCAGCCGCAACGGCAACAACATTCTCAAGGCTTCTTCCTGAAAGAGCAACCTTTCTTCCGAGCTGCTCAGCAACATTGATAATCTGCTGAACACGATGAATATTTGATGCGAAGGTTGCAACAATTATTCTTCTTTTTCCTGCTTTTCTGAAAAGAAGATCAAATGAGGCACCAACCTTACTTTCACTTTCCGTATATCCGGGTCGCTCTGCATTGGTTGAGTCAGCCATGAGACAAAGCACACCTTCTTTTCCAAGCTCGGAAAAACGGGCAATGTCAATCATACCGCCATCAATTGGTGTTGTGTCAATTTTAAAGTCACCTGTGTGGACAATAGTTCCGCCGGCAGTTTTAATAGCAAGACCGACAGCATCAGGAATTGAATGATTGACATGAATAAATTCAACCTCAAATTCACCCAATTTTACGGATTCTCCGGTTTTTACAACATTCAGCTTTGCACTGCCCAAAAGATTGTGTTCCTTGAGCTTACCTTCAATAAGGCCATTTGTGAGCCTTGTGCTGTAAACAGGAACATTGACATTTTTAAGAAGATATGCCAATGAACCTATGTGGTCTTCATGGCCGTGAGTTATACAGATACCCTTAACCTTATCCGCATTTTTTTCAACATAACTGAAATCAGGTATTACAAGGTCAATGCCGGGCATATCCTCATCAGGAAATGCAAGACCGCAGTCAACAAGAATAATATCATCGTTATATTCAAACATCGTGATATTCTTGCCGACCTCATTGAGTCCACCGAGAAAAGCAATTCTTATCGGCTTTGAGGGTGGAAGCTCCACCTTACTGCGGCTTTGCTTTTTCTTCTTTTTATAATAGAAGGGCTTGGACTTCCCTTTTGATGTGTTACGGTTATCCTGAGCTTTTACTGTCGTTTGATTTTTCGACTTCTGTTTCTTTTGTGAATTCTGTTTATTCTGTGTCTTTGAGCTGTTTACATTCTTTTGTGTCTTTTGCATTTTTTCGCTCATCTAAATAGAAAACCTCCTTTTCCAAAAATTTTAATATATATTCTGTTTCTACTTATATACATAATTACCCATAATAATAGTATTATAGCATATAATACTATTTTTTAAAACCTATGTCAAGAAACTGAAACTATTTTTAATATAATAATAACAACTGTTTTCACCATTAAAGACAGAAAGAGCTGTAAAAAAACTGTGTTTTTTTACAGCTCCTGCCTTATTATATTATTCAGATACAGGCTCTTCATAAAGCTCACCAAGGAGATTATTTTCGTGAGCCTTCATATTTTCTGTTTCAGCAAAAAGATATTTACCAAGGTCAAGGCGAAGAAGCTTGTGACCTGAATTTCTTGATGAAAGCGGAAGAAGCTCCATATATCTATCTCCGTACCACTTTCTGAGATATCCGTCATAACCGACAGGAATCTTAAAGGTCATGTCTTCATAAGGAACCTCGATTGTTTCGTTGAACCAGGAAAGCGGAAAAGCTCCCTTTTCAAGGTTAAGACCAACACCGTCAATAATATATTCGCTGTTTTTCTTCTTTTTGAAGAGCTGAAGAACCTTTTCAAAACAAAAATGATATAACCCGTAAGGTACTTTACGCATAAGCGGAAGGAAGAGCTTGGACGCTCTGTAATGGATTCCGACTCTCGCTATATTAACCCAACGGACATTGATAAGTCTTTTGAAAATTTTGATGAGCTTGATATGTGCCCTTTGTCCAAAAGCTGAATTCGATGTCTTATCAAAAACAAGAACATCAATAAAAATTCCGTTCTGGATGTCATCAAAGCGATTAGAAAACTTGGTATTGAAATAAGTGTCTTTAAGGCGAACCTTATCAAAAATATAATGGGAAGAAGGCTCCTGTTTATATGACTGATAACTGAGATGTTCCTTGAGAGCACTCGGGCAGACCTCACGGAACTTATCATAATCCTCTCTGAGCATACCGATATCAATATCATCATCCCAAGGAATGAAGCCCTTGTGTCTGACAGCGCCGAGAAGTGTACCGCCGACAAGGAAATAAGTGATGTTGTTTTCCTTGCAGATTCGGTCAATCTCACGCATAATATCCATTTCAATTTTCTTGATTCTTTCAAGCTTACCCTGATATATGCTCACATAAAAGTCACCGATGTATTCATCTGAAGCTTTTGCAAGGGCTGTTCTGTAAATTGCCTCCTGCAAAGGAGTAACCTGTGCCCAGCCAAGATTCTTGATTTTGATGTTGCCGAGACATTCATAATATTTTTCACATGCTTCATTCTGCTCAAGGTCATCAACAAAGCAGATTTCAGGCTTCTTATAATCAAAGCTCTTATAAAGCATATTCTTTATGTCATAAAGAGTAA
Source organism: Clostridia bacterium (assembly GCA_017472225.1). Classification (GTDB taxonomy): domain Bacteria; phylum Bacillota; class Clostridia; order Oscillospirales; family Acutalibacteraceae; genus UBA6857. Next base: position 92,265 of record JAFUQS010000007.1, on the reverse strand, counting down.
AGCGATAGTTTGAAGCGTTATATATATTACCTGTGTTGCCCATCAGATCAACATAATGGATTGCGGTTACGGCTTGTCTTATATAACAGCCGGTGAAATGAACCTGATTATCGCTTCTTCTGAAGGTGATTTTGTTTTCCTCAAGCAGCTCATCAATTATTTCATCAAGACCGAGCTTTGAGGTTGATTGAACAAGAGGGCCAAAAATGTTATCAAAACGGACAACCTTCATAAACTGCTTTGATGAATGGAATTTTTTTCTGCAAATTTCTTCAAGCTCACCTGATATTGCAGCCTGACGGAAATCACTGTCATAAAGTGCAATTGCTTCAAGCTCTCTTTCCGAGCAAGCAGCTACACCCTGAGGAAAGGGCTTTTCAAAATTGAAAATGGGAATGAGCATAAATCTTCCGTCATTTTTTACGGAATAATCAGTCCATTTTTCAAGATTCTCTTTCTTTTGTGACACAAAGCTGTCGTCCTTGTATTCATCAAGCTGAAGGTTAGCAAAATAATAGAAACGCTTAATTCCCTTATGGTGCGTATTCTTAACATATTCATCATAATCGGAATAAATGTTGAATTCTGAATTTCTTGAAAATTCGGCAGCAATTTCATCATAAAGCTTTTTATTGCGGCACTCGCCCTCAAGAATGACATTTACAACACCCTTGTCCTTCTGTTCGCAAACTGACATATAATAGCCGGCAAGATAAGCAGCAAGTCCGTTTTCATCGGCAATGATGTTTATTTCATTACCACAGTAAAACTTAGGGTGCATTTTTTTCACGGTCAAAGCCGTCTGTATACACTTAATTTCATCATAAAAATACTGATTCATGATTCACTTTTCCTTTAATTTTATAATTATCAGCATTATACTATTATTATATTTATTTGTCAACTTTTAAACCTGTATAAGCATCTCAGAATATTGTCGGTATTGACAAAAAACTTTAATGTTGTATAATAATAGAGTAAATTTTGTTATTGAGGTGAAACAAATGATATATGCAGTTATCGCCGCCGGCGGAATCGGCAGCAGAATGGGTAATCTTGAAAAGCCCAAGCAGTATCTTACATTAAAAAACAAGCCTATTATCGCTCACACAGTTGAAAAATTTTATGTTAACAGCTATTTTGAGAAGATTATAATCCTTTGCCCTGACCAGTGGGTCAGCCACACAAAGAGCATTCTTAAAAAGCATCTTCCTGAAAATGACAGAGTTGTCGTTCTTCAGGGCGGCAGCACAAGAAACGAAACCATTATGAATGCCATCAAATATATCGAGGAAACCGACGGCCTTGATGATGACACAATTATTGTGACTCACGATGCAGTCCGTCCCTTCGTAACGGCAAGAATTATTGAGGAAAACATCGAAGCTGCCCTTAAATACGGTGCAACTGATACTGTCGTTCCCGCTACAGACACAATTGTTGAAAGCCAGAACAAGACAACCATCAGCAATATCCCTGACAGAAGCAAGCTTTATCAGGGACAGACTCCTCAGGCATTCAAGGCAAAGCTTCTTAAGGATTTATATTATAGCCTTACCGAGGAAGAAAAGGATATTCTCACAGATGCCTGCAAAATTTTCAGTATGAAAGGCTATGATGTACACCTTATCGAAGGTGAAGTTCACAACATCAAAATTACCTATCCGTATGATTTGAGAGTTGCGATGGCTCTTTTAGAGGATGAAAAGAAATAAGTGCTTTAATCTGAAAGGAAAAAGTAATGCTTAATACAGTTTACAGATTAACTCAGCCGAGAAAATTTGAAATTGCTTTCGACGATATCGACATTTTCAGCGGCGACATTATAGTAAAACCGACACATCTTTCAATCTGCAACGCAGACCAGAGATATTTTCAGGGAACAAGAGATCCCAAGGTTCTTGCTCAGAAGCTTCCTATGGCTCTTATTCACGAAGCAGTCGGCAAGGTTATTTACTCCCCTGACCCGGAATTCAAGCCCGGTGATATGGTTGTAATGATTCCCAACACCCCCACCGAGGAAGACGAAATTATTGCAGAAAACTATCTTCGTTCAAGCAAATTCAGGGCAAGTGGCTTTGACGGCTTTATGCAAGAGTATGTTTCAATCAGAGCAGACAGACTTGTAAAGCTTCCTGATGGCATTAACCCGGAGGTTGCCGCTTTTACGGAGATCGTTTCCGTCAGTGTTCATGCCATCAGCCGTTTCAACAGAATCGCCCACTCAAGACGTGATGTTATCGGTGTATGGGGCGACGGAAACCTCAGCTATATGACCTGTATCTTTCTTAAAAAATTCTTCCCCGATTCTAAAATTTATGTTTTCGGCGTTATTCCGAAAAAGCTTAGTGATTTCACCTTTGTGGATGAAACCTTCCTTACAAACGATATTCCCGAAGGAATGAAGATTGACCACGCTTTTGAATGTGTGGGAGGAAACGGATGTCAACCTGCAATCAGCCAGATTATTGATTACATCAACCCGGAAGGTACGATTTCAATTCTCGGTGTAAGTGAATACCCTGTTCCCATCAACACAAGAATGATGCTTGAAAAAGGACTCCGGATGTTCGGCAGCAGCCGCAGCGGTCGTGAGGACTTTGTCAAGACTGTTGATATGTATAAGGAATATCCCGACATTGTTGAATACCTCAGCCATATGGTATCCGTTGTAAAGCCCGTAAGAAATATCAAGGATATGATTGAAGCGTTCGACCTTGACACGAAAAAGGCCTTTGGTAAAACCATTATGAAGTGGGAAAAGTAAATATAAAAATTACGGAGCAGTTTAAACTGCTCCGTTTTTATGCATCCGATTAAAAATTTTATCAAGAAATCTAAAGAAATCCTTTTTTCGATTTTACCTTTGATTTGTAACATTTATGTTCATTATTTCTTTCACATTACTCTAAAAATGCGTTCCAGTCATCAATTTCGCCGTCATAAAGCACTCCTGCAATAAGCTCAGCCAAATCAACAGGATTTCTGTTATGATCCTTGAGCTTTACAACCTTGCCGACTTTTTTACAAACGGCAATAAAAGCCTTATATTCGGGAGTATCTGGTGAATAATTCTCCGTACCGCCATACATATTGAGAATAACCTGACAGATAAACTCAACAATTTTAGAATCGGCAATGGCCGGATCAACATCTTTGCCGCATCCGAAAAATCTGCAAAGCTTTCCGAAGGTCATACCGTTTGCTATTTTTCCGATTCTTTGCAAAACAGGTTGCATTTTGCGAAGCTTTTCTTCTTCACCGCTGAAGCCCTGAGCAAGAACAAGGAAGGTTTCAAAATCGTTTTCAATAGTTTCAAAAACGCCTTTGACCATATAAAGGAAATGCTCCTTTGAATATTCAATAACATCCTTTCCGCCTAAATCCAGGTCGATATCCTTAACCTGAACCGTTTTAATATCCATTCCTTTATCTGAATACTCAACCTTACGGTAGGCAAGAGGATAAGCTGTTAAAGCGGCAGTATTTATCTGATAAAGTCTGTTGCCCTTCTTAGTGTCAATATAATCAATATCATGAATGTGGGTATGACCGACAAAGATATATCTTATGCCTAAATCTGCAAGGTAAGGTGTTGTGAATTCATAGCCGCCGAGCATTGCCTTGTGGGAAAATAAAGGATAAACCGGTGATGGCTCAATGACCGGGTGATGTGTCATTGCAAAAATTTCACAGCCGGCTTTCTTTGCATCCTCAACCTGGTCCTTAATCCAGAACAACAGGTCGTTGTAATATCCGCAAAAAGCATCAAAATCACCGTCATCGTTAAGTGCAAGCAAACGTACATCGTCTGTGAGCTGAACACAATAAGAGTATGAATTTTCGTGCTCAGCAATGGCTTCACTGTAGCCAAAATCATTATAAAGTGCTCTCAGCTCAGCTCTTGTGTATTTAGGAAGCTCTGTTTCCCCTTCTTCGTCGGTATATTTTCTTGCATGCATATAAAAGTCATGGGTTGCAAAGGTGATGAAAACTCTTTTGCCGTTTTTCTTTAAATTATGCAGCTTTTCCACCAATGCGTCATGACTTTGCTGTTCACCGTCAAAGGTAAGGTCACCGGAAATAAGCACAATTTCTGTATCCTTATCATCTGTTACAGATTTGAATGCTGAATCGATAATAGCGCCGCTTTCAGCCATACATTTCTGGTCAAGCTTACACTTCATTTCATAGGTTTTGCCACTTGAACCGATTCTTTCATTAGCGTAATAATGAAGGTCGGTTAAATGATAAAAATTAAAGCTTTTCATATTTTCTCCTTAAAGCTGACAGCATACGGGACAAAACCCGTATGCTGTGTTTATTTTTATGATATTAAAGACCTGTCTTTTCTCTGATATAGTTTCTTGCAAGAACTGCATACTCATAGGGGTTTGCAATTGCAGGATCCTGTTCAGCTTCAACAACAACCCAACCTTCATAACCTGCTTCATCAAGCACATCGAAAACAGGAGTAAAGTCGAAGTCACCGTCACCGGGAACAGTGAATGAGCCGGCACGGACAGAATCTAGGAAGGAATAGCCCTTAACCTTTGCATCTTCAATAACATCCTTACGGATGCTCTTAAGGTGAACATGCTTAACTCTGTGCACATACTTTTTGAGAACGCCGATTACATCTTCGCCACTGAATGAAAGGTGACCTGTGTCGAAAAGAAGGTATACAAGGTCAGGGTCTGTAATCTCCATAAGCTTGTCAATTTCTTCAGCAGTCTGAACACCTGTGCCCATATGATGATGAACTGTGAAATACATTCCCTTTTCCTTTGCAAGTCTGCCCATTTCATTGAAGCCCTTAGCAATAAGCTCCCATTGTTCATCTGTGTAAACAGGCTTTTCACCGAAGATGCTTACATCCTTGCCCTGAATACTGTTACCCTGCTCTGAAGCACCGATAACCTTTGCGCCGAGAGCATGAAGAAAATCTCTGTGCTTGATAAAGGCTTCAATTGTTGCTTCATAGCCCTCTGAAAGAAGAAGTGAAGAGAACCAGGCGTTACAGATTCTCATACCTCTTACTTCAAGCTTATGCTTGAGTGTTTCAACATCCTTGGGATATTTATTACCGATTTCACTGCCTGTAAAGCCTGCAAGAGCCATTTCGCTCACGCATTGTTCAAAGGTGTTTTCTGCGCCAAGGTCGGGCATATCATCATTTGTCCATGCAATGGGTGCAATGGCAAGATTTACTTTTTCTTTGTTAAGCATTTTTATTATCTCCTTTAATTTTAATATAAGCGTGCCTTTTCGATATTCTTTTTCATATCCTCGTAGCACTCGTGAACTCTTTCACTTTCCGAAACCTCGGCAACACCGACTCTCCACCAGGAATCGTATCCGTCAGTCATAGTCTTATGACCTACCTTGATATCAAAAAGAGTGGGAACAGTTTGCTTTTTACTGTCTTCAATTGCAGCATAAAGCTCCTCTTCTGTTCTGATGCTGTATGCCTTGCAGCCGTAGCCTTCAGCGATTTTCGCATAATCGGTCATAATAACTTCACCGTCAAGAAGTCCGCTGTTGCTGTTTCTTCTTGTGAAGCGTGTGCCGAAGGTATCGGTACCCTGTCCGTTCTGCAGATTTTCAATGCAGCCCCAACCGCTGTTGTCAAAGAGCATAACATTGATTTTCTTGTTTTCCTGAACGGCAGTATACAATTCGCTGTGAAGCATAAGGAAGCTGCCGTCACCGACCATTGTATATACTTCCCTGTCTCCTACAGCCATTTTTGCACCAAGTGCACCGCAAATTTCATATCCCATACAGGAAAATCCGTATTCAACATGGTAAGTGTAAGGAGCCTTTGGCTTCCATATTCTCTGAAGACAACCGGGAAGTGAGCCTGAGGAACCGATAACAACTGAATCATCGGCAATTGTTTCGTGAATAATACCGAGAGCCCTTTTCTGAGAAAGAACACCGTCAAGCTTCTCATTATAGCAACGGTCAATTTCTTTTTCAAACTCGGTCTTAGCAACTTTGTATTCATCAGTCCACTCTGATTTATATCCGTCAAGCTCAGACATAATAGCTTCAACAGATTCCTTGGCATCAGCAATAACTGCAGTTGCATCCATCTTGAAAGCATCAAAAGAGCAAACATTGATTGAAAGCATCTTTACATCGGGATTCTGGAAGCCCCACTTAGAGCAGGTTGTAAAGTCAGTAAGTCTTGTACCGATTGCAATAACAAGGTCCGTCTTTTTGGCAATTGCATTTGCAGCTGCACCGCCTGTTACACCGCATCCGCCCATATTGAGGGGATGGTCTGTAGGTATCTGTCCCTTGCCTGCCTGGGTTTCACCTATGGGAATGTTATATTTTTCAGCCATTCTGAGAACTGACTCGTAGCTTTCGGAATAAGTAACACCGCCGCCTACGATAATCATAGGCTTCTTGCTGTTTTTAATCATTTCACAAGCGGCATCAATTTCTCTTTCGGAAGGAACACGTCTGTCCATATACCAGACTCTCTTCTGAAGGAAATAATCGGGATAATCGAATGCCTCTGCTTCAACATCCTGAGGCATTGCAATGCACACCGCACCTGTGTCTGCAGGGTCTGTGAGAACACGCATTGCATTTATACAAGCTGTCATAAGCTGTTCGGGGCGCTCAATTCTGTCCCAATACTTACAAACTGCCTTGAAGGCATCATTTGCAGTTGTAGCGTAGCTTGTGGGCTGTTCAATCTGCTGAAGAACAGGGTCCGGCTGACGGCAAGCAAAGGTATCGCCGGGAAGAACAAGCAAAGGAATTCTGTTTGCTGTTGCCGTTCCGCAGGCTGTAACCATATTAAGCGCACCGGGTCCGATCGATGATGTGCAGGCAATTATTCTGCGTCTGTTCATCTGCTTTGCAAATGCAATTGCAGCATGAGCCATACCCTGTTCATTATGGCCCTGATAATATGTAAGGTTGTGACCGCCCTGTTCAAGTGCCTGTCCGATACCAACAACGCAGCCGTGACCGAAGATACCGAAAATTCCGTCAACGAATTTTGTTTCCTTACCGTCAAAGCTGACATACTGATTATCAAGGAACTTAACCAGAGCCTGAGCCATTGTAAGAACCATGTGTATCAATCCTTTCTAATGGGAAATAAAATGTCATTATAAAACACTTTAAGGAGTGCCTCAGAAAGCACTCCTATAAAGAATTCAGCCAATTTCTGAAATCTTGACTGCTCTGCCTTCGGCAACTGACTTCTTAGCTGCAAGAGCAACAAGAATTGAGTTAAGGCCGTCAAGACCTGTTGTGGGTGTGGGCTTGTCATTCTGAACAGCATCAACGAACTGTATCATTTCGTCACGGAATGACTGCATATATCTTTCAAGGAAGAAATAAAGAGGCTTATCTGTTGTAACGCCGTCAGCGTTCATAACAGTAACATTGGTGGGGGTATCATTTGCTGCCATAGCTGCACCGAGAGAGCCGAAAACTTCGATTCTCTGATCATAACCGTAAGCTGCACGGCGGCTGTTGTCGATTACACCGAGAGCTCCGTTTTCAAATTTAAGGTTGATGATAGCAGTATCAACATCGCCGGCTTCACCGATTGCAGGATCAACAAGACAGGTTGCGTTTACATATACCTCTGTAACATCGCTGCCTGCAAGGAAACGTGCCATATCGAAATCGTGAATTGTCATATCAAGGAACATACCGCCTGAAACAGCTGCATATTCTGCTGAGGGAGGCTCAGGGTCACGAGATGTGATTTTAATAAGCTCAAGATTACCAACCTTGCCCTCATTGATAAGTGAACGAACATGAGAAAAGTTATGGTCGAAACGTCTGTTAAAGCCAACCTGAAGCTTTACGCCTGCCTTTTCAACAGCAGCGATAACAGCCTTAACCTTTTCCGGTGTGAGGTCAACGGGCTTTTCACAGAAAATATGCTTGCCGGCTTCTGCAGCCTCAATGGAAATGTCAGCGTGTGTGTCTGTTGAAGAGCAAACAAGAACTGCATCGATTTCGTCGTCAGCGAGCATTTCCTTGTAATCGTTATATACCTTGGGAATACCGTACTTATCAGCAAGCTCCTGAAGTCCGTCCTTGAAAACGTCTGTAATACCGAGAACCCTTGCTGAAGGTACGTTATATGTAATTGACTGCATATGTACCTTTCCGATTCGGCCTGCGCCGATGATACCAATGTTTAACTGTTTCATGATTTTTTGCCTCCGATAATTTTAAAAATTATGAAATGAGAATTTTTGAGTCCCAATCGTTGTAATTATAACACAATGAACTACCATATTCAAGAAAAAAATGGTAGTTCATTGTAACAAATATTATAAATTTTTTTGTGTATTTTATCAAACGGGCATTATAAAGAAGGAAAATTCAAGTTCATCCTTAAAATCAATTCTGTATTTCGGCAATGTATCCTGACCGCAGCTGTTTGAACCGGTGCCTCTCATGAAACCGTCAATATTCACGCAAACAAGCTTTTCGTTTTTAAGGTCTTCAATATGCTTTGCTTTTCTGATTGATTTTTCACTGTAATTGTGCACACTGAAGGAGAAGGCTTTTTCATCTGCCATAAGCTTGATTCCCCTGCCCTCATCATCGGTAAGAGTAAGCCATCTTGTGCCGCCATGATTGCCGTTATCCTGAGGCTTGATATAATCCTCTTTCATTTTTTCAACGGTTGTTTCATAAACACCGAGACTGCTCTGAGCTTTGAAATCCGGAAGATTTTCCAATTCTCCGAGACCGTAATATTTCACATTCTGAAGGGACTCATCAAGGTTGATATTAACGCCAAACCTCGGAAGGTCATATTTTTTGAACATTCCCCTCTTATCAAGCTCAGCCTTTACTTTAACTGTGCCGTCTGAATAAACCTTATATTTGATTTCGTACCCGAAGAGCTTTTTGCCCTCAAAGGTAAGATAGCCTTCGGATTCAATTTCAGCATAGCCCTTGTCACTGTTTTTGCTTTTGAAGATTTTTTGTTCGTAAATAACCTTATCAATGCCTTGCTTTTTCCAATTTTTAACTATATTTCTGTCATTATCAAGATGCGCCCTGAAAATATTGGCGGTAAATCCGTTTTTATCGTTAAGGATTTCCTTTCCCGAAAGCATATAGCTCATGAGAGCACCTGTTTTCTTTGAAAATATTGCAGCTCCATCATTAAAGCTGACTGTTACCAAATCCTTTTTTTCGCTGAATTTCAATGTTGATTCAGCTTCGATTTCAGGCTTTTTAAAGCTTTCACCGATAATGATTTGCTCAACAGCTACTTCTTCGTCCTTGCTGTTGCGGTAAATAAAGTTAATGTATGTATCTTCATTTTCGGAAAGACTCTTATGAGCAATGACAACATTTTTCATTGACAACGGCTCAATATCAAGCTCAACGGCACCCGTTTCAATAACGGCACCGTTTTCACAAAGCTCATAAGAAACCTTATATTCGTTGGCATTTGTGAAGCAGTTTGTGTTTTTGAAGGAATAGAGATTGTCGCTTATCCGTTCCGCTCTTATGGGTCGGTAAACAGCCTTCATTTCATAAGCACCGGTGTGGGGAGTTCTGTCAGGATAGAAAAGACCGTCAACACAGAAATTGCCATCATGGTACTTTTCACCGTGGTCACCGCCATAGGTGTACTTATATTTAGCCTTCGGATCATACACACTGTGGTCTGCCCATTCCCAAATGCAACCGCCCGTCAGATTTTCATGAGCATAAATTGTTTCCCAATATTCCTCAAGAGCACCGGGACCTACACCCATTGCATGGCAGTATTCACAAAGGAAATATGGCTTTCCCTTGTATCTTTTCAGGAATTTATGCTGACCGATTTTTTCAACGATTTCCGAATGCTGATACATTTCCGAAATAACATCATATGCCACTCTCGGCGTTCTGATAACAGGTTCATAATGCACGGGAATATCCGTAACCGTTTTAAGCCACTCACAGCACTTATCCTGATTTTTCCATCCGCCCGATTCGTTACCGAGGCTCCACATTGTTACTGAAGGATGGTTTTTATCTCTGCCGTAAAGTCTTCTGACTCTGTCCATGAATCTCGGAAGCCACTTTTTGTCATTGCTGATGATATTAAGCTTTAAGGTGGGAACAAGATTTTCATTGAACTGTGTACCGTGAGTTTCAATATCAGCTTCGTCAATTACATAAAGACCATATTCATCGCAAAGCTTTATAAACATAGGGTCAGGAGGATAGTGTGATGTTCTGACGGAGTTAACATTGAACTGCTTCATAAGAATAATATCCTTGAGAAGGTCCTCACCCGACATCACATAGCCTGTAGCCTCATGGGTATCATGATGATTGACACCCTTGAATTTGATAAGCTTTCCGTTAAAAAGGAAATGCTCACCCTTGATTTCAACATTCCTGAAGCCAACCTTTTCTCTTATGCATTGAATTTCATTTTCACTGTCTGAAATTGAAATATACAGTTCATAAAGCTCAGGCTTTTCTGCATTCCATTCAACAACATCGACTGTGCCGAAATCAAGAACCGCATCGGCGGAAAGCTCTGTGCCGGCTTCGGCAATTGTCTCACCTTTATATAAAAGCTCTGCTTTGAGCTTTTTGCCGCCAAAATTTTCACCTTTTACAGTTGTTTCAACAGCCAGACTGTAGCCGGACTGCTCTTTTTTACTTCTGACAGAAAAATCAAATACATACTGCTCCGGGTTTTCGGTGATATAGACATCACGGAAAATTCCGTTTTCCCTGAACATATCCTGACATTCGAGATATGTTCCGTTGCACCACTTTGAAACTATTGCCATAAGCTCATTCTCGCCCTCAGAAACATAGCCCTTAAGAGCAAATTCTGCACTGTTGTGGCTTCCTTCACTATAACCGACAAACCTACCGTTGACATAAAGACTGAGACTTGAGCAAACACCAAGGAAGGTTATGATCGGATTCTTTGCAAGGGAAGAAATGTTGAATTTTTTAACATAGATGCCTGCGGACATTTCCGAAGGAACAACAGGAAGAGTCATGGGAAACTCATATCTTGTATTAAGATAGCAGGGCTGCTCATAGCCCGTTCTTTGCCAGGTTGAAGGCACCTTCACGGTATCCATTGCCGTTTTTTCAGAATCGAAATTGCCGGGCAGACGGGAAATCTTACCATAATATCTGAAACTCCATTCACCGGAAAGAACATTGACCATTGCACTCGAATATCTCTCATTAAGAGTAGTGATACCGTCAAATTCTTTTTTTGATTTATAAGGAATGAAATAGCTTCTTTCTGAAAGCTTGTTTTTTTCGTAAACCTCAAAATCATTGATATAAAGCTTTTTGATCTGATACTTCATCTTTTCAACCTCCGTCACAACAGCTTTTCTGAGCTATATAATACAGATACGGGCAGTATAGCATAAATTAGAAAATTTTTCAATTACTAAATATTAAAATACAGGTCAATACTTATCTCGACAGGATTTTTTATTCGTGTGGAGGTAATTTACTTGTATTACAACAAGGTTGAAATCTGCGGAATTGACACATCAAAATTGAAGCTTCTCAAGGAAAGCGAAAAAATTGAACTTTTGAAAAAAAGTCATCAAGGTGATAAAATCGCCCGTGAGCAGCTTATAAACGGTAATTTAAGACTTGTCCTCAGTGTCATTCAGCGTTTTTCATCACGGGGTGAAAACTTAGACGACCTGTTTCAGGTCGGCTGCATAGGTCTTATCAAATCAATCGACAATTTTGACATAAGTCAGAATGTGCGCTTTTCAACTTATGCGGTACCGATGATAATCGGTGAAATAAGGCGTTATTTGAGGGATTACAACCCGATAAGAGTAAGCCGTTCCATCCGTGACACAGCCTATCATGCAATGCAGATTAAAGAAAGAATCATCGCAGAAACACAAAGAGAACCTACAGTTGAGGAAATTGCTGAGGAAATGGGTATAAAAAAAGAGAATGTTGTTCTTGCCCTTGAAGCAATTGTTGAACCGATTTCGATTTATGAGCCTGTTTATTATGATGCCGGAGATACTATATATGTTATGGACCAGATCGGTGACAGCCACAGCGATGTTAACTGGATTGATGAGATTCTGATGAAGAAGGCTATAAATGAATTGCCTGAAAGAGAAAAGAAAATCCTGTCTTTAAGATTTATGAACGGCCTTACACAAACCGAGGTAGCAACAGAAATCGGCATTTCGCAAGCACAGGTTTCAAGGCTTGAAAAGGGTGCTCTTGATAAAATCAAGAGCCACAGAAAGGTATATATATAACAAAAATACGGAGCTGCAAAAAACCTGCGTTTTTTGCAGCTCCTTGTATTTGGTTTAAACCTCGTCAAATGCAAGTGCTTTGTTATAAAGCTTTACCTTGCCGCTGTCATAACAGTATGCATTTTCTCCGCTTAAATGTGTGTTAAGGGATTTTTTGCCGCTGTCAAGTGTTCCGTTCAGGTAAAGCTTGAGAACACCGTTCCGTTCCCTTACAGCAGTAACCTGCACAACATCCTTCACTGTCTTACGGCTGCGAAGCTCATCAAGACCGACCTTGAAGCGGACATAACCATCCTCACAGACCTCAAGCAAAAGCTCACCGCCCTGCTTCATGAGTACACAGGGCTTCTCTCCGTCAAGAGTGGCTTTTACCGAAAAATCTGTATTTCCGGATATTCCGTAAACAACTATGTTGTTTTCATAATAATCAAAATTCAGAGTTATATCGGCACTGTTACCCATAATATCACTGACACCGTTAAGAGTAAGCTTGTTTTCTCTGCCGAATCCGTTTTCAAAGGTTACAACTGCTGTCATATAATCCTCAAGAAGCTTTACGGATTTGATTTTATTTTCATCGCAGGAGATACTGCCAACATTTACAAACTGATTGAAGGAGACCTCAAGCTCATTCTCATTTATCGACTTGACATAATCAACTTTAAGCAGCTTCAACGGCTTGTTGAAGTGGAATATCTTTGTTTCATAAGGCTTAAGTGTAACAGTTAATGTGTCACCGTAGCCATATTTTTCAGTTACCTGCTCAGTTGTATAAGGCAGAACGGTTGTCATGCCGCTCTTTTTGAAAAGTCTTCCGACACCAATGTTTTCATCAAGTCTGAGGGAATATTCCATCTGCTTATCAGAGCTGTTACGAACAGACACTATGCCTTCAGCTTCATTGAAGCAGCTGAAGCCGTATACCTGAGAAAGAGAAGGTCTGCCGCCGAAAATAACGGAATTTGAAAGCACCTCCATGTTATCCTCAAGAAAGCCGAGAACGCTTCTGTTAATGCGCCATTTAGCTTCGTTCATCATGCTGTGGCTGTAATAAAGCTCCCAGAATGCCGTTCCCCTTGTTGCCATGGTGAAAAGGTAATCCCTGAATTCATCGTCTGTCATTTTAACCTTTGCTTCATTGCCGTAAATAGGGTCATGGTTATAAAGACAGCTTTGCGGGAACTGGAACTGGCGATTTCTGTAAAAATCAAAGTATCTTTCATCACGGTAAGAAAGCATTCTGTCCTTGTCGGACACTTCCTTGTGACTGCCGATGAATCCGATATCATCGCTGATCTGCATCCAGACACTGTTGACCCACTGAAGGAACCAGGCACTCGGCGGAGCATAGCAGGTAAGATTTATCCACAAATCATTGCCGCCTTTTTCACCCATTTTTTCAAAAATATTAAGCCATTTTTCCCACACATCGGTGTAAAAATACATATTTTTGTATCCACCGACCATATGGTCATGCCTTTTATTTTTACAGGGGAACTGAGCAAAACCGTCAAGCTTGAAATAATTAAGATGAAAGCTATCCATGAATTCAAGAAGCATATCCCCCGTTTTTCTTGAATACTTGTCACTTGCCACACAGATATCACGGGCAGACTTATTCACATATCCGTTGCCTGCGTTTTGAATATGACGGGCAAATTTAATTGTATCATTGGTATAACCGCCTCTCGGACCTACCCATACACCGAAGCGTGAACCGAGCGCCTCAGAAAGATTCATAAAGGGTGTAAGTCTTTCGGGGAACTTACTGTTAAAGGTCCAGAAGCCCTTTCCGTAATCGTTCCATCCGTCATCAACAACAAAAGAATCAATGGGCTTTACACCGTACCCGGTAAGACCCTTATCAACCTCAAGGAAAGATGATGTTACATTCTCCTCGGTGATATTAAGCATATTATCAAACCAGGAATTATACTGTATTCTGAGCTTCACAGGCTTTGAAATTCCCCTTATGTATGAAAAGAAGGATTTCTGAACCTCGGCAAAATTATCACTTTCTGCAACACCACAGACATATTTATAGCTTTTGAAGCTTCCGTCTTTTATAAGCTCACCGAGTGTCTTTCCGCTATAGGTACGAACCGACACTGTGTTATCTTTAATAGTGCTGTATGCAGCCGGAAATTCACAGCCAAAATAGAAGGAGTCAACATACACAGGCTGCCCGAGGCTGAGGGCAATACCCGGCATATGTGATTTTTTCTGTTCAGGCAAGCACCATGAATTCAGACTTGTGCCGAATTCGGTATCTGCAAGCTCGATAAAATCAAGTATTATTTTTTTCTTTCCTTGCTTTTTAAAGGATATGTCAATATATTTTTTATAGAATTTATCTGTTTGTGAAGCTTCATAGACCACCTTTATCACAACATCACTGTTTCTTATCCTGATGCTTTTGAAGGTTATAATCAGCCTTTCAACAGTGCCTTCGGCTTCTGTGTCTGCTTTTTTGATTTTAAGCTCAGATGCTTTCACAAGCTGACTTGAAAATCCGCACTTGAACTGAATAAGAAATTCCTCACTTCTGTCAAGTCCGTCGAGATAGCTGCCGCTGAGCTTGTTGGTAATTTTGCCGGAAGCTATTCTCTTTTTATTTGTGAAAATCTCTTTTTTGAAAAACTGATTTTCAATTATATATGATTTTTCCGTGATATTGACCGTCATAAGTCCTTCCTCCGATTTAAATCAGGATATATTTGCATCAATCCATGCAGTGATATCTTCACACACAGTCTCAAAGCATTCCTTTTCATTGAGAATCTCATGTCTTGCATCCGGATAAAGAATTGTTTTAAGATTCTTTTTGCCTTCTGTCTTCAGCATCTGTTCAACCTTCTGAATACCCTTTCCGTAATCACCTACCGGATCCATTGCACCGGCAATCATCAATACCGGAAGCTCTTTTGAAAGCTTACTGAACCATTCCTTTGAGGAAACAAAATTAAGCACCGAGAAAAGGTCACGGTAACCATAGGTTGTGAAAAGATATCCGCAAAGCGGGTCAAGAATGTATTTGTCAACCTCATCGTTGTCCCTTGAAAGCCAATCATAGGCTGTTCTGCCTTCGAATTTGCTGTTATATGTGCCAAAGCCCATTTTATCGATAAAACGGCTTCTGTAATGGTCACCCTTTATTTTTGCTATAAGGTTAGCAATGGCTATACCGGCACCCGCCGCAGGGTTAGGACCGGCTGTTCCGCAGAAAACAGCACCGTTTATTTCATCAGCATAATTCAAAGCATATGCACGGGCAACAAAAGAGCCCATTGAGTGACCGAAAAAGAAGAAGGGCTTTTCGGGATTTTCCTTTTTTGCAATAAGCGAAAGCTTATGACAATCCTCAACGAAGTTCTTCCAGCCATCTTTTTTTCCGAAATAACCGAGTTCCTTTTCATTTGTTATACTCTGACCGTGACCAAGATGATCGTTTATGTAAAGAGCAATACCCTTATCACAAAGGTATGATGCAAATTTTTCATATCGTTCAAGATGCTCTGCCATACCGTGTGCTACCTGAATTACTGCTCTGACATCCCCGTTTTCAGGAATATAAGAGGCTGCATGGATATCAGCAAGGCCCGAAACAGACGGGAATGTAAATTCGTTTTTGATAAATGACATATAATCTCCTCCGCATCAATATATTTATACATAATTGATTATAACACAGTTTTTTTAAGATGTCATTCTTTTGCACAAAATAGCCCGATTGCAAATTCAACAAATTTTGAGCAGATATTTTGACAAGAAATTCAATTGAATTGCCCGAAACAAGCGTGAGTCCGTTTTTTAGGACTCAAAATTAAAATTTATCGAACATTTGTATTGACTTTCGCAAAAAAGGTGCTATAATTAAAGCATAACAAAAGAACGAATGTTCGACAACGGAGGTAATTATTATGTTTGCTACTTTAGAATCTTTTTCAATCTTTTTCTTTACATGTCTCGCTCTTATTATTTTAGGAATCATCTTTGAAGAAAAGCTTATTGCTTTGGAAAAAAGAATTGACAAAAAAATTGCACAGAAAAAAGCAGCCAAAAGAAGAGCAGAGATCCGCAAAGCAAATTTGCAAAGCCGAACAAAAAGACCCCACACTGCAGCAAAAAGCACAAAGCAACGCATTGCCGCATAAAAAATCCTAATATCATATGAAAGTCAGGCAAACTAAGCTTTGCTTGACTTTTTATATGTTTTTTTGTAGAATAATATGTTGTAAAAATAAACAAACAGGAGGAATTATCAATGTCAGAGAACAAACGATATTGCATGGGTTGTATGTCAGTTATTGATTCAGATGCAACCATATGTCCTCATTGCCAATATTCCGGCGACACACAACAGCTCTCTCCTTATCTTTCACAGGGGCAGACTGTTGCGGGAAGATACCTTATCGGCAAGGCACTCGGTATGGCAAATGATTCAATTACCTACATCGGACTTGACACGCAGACCGAAACAACTGTTACCGTTTGCGAATATTATCCTCACAGAATTGCTCATCGTGCGAACGGGAACAACATTGTAAGTCCGCTTAACGGATTTGCTGCTCTTTATGAAAGCTGCCTTGAAAGCTTTCTCAGCCTCTGGAGAGGAATCAGAATGTTTGATGATGTCAGATGTCTTCCGAAGGTGCTTGACATTGTGAGCGAAAACGAAACAGCGTACTGCATTTGTGAAAGCAAGGAATGTATGCCGTTGAAAAATTATTTTGAAAAAACGAGAAAGCCTTTAAGCTACAGTAAGGCTGTGGCAGCTTTTATCCCCCTCCTGAATGCATTGAAGTCCCTGCATAATGCAGGAATTGTACATGGTTCAATTACACCCTCCACAATTCAGGTTGGCTCAGACGGAAGGCTTAATCTCACCGGATTTTCAATTCCTCAGTGCCGTTCCGACATAAGGGAGCTCAATGCAAAGCCTGTTGCGGGCTTTTCGGCAATTGAGATTTATGAAACCTCCTTCGCAAAAGCAGAATCGGACATATATTCAATTATGGCTGTTATGTATTATTCAATCACCGGCTCAGTGCTTCCGAAAGCTACAGACAGAGCTGTGAATGAAAATCTTACACTCCCGTCATCAATCGCATCAACGATTCCAAAAAATGTTCTTGATACACTTGCACGCTCGCTGGCGGTTTATCCCTACAACCGAATTTCATCGGCAGCCGAGCTTATTGCCTGCCTCAAAGCCGACAACAGCGAAATTAAAAGGAATCCCGATATGAACAAGAAAACTCAACAGACAAAATCTGCCCAAAGCAAAAAGGCTGCTCCGACAACCGGACAAAAAAGGCCCTCACAAGGTACTGCCGCAAAAGCACAAGCTAAGCGCTCTGCTCCTAAAAAGAAGCAGGAGGAAAAGGTAAGCAATTCATCATTTATTGCCCTTGGCTTTACAACATTCGTTGCAGCAGCAGTTGTAATTTCAATTCTTTTCTGCGTTCTTTACACAACAGTGCTATATAAAAGCTTTGATATTCCGTTCCTGAACAGTGCATTTTCTTCAATGACCTTCCTGCCTATCAACCGTGAAAAGGATGATGAGCATGAACAGATCATCGCAACAACGGAAGAAATGCCGTCAGTAAGTGAAACATCATATGCAACAGTTGCCGACTTCACAAAGCTGACATATGATTATATTATTTCAAACGATTCCTTCCAAAGAAACTTTGTTTTTAAATTCAAAGAAGAGGCAAGTGACACCGTTAAAAAAGGCGGAATAATCAGCCAGAATGCAACAGCCGGTGAAAGTGTTCCCGTAGGCACGGAAATTGTTCTTGTTGTAAGCACAGGCATAGAGCAGATAGTTGTCCCCGATGTCAAGGGCAAGAGCTTTGACGAAGCCAAAAAAATTCTTGAAGATGCAAAGCTTGAGGTTTCAAAGGAGCTTCTTGAAAACAAAGAAAACAAAACCCCAGATGAGGTTTACTCAATGAGTGTTGACCCGGGACAATCCGTTGATAAGGGAACAATTGTTGTTCTCAGTGTCTGGGATGAAGTTCCCGAAACAACAACACAGGCAACAACCAAGAAAGAAACAACAACAAAAAAGGAAGCTGCCACCAAAAAAGAAACAACCACCAAGGCAGCAACAACCAAGCCAACCACCACTGCACCAACCACGACAAAAAAAGCAGCAGAATAAAAAAATAAACTTTTTTTCAAAAACATATTGACTTTCTCAAGCGAATAGTATATAATGACAAAGCACTTGAGAAAGTGATATATCGCGGAGTGGAGCAACCCGGTAGCTCGTCGGGCTCATAACCCGGAGGTTGCAGGTTCAAATCCTGTCTCCGCAACCAGCTTTAAGTACTCACCTATTGGTGGGTACTTTTTTTAT
The DNA here is from genome assembly GCA_017472225.1 of Clostridia bacterium. GTDB lineage: Bacteria > Bacillota > Clostridia > Oscillospirales > Acutalibacteraceae > UBA6857. Next base: position 73,617 of record JAFUQS010000007.1, on the reverse strand, counting down.
TTAAAAATTCCGCAACCGACGGGTGTAACCCGGGGCATTTTGCCCGAAGTGCGTCCGTTGGACGATGAAACGAGAGCAAAATGGCGCAGCGGTCAAAATTTCTGTGCCGCTCCAAGGCACTAAGAAATTTTAGGAACCGCAAGAGGGCCTTTGCAGGTTCAAAACCTGTCTCCGCAACCATATTGGGTATTCATAAGGGATTTGCCTGTGAATACTCAATTTTTTATATCCTCACATCAAAGTATATAACCCACTATGACACTTTCAGTATTACTGCAAAGCTGTCAAGTGGGTTGTCTTGTTGTATATTATAAATTTATCTGTTTACTAAAATCTTCAAGAGCCATCAGCCACAACTCATCGTTTTCTTTTTTAGCTTGCCTTTTACAATGATTTAATACATCTTCTAACAAAGAAAAAGGCATTTTTAATAATCTGTCAAAAATAACATATGCACCGGGCCAGTTCAAATCTTGTAACCATTCAAATAATAAGTACAAATATGGTTTGAGTTCTTCATCAGATTTTAATGCTATAACTCTTGCACACGGTTCCCATATACATTTTGATTTTTCGGGAATTACTGGTTGAATAAAAGGATAAAGGTATTTATACTTTTTTGCCTCGTTTATACCAATAGTAATTTTAGATTCATATTCTTCATTAGTGTATGATGCATCCCAAATAAACGATTCATAAATTTCGTCTAATGTCATATAAAACACCTCACTTTATGTTAAGTATAACATAACCGAAAATAAAAGTAAATATATAGTGCAATCCCTTACGAACATCCGCACCATATTGGAACGCAAGTATTGATACGATACTTGCGTTCCTTTTCTTTTTGTCAAAAGTCGCTTGGAATCAAGGCTTTTCAGAATATTTGTAAATGAGATTAATTTCATTGTATCAAAATTGACCATGCGAAAGTCGAAGTTGAGTGACTCAAACTTACCCATTTTTCACGCACTCAAATCACAATGAAACTTTTCTCAAAAGAATAATTTCATCGTACCCAAGATTAGTTTCATCGTAGGAGAAAAGTTTCATCGTAACCAAAGAATAGTTTCAAAGTCCTTTTAATCGGACAGATAGTGTGTTATAATTAGAATATTAAGAGGTGATTGTATGAATTTAGTTAAGCAGATCAAAGAAACTTTTGAGCAAGAACCCTCCAACATAGGAAAAATCAGAGACCTTTTGATTTCACGAAAATTCGCAAAAGGAGAATTGGCGGAGTTAGCTGTTGCTTTTACGGATGAGTGCTTTTGTGAATATAGGGATGCTCTCGATCCTCAAGTCGAGTCTGTAAGTATTGAAAATATGCACAGCAATTATGTTGTCAAAACGCTAAAGATGCTACTGGAATTTGGACTTGATCCCAATACTATTTTTGACAATGATAATGTGTTGTGGAACGCTATGTGGATTGATGCCCCCAATGTTGCTGCGTCAGTTATGAGATTACTTCTGGATAATGGTGGAGACCCAAACCATTTCATACCTGCTGAACACGAAACCCTTTTTGAATACATAGCATTTAAAGTTTCCTACGACGAGTATACACACGATTATTTTCATACAGTTCAATGTTGGTTAGTGTTGATGGCTTATGGTGCATGCTGGCGAAATGGCGAGATCCCACTAACTATGCTTGGCAAACATTCAGTGGAAATTTTTAAAGAATTTGAGCAATATGATTACGAAATAGAACCGTTACCACAAGAGCCAGGGAAATACGGATGTTGGATAATGCATATCTTCAATATTCATACGAAAGAAGAAGTTGCAAGGTACGGATAATCAACTATTTTTTCGGGTTGCATACTTGTTTTCGGTTGCATTTCAATGGAACTTTGCAACCCAATGCAACCCGTATCAAAAATTGCGTTATTATTCATATTGGGTATTCATAAGGGATTTGACCTGTGAATACTCAATTTTTTATATCCTCACATCAAAGTATATAAACCCACTATGACACTTTCAGTATTACTGCAAAGCTGTCAAGTGGGATTTTTTTATAAAAGTATTGAAATATTGCAAAATGTTGTGATATACTAATCGTGCCAAACAAAACCAAATAAATGTCACGGGAATGGTATTTTCTTTTTTAGGGATACTATGTCTTTTTGCATACCATTTAGAATTTGTTAAAATGCAAATTCCAACAGATGGTGTGCTTGATTATCATTCCCATTTATCTGGTTTTGTTTGGCGACAATCGGAGTTTGCGTTTTTAGTGCGTTTACTTCGGTTGACGCACTTTTTTATTTTGCGGAGATAAAAAGGTGAACTGTTTTGTGGGTGTTCATAAAGTTCCGCAAATAATATAAAAAGGACGATAAAAATGAAAAAAATTATTGCTTTAGTTTTAGTTGCTGTTTTATGTTTTTCTTTTGCTGCTTGTGGCAAATCGAGCGACAATACGAGCTACTACAAATTAGGAGATACTGTTTCAACTGATATTTTTGAATTCACCTTAAATGCGGCAGAGTTTACAGTTGCCCTCAATAACATAAACGATGATAATCGTTATACACCAAAAGAATATAACCCCGAAGAAGATGATGATAATCCATATGTTGCTCCTGTTGGACATACATATGCTGCTTTTTCATACACTGTAACAAATTTAAACAGAGCAAGCAGTGAATTCCATACAGGTTCCTTTGCTTCAGTAGAATATGGAAACAAGAAATACAGTGCTATGGATGAAGGAGCCTACTTCCAATATGAGCAAGAGCAGTATATGGATGTTAACGGAAGTCTTAAAACAAAAAAAGCCGGTGAATGGTATTCAGATCCCAGTGATAATTTATTACTTCTGACTGGCGAAAAAGAGACTCGCCGTGCTCGCATAGATATTAAATCAGAAATAAAGGATTTGACTGCTGATGTTAAAATCACTTTCAAAATTCCTAATTCGGAAGGTAAAACAGAAAAGTTTACATATCTCGTTACCTCTGCTGACAGGGAGGCTTATACAAATCCTGAAATTGAAATATCTCTTGATTTAGCTATGGTTTCTTTTGAAAAAGATGAAGGTCAGGCTTATTTCAGAGCACACAAGGAGGATTATTCAGTTGTTAACGGGGATAATATAACCAAGGTGTTGACAAAAAAATGGGATGTCGTTATAAGGGATGATGTCGGACATTGGAAAGGCACTTTCTGGTTTGAATCTAACGGAAAAATCAGAGATACATACGGATATGTAAACAACAGAACATGGAAATTAAACGGCGACACACTAACAATTGACAATGAAGCAGACTGTGAGATGCGAAAAGTAGCCGAGAATATTTATGTATTATATTTGGGTAATAATCCGTATATGTTAATGTACTAAACTTGAAGTTTTAATCCCTTATGAACACTCGCACCAGCTTTAAGTACTCACCTATTGGTGGGTACTTTTTTTATTTAAAAATTCTGCAACCGACGGGTGTAACCCGGGGCATTTTGCCCGAAGTGCGTCCGTTGGACGATGAAACGAGAGCAAAATGGCGCAGCGGTCAAAATTTCTGTGCCGCTCCAAGGCACTAAGAAATTTTGGGAACCGCAAGAGGGCCTTTGCAGGTTCAAATCCTGTCTCCGCACCAACAATGCGCCCCGAAACCACAACGGTTTCGGGATTTTCGTATACAAGAAAAAAGCAGTTCATGAGAACTGCTTTTTTTCTTTTTTATCTCACTGTGCAAAATCAACCTTTATGCTTCCTATGCCGCCGTTCACTTCGATAATGTTAGCGCCGTTTCCGATTGTACAGTTATCGGTTATTATTTCTGAACCGATTGTGAAGCTGCCGATTCCGGTCTCAGCTTCAACCGTATATTCACTTATTGGTGAATTTGCGGTAAATACAAGCTCACCGATTCCAACTTCAATTTCGTTCTTTCCGGTAAGGTCACCCTTCAGATAGCCTTCCCCTACTCCGACTTCAAATTTAAGGTTGTTGAAGTCACCGTCAGTGATATAAATTTCACCTGTGCCCACTTCAATATCAGCAGAGGTAATTGCCTGCAGATACTGTGCAGTCGCTTCACCTGCACCGACTTCTATGTTCATTTTTTTGCTCGTAAGCTTATCAATACTGACAGAGCCGGCTCCGGACTGAAGGTTAAACTTTTCGTATACCGCATCTGACGGCAGATACAAAATAACAGATGTATCATCAAAAACAGATAAAAACTTTCCATTTTCTTCAATTTTTAACTTGTTTTTCTTTTGCTTGATGCTGATCGAACTGTCGTTAGTTTCAACCCTGAGTTCATCGCCCGACGCAATTATAAGTTCTGCAGAGGCAAGGTCAATTTCAAATTCTTCAATGCCTTCATACACTTCAGAAAACTCAATATTCTGCTGCTGTTCCACAACATGATTTTTGATTGACATGCCACCGGTTATAACAAACAGAAGACCGGCAACACCCGTAAAAATTCCGACAATCAGAATAATCGCAAAAAGGTTGGCAAGGTCTCTTATTCTGCGCTGAAACGATGTCATATTATATCAACTCCTCCGAACATGCAAACTGCATTCACATAAATCTTCGGCATATTCAAATCCTGCTCGGCAGTTTCGGTTTTATCCGATACTCCTCCAAAAATCGAAGTGGACTTTGTGACTATTTTTACACCCTTGGGGGCAAAAATTTCAACCGAACCGAAGGTAGAAGTAACATTGATAACAATGTCCTGATTGACAACGGCGTTTTCAAAATTGCACTTGACTGAACCGAAAACCGCTGTTATGTCCATTGATTCGAGGACCTCGTTGTCAACTGCCGATACACGCTGAGTTGAGAAGGTTGCTGCATATTCTCTGCCACCGGTTTTTGTTTCATTGAGACGCTTGATTTGCTTTGCCACCTTTCCGCCGAAAAAGGTATCCCTGAAAAGAAGAGAAAGACCGATTACAACAAGAATCGTGGGAAGCATAAGCTTAAGAAGCATTTCAAATGTGATGTATTCCTGACAGGCAAGAAGCAGAAATATACCAACAGCTATACCGATAAGGTCAAAGGTTTTGTCTCTGCCACGGAAAAGGTCAATTGTGCAGGGTACAATAATGAAAAGTGTCCACCAACCATCAAAAAAGAAGTTGATGTCAACAACCTCAAAGGTGTCAAGTCCGATAAGAACACCGAGCACGATAAGCACAAGGCCCCAAAGAATATTTTTTAAGTTTTTCATATCTGAAACTCCTTCTTTTTTTATTTTTATATCTAAACTTTAATCCGTTAACATTATATCAAGCTTAAATTTTTTTATTTGAGCCTTTCCCATTCCTTTTCTCTGAAGCCCGGGAAAATGCCGTTTTCTGAAATCAAAAGTGGCCTTTTTACAAGCATTCCGTCACTGCTCAAAAGTCTGAGCTTTTCTTCATCATTCATGTCGCCCAGCTTTTCTTTAAGCCCCATTGACTTATACAATAATCCGCTTGTGTTAAAAAAGCGCTTAATTTCAAGATTGCTTTTTTCATACCACTCGGTAAGCTCTTCAAGGGATGGATTTTCGTTTTTTATATCCCTGAGTTCATAAGTAAAGCCATTGTCGTTGAGCCATTTAACAGCCTTCTGACAAGTTGTACATTTCGGATACCATAAAACAAGCATTGTTATTCTCCTTATTTAAAGTACATATAAAGCTGACATTTGATCATGCCGTTGTAAAGCTTTCTCCGTTTATCTGCCTTTCTGCCGAAGAAGGCTTCAAAATCCTCACTCGGGCTTATAACATTATATGCCCAGCCACGCTCCTGATTGAAGCACTTACCCATGGTTTTATATAAATCCTCGGCCTGCTTCAGGTCAAGAAGTCTCTCTCCATAGGGAGGATTGCAGATAACAGTACCTTTTTCGCTTTTCTTCCTGAAATCCCTGATGTCACGCTTTTCGAAAGTGATGAATTTTTCAACACCCGCCCTTTTTGCATTTGCCATTGCAACCTCAAGGCTTTTTTCGTCAATATCAGAGCCATATGCCACAAACTGACTGTCAGTTGTTTTAAGAGAACGGGCTCTTTCCCTTTCCGTAAGCCAGATGCTTTCATCAATCTGATCCCAACGCTCGGCAGTGAAGTTACGGTTCACTCCGGGAGCCATGTTATTCACCATCATTGCACCTTCAATAAGAATAGTACCTGAGCCACACATTGGATCATAAAGTGTATGATACGGTCTGAGCCTTGCAAGATTACAAAGTGATGCCGCCAGAGTTTCCTTCATAGGCGCACCGTTTGATTCAAGTCGGTATCCCCTTTTATGAAGGCCGTAGCCTGAAGTGTCAAGAAGAAGACTAACCTTGTTTTTCATAATGGAAAACTGAATCTGGTGTACGGGACCCGTTTCCTCAAACCAGGATATGCCGTATTTTGACTTCAGCCTTTCAACAACAGCCTTTTTGATAATTGATTGACAGTCGCTGACGCTGAAAAGCGCTGAATTAAGTGAATATCCTTTAACGGGGAATGCATCGTAAGAGCCGATCCACTGCTCCCAAGGAAGTGACTTTGTGCCCTGAAAAAGCTCTTCAAAGCTGAGGGCCTCAAATGTGCCGACAAGAATCTGAATTCTTTCGGCATAGCGGGAGCATATATTCGCCCTTGCAAGAATATGTTCATCACCCGAAAAAAGAACTCTGCCGTTTTCGGAAACAACATTTTCAGCTCCGAGCTCCTTCATTTCGTCCGCAATAAGCTTTTCAAGACCCAACAAACACGGAATTACAAAATTTATTTTCATTTTAAACCTGCCTTAATATATAGAAAAATCCGCTGACATTCCGTCAGCGGATAAATTGTATCACATTTTATAAAATAAATCAATCTATGTCAGGAATAATTAAGCCGTAGCCTCCATCCTTTCGTGCATACACGACACAAATCTTATCATTTGCCGAGTTAAGGAACACATAGAACTGATGGTCAAGAAGATTCATCTGAAGAATTGCTTCATCAACACTTTGGGGCTTGAGAGCAATTTCCTTTGAACGGACAACATCATAATCATCCTCAGGCTCAAAAGCATCAATTGCATCGTATGCTTCAAACGCACCCGAACGAAGCTTCTTTTCTACCCTTGTCTTGTTCTTCCGAATCTGACGAACAATTGAGTCTGCACAACGGTCAAGAGCATCGTTCATATTCTGAGCTCTTTCCTGTGAACGGAATATGATTCCGTCATGGAAAATGGTAACTTCAACAATCTGCTCGTTTTTTTCAACCGTTGCCGTCACCTTTGCCTCAGCATCCGAGCCAAAAAACTTTTCAACCTTTTTGAGTCTTTTTTCTGCTCTTTCCTTGAACGAATCTCTGGGTGTGCATTTTCTGCCGATAACTGTAATTTTCATATCGTCAGCTCCTTTCTATATTAAACTTCTTTTGCAAGAAGTATTTTAAAAAGGTACCTTTCTTACGATTTTATTATAGCAGATTTAAACATAAAAATAAATAGTTTTAGTAAAATTTTATATAATTTTTATAATAAATTTTATATTTTAACTATCTGATACACCTTCGCAAAGCTTATTGCTTTCAATAACGGCATTTTTACAGTTATTCAACCTGAAGGCCTTGATTTCACTTTCGCAGTTATCAGATTGGATTTTATCAATAATATTATTCCTGATAACAAGATTTTCACAATACTTCGCATTGACAGCATTATCATGCTCCATATGAAAGATATTGCTTTCAATCGTAATATTACTGTGAATCTGCGGGCATTTTTCTTTTCCGTCAGCAACAATCGGGTCAATGAAAACAGCAGCTTTTACATCCTTGTGCGGTGATTTTCTTATGAAAAACTCATTGTCTCTTATTGTCATATCCCTGATAGGTCCCGACTCGTACCAATTGTTGCAATCGTTTGAAAGATAAATGCTCGACATTGTCATACCATCAAAAACATTATTTTCAATCAACACTTTTTTTCTCGTTGTGCAGAGTATCCCTCTTGTCGGAATAAGATCAAAATGACATGAGCCGATATAAACCTCGGGAGTATATGTTACATTTTCACAGGCATAGCTGCCCTTTACGGCAACAGCGTCGGGAATGTCTTCATAAAATTCAACAATCATTTCTTTAACTGAATTGCCGTCAATCAATGGGTTAATTACGCTTTTTACAGTAAATTCCTTTTCGTTCTGAAAAGGCTCAAGGGTATCCCGTTTATAAAAAACAACCTTATCTCCTGCATGATACTGTGTAAAGCCGTTTTGCTGGTTATGTACATATTCAACAAGCAGTGTATTTTTTGTCAGCGCCTTTCTGACTCTTGTATATGTTCCGTGTATATTTATGGGATCATCATGGGCATTTGAGAAGCTGCAATTTTCAATATGAATTTTACCTTTTGCCCCCGAAACATGAATAAGGTCAGCAAAGCCGGTGCAAAATCTGTCTGTATTTTTTTCCGGTCTGAAATTGCAATTGTGAAAAGCAACATTTTCACACATCTGTGTCAACCAACCAAAGCCGTGCATATAATGCACATTTATATTTTTCACAAATATGTTTTTACTGTCACAGAAAAAAGAGCCTACACAATCCCGTTTATAGCTCGTACACATTTCAAAAATCATGCCGTTTTTATGAAGTGCGGGAGCAGGTCTGAAATAATGAACACGAAGCTTGTTTTCACCGAGCTTACTGATTTTTCTTGCCATAAAAAACGGCCCGTCAGACAAGGAATATCTTGCAACATTGTGCATGACGGTATCATGAACCACAACGCAGTGAGACTCGCTTTGTCCCCTGTTGCACCAATACATGTCACCTGAAAAGGGACTGACCTCAAACCACAAAAGCTGATTTCCCTTGATTTTCCACTGTGCCTTTTCAGGGAGGCTGAAATCGGTGAAAAATCTGCCGCCGCCGACAACCTTCATCTCAAGTGTTCCTGCCGTCGGAAAATTCCAGGAAAAGTCGGAAAGTGTTATATTTTCGCTTTCGGTTACCTTGACAGCAATCATTTTTCCGTGCATCAGAAATTCAGAACCGCCACCGTCAAAGATTAGATTCTTCTGCTTATGAATATCAATCGCAGCCCTCTTTTCGGGAAAACGGTCTGAATCCGTGTTTGAGGCATAAATCACCTGCTTTTCGGTGAAATCAGCATAAAAATGGTATTCACCTTTTTCAAATCGGATAATCTTTTCTCCGTCGGTATTTCTTGCTTTTTGGAGAATATCCTGAAGAAAACGGGTTATGTCGCCCTTCTCCCCTCTGTCACTGAGTCTGATTAAAAACTCTGTCATTTTCATTCCTTTCCGAATCCGTCGTTTATACCTTCACTCCACACGAAATTTTCATTCATGTATTCTTCACCGAATAAACGAAGATATTCCTTCATAAGATGAACATATTTTTTTCTGTATTCTTCTGCCAGAGAGATGCTCAATTCAGCCTCAGGCATTTTTTCGCTATGTTTTTTTAAAAGCCAGAAATGAAAAATAGCTTCTTCAAGCCGTCTTTTAAGAAAATCTTTTTCCGTTTGCATAAAATCACCTCAAAAACTATCTCTCGGTACATTTTATGCAGATACAAACTGCCCCGACACATTTTTTTGCATCGGGGCGTGAAATTAAATGTATTCCTTATAAATTCTGTCTACAATTTCATTCATTGCAGTGAGATTATTTTCAATTTCACTGACAAGCTTGAACTGATTTCTCGCTCTTACAAGATTATGCTCCTGATAAGCCGTTTTGAAATATACATCACCGTCAAGATAATCCGTCAGGAAACGCACACCGCACTCAAAGGTCATGAGCTTTGCAGAGAAAGCAAGATGTCTGACCTCTGCTTCTGTCAAATCCTTTGCGCAGGCGCTGAGGAAACCACGGGTAAAGGCCTCGAAAAGCTCAAGAGAAACATTAACATTTTCAAGATTATCGTCATCTTCTCTTGTTGTGTTTGCACCAAAGCGGATTGAATCACCGAAGTCATAAAGTGAAAAACCGGGCATAATCGTGTCAAGGTCAATGACACAAATGCTGTCGCCTGTTTTTTCATCAAAAAGAATGTTATTGAGCTTCGTGTCGTTATGTGTAACACGAAGAGGAATAAGACCTTCCTTATGGAGATTTATAATAATCTCTGCATCATTCTTTCTTGAAAGAACAAAATCAATCTCTTCACGGACAAAGCTTGCTCTGCCTGCCGTATCAAGCTCAACTGATTTTTCAAGAGCTTCAATACGTTTGGGAGTGTTATGGAAATCCTTGATGGTTTCATGAAGTGTATCCATGGGATAACCGTCAAGATGCTTCTGGAACAGTCCGAAGCTTTTGCCTGCTCTTTCAAATATGATAGGCTGCTCAATTTTATTGATTGTGTAGGAATGGTCAATAAAATGGTAAATTCTCCAGCATTTTCCGAGATGATAGAAATAATACTTTCCGTTATCAGCCTGAAGGAAGGTAAGAGTTTCACGCTTAGGATTTCCGCCGCTGGCACTTATCTTGCCCCTCAGATAGTCGGTGACACCGACTATGTTTTCCATGAGCTCCTTAGGATTTTTGAAAACATGAACATTTATACCCTGAACAAGAAATTTGCGGAACTTACCTCTTTCAACAAATTCTGCAAGATATGTGGTGTTAATGTGTCCGTCAGTAAAAATTTTATAAGAATGAAATTCGCCGCCAATGTTGAAGTGTCTGCACACTTCAATCAGTTCTTTTTCAATGTTATTCATTTTACTTTACCTTTCAATTATTTTTATCACTGCAAAACACTCCGGATTGTGAAAGCCGGGAGGCAGTGTTGTCATTTCAGTGTAAGAATCATAGTGAACCTTTTCGGTTTCATCACCGCATTTATAAAAATTACCCTTTAATATGCATTCGCCTGCATCAAAATCTGTTTTATAAGCCTCATTTATAAGCTCACACGGTATAAACAGCTCAAGCGACCAGCCATCAGGATTAACAGAAGTGGTGATTTCAGGTTCAGCTTCGGTTAAACAGCGCAAAAATACTCTGTCGCTTTTTCCTTTTCCGAATTCCGTAAGATAAGCACCGACACTGTTCATTTCAAAATTGATGTATTCTTCCCTGCCCTCAACAGCGCAGATGAAAAATTCCATGCAGCTATCCTGCCAGACAGGGTCATCACGCTTTTGGCAAACAGCACGAAGCTTTCTTTCATCTGTTCTCATTTTAACATATATTCCGCTTTTACGCAGAAAGCACATTTTGAAATATGTGTTATAGCTTGTGGCAGAATTCCAATTTGAAAATTCAAGCTTTTCTTCGGGAACTATACTCCAATCAATACTGTCAGAAAAGGAATAAGTGTTATAAGTTTTCATTACTCAGAAGCTTCTCCCGTTTTGTTAAGATAATAAATTCTTGAATCGTTATCAAGAATAATTCTTGAATCGGAGAAATTGAAGCCACTGTAATTGAAAAGCTGCTTGGGCTTGAAGCCTGAGTTCATGAGCATATCACCGCCGAGTGTATATTCTTCCTTTTCGTTTCTGATTCTGACGGTGTCACAAAGGAAATCAAAAAGCTTACCGTCTTCAACATCAAGCTTCTTCGGAAGCGGAACATTGATGATGTCACCGAATTTTTTGAGAGGAAGAATCTGCGGACGGACACAAAGATGATATGTATAATCCTCATTAAGGTCAACCATTCTGATAACATCATTGCCCCAGTTGGGAGTAACTCTGTTTACGAAATATCCGTACATAGCTTCACTCTTGTCGGCACTCGTAATCTGCCACATTGCTCTGTCATCCTTGAAGATATCACCGATTCTTGAAAATTCACCGTACTGCAGAAGTCTGCGATGCTGTTTATAGTATTCTATCTGCTTTTTTACACAAGCTTTATCGGTTTTTGAAAGCATGGTAACATCAAGCTCATAGCCAAGAAGACCGAAAGCGGAAACATTAAAGCGATGCTCAATTGTGGAGTGTCTGAAGTTTGCAAAGCTGTAGGCTGCCGCAACATGCATTGTCATAACCGACTGAGGATAGCCATAGGATGTACCTGTCTGGATATACATTCTGTCGAGCGGGTCTGTGTTGTCACTTGTCCAACACTGAGGCATATAGCAGAAGGTACCAAGGTCAAATCTGTTGCCGCCGCTTGAGCAGGCTTCGAAAAGAATTTCGGGGAATTTGCTTGTAAGAGCATCCCAGATTTTGTAAAGGCCGAGAATATATCTGTGGAAATATTCACCGCTTTTTGCATCCTTGCGTCTTGAAAAAACATCTGAGAACTGCCTGTTGTTATCCCATTTGATATACTCAATGTTTCCGTAACGGAAAACATCGGTCATTGTGTTGATTATGTAGTCGACGACCTCGTCACGTGTAAGGTCAAGAGTGAGCTGATTTCTGCCCTGAGAGGCTGTGTATTTATCAGTGGTCATTGCCCAATCAGGGTGAGCACGATAAAGATCACTGTTGGGATTTACCATTTCGGGCTCAACCCAAAGGCCGAACTTAAGTCCCATTTCGTTGACCTTTCTTGCAAGGCCGTCAATTCCGCCGGGAAGCTTCTTTTTGTTTACATACCAGTCACCGAGGCCTGCCTTGTCATTATTTCTCTTGCCGAACCAGCCGTCATCAAGAACGAACATCTCGCCGCCCAATTCTTTTGTTGCAGCAGCGATGTCAAGAATCTTCTTCTCGGTGAAGCCGAAGGTTGTTGCCTCCCAATTGTTAACGAGAACAGGACGCTCTCTGTCCTTCCAATAGCCTCTGACGATATGCTCCTTGACAAAAAGATGCATATTCTGACTCATGCCGTTAAGTCCTTCATGGCTGAAGGTCATTACACTTTCGGGAGAGTCAAAATAATCACCCTCACCTAAATTCCACTCAAATTCAAAGGGATTGATACCGTTCTGAATTCTGAGAAGACCATGGGTGGAAATTTCAGTTCTTGCAATATGGTTACCTGAATAAACAAGATTAAAGCCGTAACAGTTACCCTTTGACTCAGTACATTCCTCATCACGGATTGCAAAGAAGGGATTGTGTCTGTTTGAAGAATAACCGGCAATTGAACCAACAGAGCATTCACCTGAAGTGAGTCTGTGTTCATTTTTATATCTTTCTCTTGCCCATGCACCGTCAAAGGTAAGCATAATATAATTACCCTTCTGAAGGTCGAGCTGCATACTCATGAGTGAGTGAATCTTGATGGGATTCTTGCTTCTGTTGATAAGTCTTGCGCTTCTTGTTATAACATTACAATCCTCAAAAACAGTGTAAATCAGGTGAAGCTCTGCACCGAGAACAGTATCCTCAAGAACAACTGTGAGAGTTTCACTGTCACCATAGCTTGAGGGAAGACCCTTGAGTGTAGGCTTTACCTTCGTCACTGCTGATGTTTTATACTTAAAATCAGTTGTAAAAACATCGTCATGTGAAGTGAGCTGCACTGAAGGGAGTCTGTAATCACCCTTGCCATAAGCTGAATATTCAAGTGCAATGTGATCAAGAGAAAGGCTTGTGTCCTCCTGAGTGTATGGAGTGCTGTTGCTGTAGCCTGATGCATGCTTGTCATAAAGGAAGGTGAAATCCTCAGTGTTTCTTATTTTTCTTCCGTAGTACATGCCTTCAAGCTGACCTGTGGGAAGCGCTCTGAAAACATAACTCGTTTTCTTTGTCTGGAGATGAAATACATTGTCTTTATTAAGATAAATCATAATAACTCCGTTCCGTCCCGAAGGACATTTTAATCTTTTTTATCTGCCGATTTTCAAGCATATACGGTCTTTTCCATTTTATACCATTATGTGTAAAGTGTCAACAATAATGGAAAAAAGTTAATCTTTTAATTCTAAAAAATAATTCTCAAATGCATTTTTAAACAAATTGTTAATAAATTTGCAATCCTTCCCTTGTAAATGGGATTATAATATGTTATTATAGGAATGATGTAAAAAAACAGCGAGGTGTTCAAAATGGACAGAATTATTGTTGCAGATGATGAAGCCAGAATCAGAAAGCTTGTTGCCGACTTTTTGAAAAAGGACGGCTATGAGGTTATTGAAGCTGAGGATGGCGATGAGGCATACAGGCTTTTTGAAGAAAACAGAAATAATCTCAGCCTTATTATTCTTGATATTATGATGCCCGGACTCAACGGCTGGGAGGTTTGCAGAAAAATCCGTGAAAGCTCTACCCTGCCCGTTATCATGCTCACTGCAAGAAGTCAGGAATTTGATGAGCTCACAGGCTATGAATCCGGTGCAGATGACTATGTTACGAAGCCATTCAGCCCCACAATTCTTGTTAAAAGAGTTGAAGCTCTTCTCAGAAGAGCAAATCCCGGCTCGGTTATGACAAATGAAAGGCAGTTCAGCGACCTTATCTTCAATGACGATGCACATGAGGTGCGTCTTGACGGAAAGGAAATTGACCTAACCCTTAAGGAATACAACATCCTCAAGAAATTTCTTGAAGCACCCGGCAGAGTCTTCAGCCGTGAACAGCTTCTTGACAGTATATGGGGCTTTGATTTCACAGGCGACATAAGAACGGTTGACTCACACGTTGCAAGACTCAGAACCAAGCTTGGTGAATGGGGCAACAGCCACCTTAAAACTGTTTACGGCATCGGCTACAAAATCGAGGATTGCTGATGAAAAAGTCAAAAAGCAACCTCAAAAGCCGTTATTCACTTGTAAGTATTACAGGTGTTATGATTTGCGTTGTTATTTTTTCGGTTTTTCAGTTTATTTTCATGGATGATATTTTCGCTCTGGCAACAAGAATCAACATGACTGATACGGCGGATAAAATTGAAAAAATTGACTATTCCGATAAGAATTATCCTGCTCTGCTTTCTGAATATGAAACAGAAAATAATCTGTATATTGAAATATATTCGCCGAGAGACAAGCTGATTTACACAACTCAGAGCAATGAAACCGTTTATAACAAAGACGGAGCCACAGCAGATCCGACGGCAGAATTGAAGCCGAGAGTCATGAGACTGCTGACTCAGAGCCAGAGAAAAGACGGCAGTTATTTTGAAGTCAGGCAAGAGCATTACACAACGGCACAGTATATTGTTTACGGAACCTTTTTCGGAGATGATATGGGGCTGATACTTTATTCATCGGTTGATGTTATCAGAGAAAACGCCCGTGTTGCATCATGGGCATTGTTTGCCCTTTCCATGTTCGCTTTGATTATGTTCTTTATAATCACATTCTACTATGCAAATCTTTTCACAAACCCCATAAGAAAAATAACGGATACAACAAAAAAGATTGCCGGCATGGATTTTGACGAAAGCTGCCCGTCATTCAAAATCAAGGAGCTTGATGAGCTCAGCGAAAGCATCAACACCCTTTCCGCTTCACTGAACAAGGCGATGACGGAGCTGAAAATCGAAAACCATCAGCTCGAAATGGACATTGCAACAGAAAGAAAGCTTGACAAAACAAGAAAAACCTTTGTTGCAAATGTTTCACATGAGTTGAAAACACCCATTTCAATTATACAAGGCTACGCTGAAGGCATGAAATACGGCATCGGATGCGATTCAACGGAGGAATTCTGCGACATCATAATTGAAGAGGCAGAAAAAATGAACAACCTTGTTGTGAAGCTTATGGAGTATCTTCAGTACGGCTCGGGAAAATATGTTTTGAAGCAAAATGAATTCAATGTTAAGGAATTACTTTCAGGCTACATTCAGAACAGAGCCTTACAAATTCAAGAGCAAGGCATAACCTATGAGGAGCATATTGATGAAAGCTTTTGCGGCTACGGTGACAAGGAGCTTATTGCCAATGTTTTCGGAAACTATATTTCAAATGCACTAAGCCATATTGATTACGACAAGAAGCTGATTGTTGCCGTAACAGACATCAAGGACCGCTACAGAATCAGTGTTTATAACTCAGGTAAGCCTATTCCCGGCACCGACATTGAAAACATATGGCAGAGCTTTTACCGTGCTGACAAGTCCCATTCGAGAAAGGAAGGTCGCTTCGGCCTGGGACTTTCAATTGTTGCAACACTGCAGGAGCTTCATGGTGAAAAGTACGGTGTTATCAACGGAGAAAAGGGCGTTGAATTCTGGTTTGATATTAAAAAGGCAGGTAAAACATAACCACCGGTTGAACTTGTGGTTTGCACAGGCTCTATAAGTACCACTTGTTGGCTTGCCGACTAAAACATTACTATTTCAAGCAGCCGCTCTCGTGCGGCTGCTTATTTTTTTGCTTAATTATTCTTGTTACCCGTAAGCGGATCCATATACTGTAATGCAGCTGCCAAACCTTTACTATTATACTTGGAGGTTTTATATTATCAAGTGGGGTTTGGCTTGCATTAAGCTCGCCCGTTTTGGCTTCGCTGAAGCCTTCTCTCACCTTGTAGAACCGAGGTAATTTTCCACGCATAATGCACCACAAAAAGAGCAGACCGCTTAAAGGCGGTCTGCTCAGGTTTATTTTAATTTTAGGAGAATGTTAAAATTAGCTGAAAAGATTCTTGAACCAGTTGACAATCTTCTGGAAGAATGCCTTGAGCTTTGCAATGAAGCTTGAATCGATTTCATCGCCGCAAACATCACATGTGTTGTCAGAATCTTCATCTGTGTGATCTGTTGTGCCCAATGACTGAGTTTCAGTATGACCACAAGCACACTTACGTTCCTGAATGCCTTCTTGTTCGCAATCAGCAACTCTAGTTACTGTCCATTCACCGAATGTGTGACCTGTTGCCGGGATTGTATTTGTTTCTGAAACGCCACAATCACAAGTGCGTGTTGAAACGCCTGTCTTTGTACATGTGGGATCTGATGTTGTTTTCCATTCACCAAATGAGTGACCCGTTGCCGGAATTTCTGCGCCGCCGGATACTACAAAACCGCAATCTGCACAAGCATATGCATCCTCACGACCTGCTTCTGTGCAGGTAGCTTCTGTGCCGGAGATCAGAGTTGTATCAAGATCTTCTGCTGTGTGGTCCTTATCGCACTTTGCGAAGAAGGGAAGAATGCCTGCTTCTCTTGCAAGACGAAGAGCTGCGGGAATAAGGTCTGCCTTACGAGTGTTGATGCTGTCCATATTGTTGGAAGCGATAACTGCATCGTTTTCTGCTGATGTGAAGTATTCCTGAACTGTTGTTTCTGTGAACTTATCTGATGTAGCATTTACATAGTTTGAAGCCACAACTGTGCCCGGGAATATTGAATCAACGATATGCTGTGAAGCATTGATGAGAGCTTCTGTTACTGAGCAGTCTGCTGCAACGTCTTCAGTCTTAACCTTTGTTTCAAAGAGACCAAGGAAGCTGCCGAAGTTACCTTCAAGACCGTTGTCGAACATATAACCCATTACCTTATTTCCGTCAAGAGCGAGCTTACCGTCATCACTTGCACAGTTGGAAGCGAGTGAGCCGAGAGGAAGAATTGCGTTTGCAACTGCTGAAATCTTATCGATTGTATCTGTGTATGTGTTATCGCAAGCGATAATAATACCGTCAGCAAGCTGATATACTCTGTTAACAAGAGCTGCAAGAGTTGTCTGCCAATCTGCGCCCTTTGTTACACCGAGCTGGAATGCAATTGTGGGCATTTCAATGCCTGTGTCTGTAGCGATTGTTGCGAGAGCTTCGTTAGCAATTTCGTTAACAAGAGCTACACCATTAGTTGCTGCTTCATAAAGAACGTCAACAAGCTTTGTCATGATGATGTCCTTACCTGCGCCGTCAGCAACAGCTGTTGCATCTGTCTTTGCGGGAACTGTAAGAGCGAAGTTAATTTCCTTTGTTTCAAGAGCATCGTTGAGTGAAGGAATGCACTTACCGAGAACATAGTCAGCCATAGCTACTGCCATAGCGTCAAGGTTTTCGAGATCGTTAACTGCTGTATGAATTGCAGTAAGAGTTTCGTTTGTGCCGTCGTCAACCATATCGAGACCGAGGTTGATAACTGATACCCAGAGAGCTTCTACTGATGAGAAGTCAATCTTATAAAGAAGTTCTGTATCAAATGAAGAAAGAAGTGCATCAACATCGATACCAACCTGATTAGCAAGGTTCTTGTATTCTTCGTTATTGATAACTTCATTTGCTGCAGCCATCATATCGTTAGCTGTTGAACAGATCTTTTCAAGGTTAGCGTCAAGATTTGTGTTGTCGCCGTCAACGAGAGCGAGTGTATCCATACCGCTGTCGCTTACAAGCATATCAACAAGACCGTAGAGAATGTGGTTAACCTGACCTACTACACCGTCATAAGCAGTATAGTTGCCTGCAAAGTCAAGAAGCTCCGGTGTGATAGCAAAGTCTGTGTCGATGAAGTCAAGAAGACCCTTTGCTTTGTCAACATTAAGGCTACCGCCGAGTTCGTCAGCTACGATTGTGATAAGGGGATTGGTGATAACGCTGTTAACTGCGTTAGTCATCATTGTGCCAACATCAATGCTTGTGCCGAGCATTTCAATCTTTGTGTCCTTTGTAACTGTAAGATTACCAACAACAGGAACATTTGACATAATAGCAGAGATGTCGTCGCCAACTGTAACCTGAGCTATGAATGTATCCTTAGTTTCCCAACCTGTGTATGTGAGTGATATGTCTACTGATTCTACTGTGATGCCATAGGCAGACACAGCCTCCTGTGCCTTTGCAACAGCCTGAGCTTCTGCATAAGCTTCAATAGCTGCAAAGTCGAGGTCAACAGCGGGAATATTAAGTGCATTGCCATTAAGATCCTTACCTTCTACCTTGAAGATGAAGCGATTTTTAAGAGCAGTGCTTTCTTCGTTTGCAATAATATCTGCATAGGTTGAAGCAACTTCAGTGCCTGCAAATTTCAGACCTGTCTTTGTTGTGTCACCACCGGTGACATAAGCGTTGATAGTAGCCTGATTCTGAGCTGATGCATACATATAAACAGGCATTGTGTCAGCGGAAAGGTAATTAGTTGATGAAGGTCTGTATTCAGCAACCTTCTCTGTGCCTTCTGCACCTGTATAAATTGTAGCAACAGGAGTCTCGAAGTTGATATCGAGAGCGTCTGACCATGTAAGAGTATTAGCGGCAGCAGAATAATTATATACTGCGTTGCCCTCTACATCTGTACCTGCATCTGTTTTGGTGATTGTAATCTGATAGTAGCTGTCGCCGTCTTTATAGTAAGCTGTGCCACCGGAGATATCATAAAGAAGACCGAGATCTGCGTAAGTAGCTGTGAAGTTAGCAGGAACTTCTGCTGCTGCACCTACTGTAGCTGTCTGACCGATAGTAGTCTTAAGAAGAGTACGTACTACTGTATCCATGATGTAGTTGTAGTATGTGTCAATCTTAACCTGATTATCGCTCTGAACAAGACCTACAAAACTCTGAATAAGTGTGTAGATATCTGTTGTTCTGAGGTCATAATCTCTGAGTGTAGCAAGACCTTCTTCTGAAAGGATGCCGTTATCTGCGCAAAGACCTGAGAACCAAGCCATGATACCGTTGTTGAGGGTATCGTCAAAGCTTTCGCCTTCTGCAGGAGTGTAATACTCCTTCATCTGACCTGAAACCCAGGAGATGAAGTTACTCTGAATGTCATTGCCTACAAGGTAGTTAATGTAGAAATCATAGATTTCCTGATCATCAGTACCCTTAAGTGTTTCGATGTACTCGCCTACCTTACCGTAGTCAAATACTTCATCGTCCCAACGGAAAACCTTGCCGAAGGTTTCGCTGTTATCAGCCATAAACTGAATAACGCCATAGATAAAGTCAAGGTCTGTGCCTGCTGCCTCACGTGTGATGAGGCTTTCTGTTTTGAGATTAGTGAAGTCACCACCAAGTTCAGCAAGATAGCCCTTGTAGCCGATGATATCGTCAAGGCACTTAACATCGAACTTTTCGTCAAGTTCTGCTGAAATATAGCTTTCAAAACCGTCGAAGCCGAGGTTAGCAGCAACGCTCTCTGTAACCGAAGCTTTGATGTCTTCTGCATATTCAGCAATTTGTCTGTCAACCCAATCGAGAATTACGGAAGCGATTTGCTCTTCTGTAAGTGCTTCGACTGTAGTTGTGTCGTTTGCTGCAATCTTTGCTCTGTCATAATCAGCGGCAAATGCGCCAAAGGGCAGAACGCCAAGAAGCATAACAACTGAAAGAATGATTGCCAGTGTTTTTTTCATTTTAAGAATCCTCCTTTATTATGTACTTGTTTGTGTCACTGTTCACAAACTCGTCACATTTATTATATTAGAAAGCATAATATAAAAACAAGTAACAAAACCATTGTTTTTGTCAAGAATTAGACAAACAATATAGCTTTGTTACTTTAATTTTGTTGGAATTATATATAATTGTTTTTTAATATTCTGTTTCGGCTGAATATAATCGCCTCAGGAGTTACCTTTTCTGATGTCATCTATAATGTCTCTGAAAAAATCATTTGCCACATTTCTTGCAGCGTGCATATCATATCTGATTGTACTTTCATCATAATCCAAAAGGTTGAAGTATAAAAGCGGTGTGACTGCATTTTTGAAGAACTCGAATTTTGCCTTGTTCTTTTCGTAAAATTCCTCGCCCCACTTTTCAACCATAAGATTTTTATAGCGTGGTGCAAGAAGCTCGTTCATTAAAGCAGCAAATTCAAGATAATTGCTTCCTGAGGTGTAATACTTCAGAAGCTCCAGTTCAAAGTCGTCAAATATAATATTCTTTCTTTTAAGAACATTGTCAAGCTCAGCGTCACTTGCCTTCATAATCAGCTCACTCTGTTCATAGAGCTTGACAATCAGATATTCCTTGCTTTTAAGAATGAATTCGTCAATACTTTTATAGTATAAATAAAAGGTTGCTCTTGCAACATCTGCCTTCTCACAAAGGTCAGTAACAGTAATTTTATCGTCATTGTTTTTTATAAGCTTGGCATATGCCTTATGCAGCTTAAGATTGATACCCTTATTCATGTAAAATCTCCTTGTCAGCCGTGGCAACGCTCAGAATCATTCTGCACATGCTGAGTATTTCTTCACCGGCGCTTCTTCCTTCAATCAAAGCCTGAATATATGAGCCTATACCTGCAAAGCAGACAAATTTCAATCTGAACAAATCCTCTTTCGTAAATATATCGGGGCTCAGCAGAAGTGAATCCTTAAGTGAATACACAATTGACAGCATCTTTTCAAAAAAGTTTCTGCCGCCGTTTTTTCCGCACAAAAGCAGAATATATTTTTCCTGACTTTTCAGCTTCTCACAAAACTCTTCGAATAAGTCCACCGCATTAAGGCCTGCAAGAAGCTGAGGCTTGGCAAGTGCCTTTTGCAGCATATCTCTGAGCAGATGCTCACACACCTTGTCATACATATCAAAAATATCAACATAGTTGCGGTAGAAGGTAGTTCTGCTGACACCGGCTTTTTCAATCAGCTCAGACACGGTAATTTTGCTGTAATGATTTTCTTCAAGCAAGTCAAAAAAAGCTATTTCCAGCTTATCCTTTGCCTTCAGCGTTTCGGTTTTTTGCACCAGATATCACTCCTGATTAGTTAAAAATTCAAAATTACTGTGAACATATTAACATTTTTTGAACGGCAAGGCAATGGCTTTTAGACATTTTTAACCCTATTGTAACACAGTTTGTGAATAAAAAATACATTTAATTAACATAAAATTAAACAAGGAGAAAATAAGACTCCTTTTGTTTTAAAGAGGTCATAATAGGGGAAATCTGTTTTTAAAATCCGTATTTTATCACTTTTGTATCGTTTGAGCCGGAATTATTGACTTTTAAATCTGCTGCTGATAAACTCACAGGGAAAATTAAAAAATATTAAGGAGATGTCAGATGAGTAAATCAACAGAAAAAATCAAGCTTCTGCAAAAACCGAAGAAAGGAAAAATGGGCGGTCTTTTCATTGTATTTATATGGATAGCAATCTGGAACATAATTTATCAGCTTTTGCACGGTGTGTGGCACGATTGGAGTATTCAGGTAATCAATTGGGCATTTTTCGCTTCTGTAACTCTGTTTTTTATGCAGGAGGAGCTTACATATAAGCAACGCTTCCTTCATACCCTTGTCGGCGGCAGTATGGGTCTGCTTCTTGCAGCCGGTGTAAGCCTGAGCTGTAAAATGCTGATGAGCTTGGGACTTGACCACACAACAGCCGTTGCAATTCCGCTTCTCATTTGTGTTGCAATTCTGATTCTTGCAAACCCTTATCTTCCCATGATTTTCAACAATGTTGGCTTTATATATTTCATTGTTTCCTTTGTTCAGACGGATAAAATAATTACAAATCTGCCGAGTCATCTTGTGTCCTTGCTTCTCGGCTCACTTATTCTGAATCTCGGTTGTGCCGTTCTTCTCAATTTATACAAAAAGAATCTTGCAAAAAAGCAGAATGTAAATTGAAATAATGTTGACTCCCGTCAACTTGTAAGCTGAGGCTGTCGGTGTTTTCGACAGCCTTTAACATTTCGTAAACTCAATTTGCACAAATTTAAGTCCCTTTTTTTGTCAATAATATAAAAAAGCAAAATTACACTTTATTTATTATCTAAAATGGTATATAATATAATGGAAAAATTTTACATGGGGGAAATATTATGGCAAGAAACCATGAAGTAACCACTAAACATAATCTGTTAAAGCCTGACGGAACTCTTGCTGAGCCGGGATGGTCAAAAAGCCTGATTCAGACCTATAACAGAGAATGTATTGCAGCGCCCAAATTCAAAATTAAGGAATGGGATTATTATCTCATCCTTGCCGATAAGCATGCCGTGGCTTTCACTCTTTCCGATGACGGTTATATCGGTATGCAGTCTGCATCACTTTTAGTTTTTGATGAAAAGAATCCCTGGGAGCAGACAAGCTCCATTCTCAACTTCTTCCCGATGGGTAAGTATAACCTTCCCCGTACCTCCGAAACGGGGGATATCCGCTATCATGACAAGAAGCTTGACCTTGATTTCATTGTAACACCCGGAAAGAGAAGAATTGTGGGAGAATACAGAAAATTCAAGGACGGCAAAACCCTGAAGGTAGATATTACCCTCGAGCAGCCGCCCATGGACTCAATGGTTATTGCAACACCGTGGAAGGAAAGCAAATCCGCTTTTTATTATAATCAGAAAATCAACTGCATGAGAGCCTCGGGTTATGCTGAATTTGACGGTGTGAGATATGAATTCAACCCCGAAACCGACTTCGGCACACTTGATTGGGGCCGTGGAGTCTGGACATATGACAACTCATGGTATTGGGGCAGCGGAAATGCCGTTGTGAACGGAAAGCCCTTCGGCTTCAACATTGGTTACGGCTTTGGCGATACAACTGCCGCTTCTGAGAATATCCTTTTCTATGACGGAAAGGCTCATAAGCTTGATGATGTAACCTTTAATCTGCCCAAAAACGGCTCATACACAGACCCCTGGACATTTACTTCAAGCGACGGACGCTTTGAAATGGACTTTAAGCCTGTTATTGACCGTGCGGCAAAAATCAGCCTTAAGGTTATTGAAACGAATCAGCATCAGGTTTTCGGCAGAATGACAGGCAAGGCTATTCTTGATGACGGAACAGTTCTTGAAATCAAGGATGTTATGTGCTTTGCAGAAAAAGTAAGAATGAAATATTAACAGGAGGATTTTAAAATGAAAGTTATCGTAGTTGGTGCAGGTGCCATTGGCGGTACTGTTGCAGTGCTTTTAAAGAAGGAGGGCTTTGATGTAAGAATCAAATGCCATCTTGAATCCATAAAGGAGCTTATTGAAAAGGAAGGCTTTTATCTTCACGGCGCAAAGGGTGAGCATCATGTTGATTTCAAGTGCTACTGTGATGTGAGCGAATTCGGTGACGAAAAGTTTGACATCGTAATCGTTGCAACAAAATATGCACATATGTCATCCTGTGCTGAAATGATGCTTCCTTATCTTGCAGAAGGCGGACTTATCGTAGGTATGCAGAACGGTATTCTCACCGAGGAGCTTGGCGAGGTTGTCGGCAGAGATAAGGTTGTCGGCTGTATGATCGGCTTCGGTGCAACAAGAAATGCAGATAATGATGTAACAATGACAAGCTCAGGCGAATTCTATGTCGGTATGCTTGACGGCAGAAAGCCGAAGATTCTTGAAGCCTTTGCGGAAATGCTCAGAAGCGTTGTTCCCACAAAGATTTCCATGGAAATCAAGTGCCGTCAGTATTCCAAGCTTATCATCAACTCCTGCATCAATGCCGTTGCAGGTATCACAGGCAAAACTCTCGGCGAAATTCTCAAGGACGGCAGAGCAAGAGACCTTTTCCTCAATATTGCAAGAGAAGGCATGGCTGTTGCAAAGGCAATGAAAATCAATGTTCCCAAGTACGGCGTAATGCTGGAATATAAAATGTTGGCTCTCGGCAACAACAAGGTTTATAACGCTGCTTGTAAATTCGTTGTTATGATGGTCGGTAAGCTTTATTCCGATGTAAGGCCGTCAACTCTTCAGTCACTTGAAAACGGTGAAAAAACAGAAATCGATATTCTCAACGGTTATTTTGCAACCAATGGTGATAAGTACGGTGTACCCACTCCCGTCAATCACAAGCTTGTTCAGATGATTCATGAAATTGAAGATGGCAAGAGAAAAATGACCTCCGATAACCTTGCAGAATTTTAATTTTACATAAAATATAAGTGCTGTAAAAGAAATGAGAAAAAGCAAAAAAATTCTCTTTCTTCAAGGAGACAGCAGTCAGGAAAATACAAAAACCATTGCAAAAGCATTTCAGCTTCTGCAATGGTTTTTATGCATTTAACTATTTGATTTTTCGGGTGTTGAAAGGTGATTTGCCTTTCTGCACCATGTTATTGTCTCTTCAGCAAAGACACAGTCCCCGGTTCGACCGGTGGTTATGATTTGCAGCTTCTCCCCTCTTGATATTAAAGGAATTTTGTTGTATCATATATTCATTAAAAGGAAAGGATTGGAGCAATTATGATTTACAGCATAGAAAATGAATTTTTAAAGGTAAGCGTTAAAGAATTCGGTTGCGAGCTTACAAGTATTATTTCAAAAGAAACAGGATATGAATATATGTGGCAGGGAAATCCCGAAATCTGGTCAGGTCAGTCCCCTATTCTTTTTCCGATTATTGGAAGACTCATTGATGACAGATACACTCTCAACGGCAAGGAATACGAAATGCCGAAGCATGGCTTCGCCCGTAGAATGAAATGGGAATTCATTGAAAAAAAGTCTGATTCAATCAAAATGAGACTTTCAGAAAACGAAGCTACACTTAAAATTTATCCTTACTGCTTTGACCTGGTTGTTACCTTTACTCTTGACGGCAGAAGGCTGACAGTGTCACATGATATTACAAACAAAAATGACAAAACAATGTATTTTTCAATCGGCGCCCACCCTGCCTTCAACTGCGCAATCGGCGACAAGCTTACCTTTGATGAAAATGAAACGCTTGAAACAATTAAAATTGACCTTGAGAAATCACTCAGACTCCCCGGCACTTATCCGGTTATGAAGGAGGAAAACGACCTTACTATAACTCAGGATATTTTCAAAGAGGATGCTCTTATTTTCAATAATGTCAGATCGCAGAATGTTACACTGAGAAGCGACAGCCACAACAGAACAATCAGGTTCAACCTCGGCAACGCTCCCTATCTCGGCATATGGGCAAAACCGGGTGCTCCTTATGTTTGCATAGAGCCTTGGTACGGGGTTAATGATTCAAGCGAGAAGAAGCCCGACTTTTCGCAAAAAGACGCCATAAACCCGATTTTGGCAACAAGAAGCTTCAACTTCACATGGTTTGCCGAATTTTCTGAATAAATAAAAAACGAATGTACCTCAGATGAAGTACATTCGTTTTTATATTTATCTGTTTTAATGTGTTAAAAGCAGCATTGCAACAAACAACAATGCGATTACCCATGAGCTTCCTTTAATCTTCTTGATATCACCACAGAAAACGCTGATTACGATATATGAAATCAAGCCAAAGGCAATACCGTAGGATATGTTATAGGTGAAAGGCATAATTGCAAGAGTGAGAAAAGCGGGAACGGATATTTTGAAATCGCTCCAATCGATATTCTTGATTGAGCCAATCATAAGAATACCGACATATATAAGAGCTGCCGCTGTGGCACAGCCCGGCACAAGCTGAGCGATGGGGCTTAAAAACATTGCCACAAAGAAGAACAATCCGCAGAAAACAGAGGTGAGACCTGTTCTGCCTCCCGCAGCAACACCGGCATTAACTTCACTGAAGGTTGTAACGGTTGAAGTTCCGCAAAAAGAACCGACAGTGGTTGCAATGGCATCGGAAAGCATACCCTTATTCATGTTTAAGGGTTCACCATTTTCATCAAGCAGATTCGCACGCTCACAAGCTGCATAAAGCGTTCCGAGGGTATCAAACATATCAACCATACAGAATGCCAAAGCGGTTGTAACAATTGTGAGAACAAGATTTGTTTTTCCGTGTTCAGCAACAAAAGCAGAAAAATCAAATCCGTCAGTGAACACCTTGAACAAAGACTGTGTGCCGAATTCCTTAAATGCTTCAACAGGGCTTATGAAATTGATGTTGAGCTCCTCATAAAAACCGTCAACGGTAAGACCCAGAAGATAATAAAGAGCCATGCCGCCTATGATTCCGATAAGCACAGATCCACGGATATTTTTGTGGCTCATGATTACAATGGCAAGGAGTGTACACAAGGTTACAATCATGGGCATGATGTCGCCCCAGCTCTGATTAAGGATATTGAAGGAACCAAGGTCAACACAGGTTGATTCATCAGGCACAACGATACCTGCATTCTGAAGCCCCAGCAAAGCAATGAAAAGTCCTATACCTGAAGGAAT
Source organism: Clostridia bacterium (assembly GCA_017472225.1). Classification (GTDB taxonomy): domain Bacteria; phylum Bacillota; class Clostridia; order Oscillospirales; family Acutalibacteraceae; genus UBA6857. The sequence continues at coordinate 46,779 of JAFUQS010000007.1, read as the reverse complement.
TGCAACCCTTACTGCATGGGGAAGTGCCTCAAAAATCTTTTTACGAAGACCGGTAACCGTGAGAAGAATAAACACAATACCTTCGATAAAAATCAGAACAAGGGCATTTGCATAGGACAAGCCGAAGCCGATGCAAACCGTATAAACAAAAAAGGCATTAAGTCCCATACCGCTTGCCTGAGCCAAAGGCAGATTGGCAAGCAAGCCTGCAAGAACCGTTCCTACAACAGCCGAAATTGCCGTTGCGATATAAATTGCCCCGTAAGAAACCCCAAGCGGATTGGAACCATCACCGAAAGGATCAGCAAACATATTTGCATTAACCATTAAAATATAAACCATTGCAAAAAATGTGGTCATGCCTGCTATAAATTCAGTTTTAACAGTTGTTCCACGCTCTTTAAGCTTAAAAAATTTTTCCATTTCCTGTCTCCTTTTTTTATTATAGGGTGAATTATAACACAAAACACGACAAAATTCTACATTTTTTTCATTTTGGATGAATAATTTTATTTGTTGATTTTTGATGTGAAATGAGCTGTAAAAAACGCAAGTTTTTTACAGCTCATTGACTAATGCAATTTTATGAATTTGGATACATACTTGATGTTTCAGAGTTGATTTGATTGATAGGAATAATTGTATTTGTACGGCTGTCATAATCAAATACATTCCAAATGGTTCCTACTCCATAAGGTACACTGAAAACATAGGAAGCAACACTTTCTGTTCCTTTATATACCTCAATATACGCACCTGATTGAGAAAGAGTAGTTGAAGAATAATCTCCACGGTCAGAATAATTATGCACAGAAAACCTATAAACGCCTTCAACACTATTATATATTGTGGTTGTTTCAGGGCCATAACTCGTTGTGTCGTCAAGATCAAGATCAGCCATAATAACATCATCATAATACTCTGTCTTGTCATTAAAGAATACATGGAACTGTTCTGATGAATTCAAAACAGGACCAACCAGATGAGAGTCTATATCTCTGGGAGATTCACCCCATCTGAGCACTATTCGGAGTTGATTTTCATACAATGCCGTAGAAATAGCACCATCCTGATTTTCGACGGATATTCCACCTAGAATTTTAATATTCATAAAAGATGAGATATATCTGTTTTCTTCCGTGATGTTTGCTCTTTCGTCAACAATTTCAACACAGAAATGACCTGTTTCGAGCTCTGGTGTAATATATTCTCCTGCTTCATTGGTAGTAATGGTAGAAACGATTTCACCTTCAGTATTACCCAAGCCTTTTCTGATGTTGAGCGTTATTCCACTTACACCATCACCGGTAACAGCGTCATATATTTTACCCGAAGCAGTGCCTGCACCTAAAAAGCTATCAGCAATAGCTTCAATCATTGTATTGTAATAAGAGGTCTGATCCGGTTGTATTACAATTTTTTGCTCAGCAGAAATGTAGCCGTCTTTAGCCACTGTAACTTTATAGATACCCGATGAAAGATTCTCAAAATAATATTCACCGTTTGCATCAGTTGTAGTATTAAATTTAATTGTTGAGGAACTGATAAGTTTCTTAATGGTAATCTTTGCATTTTCAAGCGGAAGATTATTTGTAAAGTTCATATCACGATCAGCGATAGTAATTCTGCCCACAAGAGAACTTACAGCCATATCATCCAGATAGAAACTTGTGTTTTCATTGATAGAAAGTTCTTTACTTAAGCTCAATTCTTTATAACCTTCAGCTGTTATTTTAACCTGATATGTAGAGGGCATTGCATCATTTATTATATATTTACCCTCAGAATCACTGATAGCTTCAAAAATAGCTCCATCCGGATTTGTAAGTGTAATTTTCGCATTGCTAATCGGATTTGTTTCTGCTCCTTTGATACCATAAATCACGCCCGAAATATCGCCACCCAATTCACCAAGAAGCCTATAATCATTACCTTGGAATATAATTGGATATGCAGGTGTTTCATCACCATCATTTTCACCCATTATACCCTTTGCATAGGCAACTGCGTCCTTAAGCGTTAATTGTAAGCCTGTTTCGTTGGAAATATTCATCAGCCCGTCCATGGTATTTTTAATCATTCCATAGTTATAAACAGTCTTTATCACATCCGAATTTGCTATAACAGCTGATACTCCTTTTCTTATAAAGGAATTTGCAAGAGCATTATCTTTACCGGAAGAACAAGTACCAAGATAGATAAAAGATCCCTGCATGGACGACACATAATAATCTACAAAACGGTGTGTTATGCCAATTCCGCCACCATTGAGCAACACAATACGTCCTGAAGCAAAATCAGCCGAAAGAGTACTGTCATTCATAACATCGTTATAATCGATATCAACATTGAGGCCTAGGAAAGAGTGAAGCTGCTCACTGTATCCGCCGTGACCATGCCACAAAATAATTTGATTTTCGCCAAAGTTCTTTATAACATCAAGATTAACATCTTCATTATTGTATTCATTGGTGAATGTATAATTTACATATTTCTCATCAATTCTCCTTGCACTGCCATCCGTAGCATCACGTGCGGATTGCATAACCTCTGTAGATTGACTTGTACCATAATCATCATCATAAGGCTGACAAGTAACAATCGAAACACTTCCATTTCCTGTATCATAACCCGGGATAGCAGGTGAATATACAAGCTGAATACCACTTGTAAATCGCATCCAAATCGTCTTGTTATCTGTAGTGTATTCAGAAACAGTACCCTCATTGCAAAGTGCCTGTGTTGTTGTTTCAACAACAGAAAGCACCTGCTCTAAATTTTCAGCATTAACCTCACCAGCTTCAGTCAATAAAGGTTGTACCGCCCGCTGTATTCTTTCCCTTGACACAAAAAATGTATCGAATTCCTCCTGAGTAAGGAAATCATAAAAAGCAACTTCCCAAGTTTCACTGTTGCAGCCTAAAGCACTGACATAATAATCAACAATACATTCCACTGCACTGCTCAAAGTAGCCTTACATGTATAGATTCCATCGTGAGCTACAGCGTCTCCCTCGATACCTGTATCATTAAAGTATCCGACTATTTCCGTTCCGTTATTGAGAGTTACATCGTCTACACCAATTTCCTGCTCTCCTGAATGGATTTGCACTGTAAAAGTAGCATCTGCGGATTCTCCTATGTAAACGTCCATAACATCACAATATAAATCTTCATAATGAACAGTGCTCTGCATGTTTGATGAAGAAGGTCTGACGATCAAATATACTATCAAAGCCACAACAATGCATACTGCTACCATAGCAACTGCCCACAATCCAGCACCTGAACTTTTGGTTTCTTTTCGGACAAAGTTACTGCCATTAGAAGACATTGGTCGTAAAGCATGAGCCTTTTCAGGTTCAATTTCCTCTTCAGGCAAGTCAACCACTGTTTCATAATAGCTATTCTCAGATATAACAGGTTCAACCGGCTTCTTATAGTAGGGATAAAGTAAAATACCATTTACATAAAACATGGTATTGTCTCCAAGTCTGATAACATCACCATCAAACACTTCTTGACTTCCGGAAACTCTTACCCCATTGATCAGAGTTCCGTTAGAGCTCATATCTGAAATAAAAATTTTGCCGTTGGTTCTTATAATTTTCGCATGCTTTCTTGAAACTTTATTATCCGAAATATATATATTTACATTTTTAGAATCTCGACCGACAAGAATCTCGCTCGGCATCTTAGCTACATCAATCCTATTCCATTTTGAAACCCTTTCATCGAATGCAGCGTAATATATGCTATACATCTGATCAGGATATTGCGCCGGGAAAGAGAGCTTATAACCATCTTTTATTACAACAGGTTTCGCATTTCCATTATTGTTTTTTCCTATTTTTTTCCCATTGAGATAGGTACCATTTGAGCCGGAATCCAAATACGAAACAACTCTTCCGTCATAAGAAAAGGTACCATGCTTTGCAGAAACCATAGGAGAATTGATAACTATATCATTTGATGTAGACCTTCCAACAGATATCGTAGACTTACTGATAGCCTTACAGTTTACTCCTCCGTCGGGAGAAGAAATTATAAGAATTCCTTTATTTTTATTCATTTTCTTATACAGTATGCAAAATACACACTTTCTCCTTTTTACAAATTAAATATTAATTCAGCTTAAATAAAATATCAGGGGAACCCAAGAACACTATTGATCCACGAGGAATTCCATCGGTAAAACCATTACTTAATCTTTTTCCGTTACAATAAGTACCATTCGTGGAACAATCGTAAATTTCATATAGATCTTTAATAAAATTAAACCGTATTATGCAATGCTTTCTGCTGACACAAACTTGCGTTTCTTCAACTATAAGATTACATATTTGTGGGTCACGTCCTATCACAACTTTCTCATTGACACCAAGAACAATTGATTGTCCGGTTAAAGATCCGCTAAGACCAACTATTGTCCCCCTTCCCATAGACGGGTAATTATGAGATGCGTTTTTTTGGAAACTTGTGTATGACGCTTGTTGGGCAACCGGCATGGTTACATTCAAGGGATTGATTTCCTTGTGTCGAGTATCGTTTACGACAATATAACACGCAGATACATCGACAATTCCAACGATAACAAGGCCAAGAGAAAAAACCATGAGTATAACAAGCACTGTGGCCCTTGCCTCACCTGTGTTCACACACATCCAATAAAAATCCCAGCTACGTAGATATGAAAAATAACTATATGTTACCGTGCACAACTCAACCACAATGCCTATCCCCAATAAAACATAACCTGCAATTAACACAAAGACATCATTTCCTTTCAATCAGTTCAGTTTAAAGGCATATTCAGGTGCATCTGAACTGAAATCTATACTTTTGTTCCGATTCAATCAAGTGATTTAAACAGTACTATTGTAATATTATCTCTGCCACCTTTATTCAGTGAACATCTCATAAGTTCTTCAGCTGCATCGTTCAAAGCTTTTCCACGCATAATATCCGCAATTTCTGCATCCGTAAGCATATCAGTAAGACCATCAGAACAAAGAAGGAAAGATTTAAAATCTTTGCACTTGACCTTAAGCTTGTGAGCTTTGATTTTATACTCAGAATTCACCCCCAAGAACTGAATAAGACTATGTTTCTGAGATGAACCAGCCGCTTGTTCGGCGGTGAAAATGCCCGCATCAAGCAACAACTGAGCCTGAGTATGGTCAACGCTCAGTTGTGTAAGCGAAATACCGTCAAATCCATAAATTCGGCTATCACCAACATTAGCAAAAACAATATCACCTGTCTTTTCGATATAAGCCAATGCGCAGGTTGAACCACTTTTACATCTATTTTTTTCTTCAAATTCCTTAACTCTGCAATTTGCATAGTCAATAAAATCATCTACATCTTTGCGTTTAAAAAACTTAGTAAAATCATTGAGCGCCTTGGCAGAAACAAAAGAAGCTTCTTTGCCTGCAGATTCACCTCCCATACCGTCAAAAACAGCCAACCAACATGGTGTTTTTATATAAAAGGAATTTTTAAAATCAGATTCACCTTTGAGATATTTATTTTTGACAAAGAAATTGTCTTCGTTTTCTGACCTAACCTTTCCTTTGTCAGTATGAACAACACATTCAATTTTCATTTTATTAACCTCTATACGATGGATATGAATGATTTGAGAAAGCTCATGTAATATATCGGATCATCGTAATAATAATATTCTATACTTCTATTTAAAACATTATCGAAAACATACGCAGTGACAACGAGTGCAATTATTATAAGTAAAACAATAAAAAGAGCAATCATTATTATCCCTGCATTATCCTTTTTTTGAGTACCATTAAGTACCGGAGGTTGTTGCGTTATTCCACCATTCTTTTTGAATGGCTCCTTGCTGCTGTTAGGAGGCATATCCGTTTTTTTATGAGGGCCCTTATTAATTATGATATCACCTTTTTCCGGAGAATCAGGTTCCGTAACCTTTTTCTCAGTTTCATAACTATTAAGCAAAAACAAAATATCATTCTTCATTCGAGTTGCAGAATCATATCTCTTGCTTCTGTCGTAAGAAACAGCTTTCATGATAATCCCGGCAACAGCATTATCAGCTTGACAGGGCGAAGAAAAAGCAACGCCATTTAGTCTTTTATTAACCGCTTTTGCTTCATCTTCAAGACTTATTTCACGGTTCAGATCAACTAAAGGGAGCCTGTTACGGTTAAAATATTTATAAAGAACTATTCCCAGTGAATAAATATCAACGTCTTTTCCGTACGCTTTTCCGTTATACACTTCCGGAGCAATATAATTTATTGTTCCGATACGTGTCATATTGTTCATTGTTTTTTCGATATTTCGTGCGATGCCGAAATCACCTAATTTGAAGTTATTGTTACGATCAACAAAAATATTTGCAGGTTTTATATCTCTGTGAATAATAGATCTCTTATGACACTCTTCAAGAGCAGTGCATATATCAACTGCCAATCGTAACTTTGTCTCGACATTAAATCGTTTTCTATCGATATTGATGTAATCCACGAGCGGCGTAAGATACTCCATTCTTATGATAACATCCCACCCTATTCCATCTTCGTGATTAAGCACCTCAGAATCATATATTTTAACGATGTTTTTGCAATCACTCAATTGCTTCATCGTGTTAATTTCTCTTTTAAGTGAATCTACACTTGACTTATAGTAATTACGTATACTTTGAATCGTTCGTCCCTCTGCAAGCATAGACTTAATATCATCCGGATTTTTTGGAATACTGACAATTTTAATAGCACAAGATGACTCATCTCTGTCGTATATGTTCTGTGCATAATAAACCTTGCCTGAACCACCTTCACCTATTTTCTTGGAAAGTTTCCATCCTCTCCACACATCTCCGACATTCATTTGTTCAGCCTCTCTCTTTATTCTCATAAAAGCGACCGGGATTCCAAATCCTCCCGGCCGCTCCGCAAAAAAGGTTAAGCCACCTTTTCTTAATTATAACCTTAACAAGCTCTATCAGTTAAGGATGAAACAAACGCTCTTGTTACCTAAAAATACCTGAGCACCTCTTTGAACATAAACCTTTTCATTTTTAGGAAGCTTTACGCCTCCTTCAATGAAGGTTCCGTTTGAGGAATAGTCAACAATAACATACTTTTCTCTTTGTGAATCAAATGTAATTGTGCAATGGCGACGACTGACATACTTGCTTGTTGCAGAGAAAATGATATTTGAGAAAGAAGGATCTTTACCAAAGTTAAGTGCCTGACCCGGTTCAATATCAAATGTAGCGTTAGCATATTCACCGGATAAGCATGTCACACTACCTGAAAAAACATAAGCGGATTGCTTTGCATCAGCATTAGGTTCAAGAACCGTAGTAGGGTTAATCTGAGGCATATAAGATGTCTGATCACCAAGCTGTTCGTCATAGCCTTCTATTGCAAAATCATCATATTCATCACGTACACAAAGAACAACCACTGAAAGTACCGTTGACACAAGAAGAATACCTGCTTCAACCCAGAATTGCCAACCTAATGACAATTCGTAAACACCCGCAGCTATTTGACCTCCGGCTGCAACTTCAACGCTGAAACCACTTGCGATTATAGCAACCACAATTACTGCCACAATACCTATAGCATTTGCCACAAGATTTATAATCTTACCTACCTTACTGCTCATAACCATAAGCATGATTCCGGCAGCAAGAAGAATTATTGCAAGAATGATGTGCAAAACAATCATAAATGTTGCTTTACCGGTCTTTGTTTCAGCTGTCAATGCATTCCCATTAAGAGTCTTGTTCTTAGACAATGAGAACATTTCAGAAATATTGAATGATATCTTACCATCATCTGCCTTGGCCGGCTCAGTGTCAATTGCTTCTGCAACAGTGGTTTCAGCCGAAGTAGTTTCTGCGGCAGTGGCTTCTGTAGCTGTAGTTTCTGCGGCAGTGGTTTCTGCAACAGTGGTCTCTGCAGCTGTAGTTTCTGCAACAGTGGTCTCTGCGGCTGTAGTTTCTGCAGATGTGGTATTAGCAGAGGTCGTTTCTGCTATTGTGGTTTCTGAATTTGTTGACTCAACAACTGTTGTACCCGGTTGCTGTGCAACAGAACTTGTGTTGCTGAAATTATAATATCCTATAATTGCGATTGTGCAAATAGCTGCAATAATTGACATTACAGCACTTATCCATCGTATCGCACTGTTTTTTTGCATCGTTACATCTCCTTTGTAAACTTATCGGCCGGAATTATTGTAGCATGAACTCATTATCTGTATCGCCGAGTTTAATAATAACACCCTTCTTAATTGCAACTGTTGAATTTTGAGGAAGTTTCTTGCCGTTAGCGAAAGTTCCGTTGGTAGAATAGTCTGTAATGAAATATCTGTCATTCTTTTTGTCATATCTGAGACCACAATGCTTTCTGCTGACCGACTTATAACTAGCAGGGATAATGCACTGACAAGTTGCGGGATCTTTACCGATTATGAGTTCTTTTTCGGACGATACCTTAAGGATGGTTCCCTTATTGGCACCTGTTCTGCAAACAACATTAGCAAAGCTTTCATTAACCGGGGGCGTATTAACTACTCCTTTCTTATAAGAACCACCACCGGCGGAGTTCAAAGAATTAAGCTGCGACTGAAGATTTGTTATCTGTCCCTGCAAGCGACGAATATCAGCTTCAAGGTGCTTTGTCATCAAAGCATTGCCACCATCACTTGCTTCACCCTTTGCAAATAATGTATCAACACTGATTGTGTCAGCAATTTCAACTGCTCTGCTAAAGATATTGTCGCTGTTATCAACCTCAGGAATCACCATGGGGTCATAATCAGCAGGAGAAACTGACATAGCTGCGTCTGCATATCTGTTAACATCCTTAATGATATAGTACATATCAAAGGAGGCAAAAAGAACAATCACGAAATTGATAAAGTACACAACCAAGGGTACAAGGAAGAATGCAAGGCTTCCCATAGCGTCAAAATAGCTCATGACAGGAATATAATCAAAGATATCCTCAAAAATATCCATTGCACCAACAGCAACACCACCTATCACGCCGCCCATGAGTGTAACTGAAACACCGGCAACAATAAGCATGAAAGGAACAGCAAGAACCTTAGAAAAACTTGAAACAAAAAGCATCCATGCATATTGCTGTAAGGGCGTTTCTCTGATAGTCATATCGTATCTTACACCGTTAGCATAAAGTCTCTTTGTCTGGGCATACCACCATGAGGGAAGATATACACCACCGGCTACTCTATCCAATAACCATGCACCGATGAATCCGAATCTGGGCTGAGCACCGTCACCATTACAGTATGTATTGATTTCATTTGACATTTGGCTCTTAACTACAAGTCCGTAAATGCCAAGAGTCAACGCATTAAGAAAAATATAAGTTGTAAAACTTCTGTTTTTTGTCATTGTTTTTTCTTCCTTTCATTTATTAACTGTTGAAACTCTCAGCAAATCTATTCATGTTCTCAACAAGAATGGTTGCCACGATATGCTTGCCTACTAACGGTACAAGACTCCAGATGAAGAGATCAAAACCGTTTTCAATCATTTTAAATCCGTATCTCTCTGAATTACGATTAAGTCTCTTTCCTAAAGTGAAGTACCAATATTTTGTATAAAAACCAAATGAAATAAAATTCAAAAGCCATGCAAAAAGATAGCTTTGTGTTTGCTTACCATCACCATAGCAAACCTGGTTTGCATCATTACCAACTTCGTTAAGGAAGAAAACGTTGTAAAAACCAAGGGTAAAAATGTTTAAAAATATTACTTTTGAAATATCTCTAACTTTTATAGCTTCCATTATTTATCATACCTTTCTGTTATAACAAAAATATTTATACAATTCAGAAAATTAAGCCTGAGCGTTTTCTTTTTCTGACTTCCAAATGAACTTATCATTGCAGAAAGGAACAAACAAGAGCTTTGATTCACCTACACTGATAGCATCGTAAGGCTTCAATTCAACGGGATTAAGAATAACAGAATCATTAAGATAAGAAAGTTCTCTTGATGAACCGGGCTGTACAAGGAAGAAATTATTACGAGGATCGTAAAGAACTGCGCAGTGCTGTTCTCTTGAAACAGACTGATCTCCGCTGAGACAAATATCCATACCACCTGTTCTGCCAATGAAATTCTTACCAGCTTTAAGCTTGAAGTCCTCACCGAGATGATTACCTTCAACACATACAAGCCAACCTACAACAGGTTCACTTCCTATTGCTTGCTTAAAGAAACCTACCGTCTTTGTTTCTTCATCGTCAGTTGTGAATTCCGGCGGTGAGGTTACATCAAGTTCGCTCATTGAAGGAAGTGTGAATGTCGGGATGTCAGTGTCACCGCTATAAGAATTTGCCGGCATTGTCATTCCGTCTGATGTAAAGGAGGAAATCGGCATAGTCATGTCATAGGTTTCGCCTGAACCTGAGCCCGCATTACAATGAGGACAAATGTCTCCATACCTTTCTACATCATAATAGTGTCCGTTGTTGCATTTGATCATTTCCATAAAACAATCTCCTTTTAAATAATTTTTTATTCGAATAGTTAAATATATTTTATAACTATTACTGACGTATTATCGTGACTCTTCATATTCGTTGAAAGTGCGCTATAAACGAGTCTGTTTGCTGCAACGATCATATCATCGCTTGATTCATTCAAAATCTGAACCATAGCATTATCGCTTAAACATCTATATAGTCCATCACTACACAATACTATATAGTCACCTTTGCATAGCTTTATGGGTCTTGAATTACTGCAGATATGCTTGACACCGCCCATACCGATAAAACTGATAAGGGCGCCTTTATCAGGGTGTGACAAGGCTTCGGCTTCAGTAATTCTACCATCCTTAACATCCTGCATAAGCTTCATGAGATAGTTATGATCCTGCGTAAGCTGAAGAGCTTCGCCGTTTCTTATGAGATAAATTCTACTGTCTCCTACCGATGCCCAATACATTTCGTCTTCATCAACGATTACAGCTGTCAGTGTGCTTCCACATCTCATTCTGTTGTTGTTTTCATCAACAAGAGAACAAACCATATCATCAACTTTATATATCTGTCTTATAAGATATTTGTTGTAATTTGTTATCTCCTCACGGGAATAAAAATCGTTAAAAATTGTACTTGTGCAAAGATTACTTGCAAGATCTCCACCTTTTAATCCGCCCATACCATCACACAAAATTGCAATTGCCAGATTTTCCTTTCCGATATGCTCAATAAAGTCCTTAGTCACCTTCAAAGAATCCTGTTGATACTCCCTGGAACCAACACAAGTTGCTGAACCGACTTGCAGAAACTCAGCTCCTGATCTGATAGCGATTGTGCTTTCAATTGAATCATCATCGTCAGAAGCAAGAGTAAGCGGAATAGAATTTACGGCCTCCTCTAAATTTATGCCCTGCTTACTTTCTTCACCTAACGGTTGACCGATATTGTTTTTTTCTTTTCTCTTCTTTTTACCGAAATTAAACATATTAACCTCACTCTATTGTAACCTGAATCATATTGCTGAATTGCGACAAATAAAACTTGTCACCGGGATATAACATATATTCCCTAGACGGATCAAGTCTTGCTCCGTTCTCAAGAAAAGTTCCGTTTGTGGAATTTTCGTCTTTCAAAAAGAAACAACGACGCTTTTTATCATACCAGACAGAACAATGTACTCTGCTGATGGAGGTGTCCTGATCAATAACAAAATCGTTTTCCCGATATTGCTTACCGATTTTTATAGCTTGCTTCTTATGAAACCGCATACTGCGACCACGGCATGCACCATTAACAACCGTTACACAAGGAATACCCCTTTTATTGGCACTACTCTGTCTACCGAAAAATGAACCTTTGCTTTCAGTACGGTTACCCTGATTTGTATTTGTTCTTATGCCGGAAGCAGTTGACCCTTGAGAATATTGCCTTGCGGCATTCTTCTGAACTTTTTGTGCTGATTGCTCTGAGTTGATATTATATCTGCCACCTGAATTCCGACCTGAAGCAGGCACCTGACCGGCACGGAGTCCACCTGACCCTGACGGAGCTGAATGATTAGAATTGGTGTGAATGCCCTGTGCACTCTTAACAACAGACTCCTCTTGCAAATCGTGTGGATCAGCCTGATTCATATATCCAGCACGATTTTTTGAGCCTGATTGAGAATTCTGTGACAAATGCTGAGATTTTCCACCGGTTGTTTCCGAAGATTGGCCGGACTTTGATAAAGATGAACCATTAGAAAAATCCATAGCTGACAAAAATTGCGAAAAGTCCTGAAATCTGTCCTGTATATTGAGACTTAAAGCTTTATCAATTGCATCAGAATTCTTTTTAGAAACGCCGCAATTAAGTTCATAAAGACTTGTTAATTTTCTCCCCTCACTCTGTAAAGAGCATCAGGAATTTTTTTGCCGGACACAATATTATAATAAACAGCTGCTACGGCATAAACATCAGTGTATTTGCCTTGCTCACCTTTACTGCTATACTGCTCCGGAGGTGCAAATCCGGGCTTGAGAAACACAGACATTCCATTATTCTGTGCAGTAAGGTAATTTCTTGCTGCACCAAAATCAATAAGCTTAACCGCACCTTCTCTAGTTATATAAATATTTTCAGGTGTGATATCTCTGTGCAAAATACCATATTTATGTATTTCCATCATAGTGCTGGCAACGGTAACAAGAACCTCATTTGCAAGAGGAATAGGTATTTTTCCTCCATAGGAATTCACTAACCTTTTGAGATTGACACCATCCAAATATTCCATAACCAAATAAGCAGTATTGTTAGCTTCAAATAAGCCTAAAAATTTTACTACCGCATAGGTTTTTTCTAACTTGTAAAGTATTTTCGCTTCATCAATAAAGCGCATCTTTCCATGATTGAATATCTCTGCACTTTTCTGATTTGTAGGTTTAATATAATTGGTGTTTTCATCTCTGACAGCATATTCCTGAGGCATATACTCTTTTATTGCGCATATTTTTTCAGCAAACTTATCATAAGCAACATATGTAACACCAAAACCGCCTCTTCCAAGCACATTGCCCATTAAATACCTGTTTTCCATAACCGTAAAAGGTTTTATTACATCAGTGTGCTTCTCATTACCTGTAATATAACCACAATTAGGACAAGAAGGAGTATTATTTTTATTTTTAAAACAATGAGGGCAAGTAGTTAAAACATCCATAGATTATCTCCTTGCTTTTAAAATTCGACAGTTATCGTCATATTTCCAGCAGAAATTTTGTCACCGGATTTTATTACCTGACTTTGAACCAACCTTATGCCATTCAGATAAGTTCCGTTTGTGGTATTAAGATCTTTGAGAACCCACACCGTGTTGCCATGTTCTATAGCAAAATGTTGCCTCGACATTCTGTTATCAGGGATTATGACCTCACAGCCTTGTCCACGTCCGACAATAATACTTTTGTAAAACTCAATCTGAAGCTTTTTCAAGGTTCCTCTGCCATCACTAACATATAATGTTATGTGATTCATTTTTACAGGTTCCTGTGCTTTTATAACATTAACTTCTTTTTTTCGCTCTTTGTATTCTTCTTCGTATTGTACTTCGTATTGGGTTTCAAAGATTTCTTTAATGGTTTTTACATTCTTCTTTTTCTTAACATGAATAAGAATACCCCACAGTGCTCCAAGGAAAACGAAGGGAACCAATACCCACCAGAAACCCAGCACCTTAAGAACAGGTGATTTTCCTTTTACTTCAAGGCTTATCTGACTGTCTGACAGAAGATTTTTTTCAAAAGAATCATCAGTAATACCGGAAAAAGCTATAGTATAAGTTCCGGTATATATATCGTCATCTGTGTAAATTCGCCATGATGCACCTTCACCCGAAATCTGTTTTATACCTATAATTTTTTCATTATGATTTTTGATGATAAAATTCGTTTCTGAATCAGTGATCACAACCTCCTCGCTGAATGTAATCTCAAAGCACTGCTCACTATTATTCCATAAAAGTGATGTTACTTTTGGCGCATCGCCATCAGCCACATATTCAGTCGCTTCAATTTGTGCTGTTATTTTCTTATCAGCAATTCTTACTGTTAAGTTTTTCTTTCCGACAGGAGTGTTGGAATCAGTTGTAAAACTGATTCGTTTTACACTATTTATCCGTTGCTGCAATCCGTCAAATTTTTCCTCAGCATTTTCTTCATCAAAAATTACAATAGATCCACCTGAGCTTCTGGCAATATCACCAAATATCTGAGAAGCATGAGTTGTTGCACTCTCAAGACACATAGCATAAACAGGAACATCATGACAACTGATTTGTCTTGTGATTTCTTCATAACTTTCATTGCCTTTAACAGCTTCATCGTAACCATCAGAAAAGACAATCATGTACTGTCTTTCAGCAGTGCTCGCTTTACTTTTTTTATGAACTTCAGAAATGGCACCGAAGAAATCTGTTCCGTCATAATCATATTCTATAGTATCTAATTTTTGCGCAACTTGTTCAGGAGAATCACCAATCTGTGTAAGTTGGTTCAACTCCGAACCGAAGGTATAAACAACCAATTGATTCTGCGTGTTTACAAAATCAACAGAGTAGTCTTTTATCAATTGTTTTATTGCTTCTAGATCCGACTGACTTATAGAATTAGAAATATCTATCAAAACAGAAACATATGTAGTGACCGATTGAAAATTACAATCAAGCACCGAATTTGTTTTAAGAGATATGCTATCAAGCTCGGCAACAACATCTGACGGTTCTATGGTCTCATTGGTTACTACCTCTACATCTATATATGGCAGCTTTGATTTAATCTGCGCAACTTCAAATTCTTCTGCCGCATCAGCTGTTAATGTAAATATCATCAGCAATAACAATATAGATGATAATTTTTTTATAAATCTAATCATAACCATCTCCTATTCTCATTACAATAAGCAATAAATGTATAAAATGTATTACCTACATGTATTTCATCACCATCAATAAGCTTTGCCGCTTGTGTTATGGAAACATTATTTATATATATAAATCCATCATCAGGAACTGCATAAAACTCGTTGGACTTAGGATCATAGATAATTGAAAAATGTCTTTGACGACAAATCGTATCGTCATCAGTAAGTACTACATCCATGTCCTTCTTCCGTCCGATATAATTTCTTCCTAAATGCAGCTCATAGCTTTTCCCTTTAACGCTTCCGCTTGTACAAACCAACCATCCTGCAACGGGATTACTTTTTGTTTCAACCTGTAAAAGACCTATCGTTCTGTCATCATCGTCAGACACATCTTCAAAAAAAGCTTTTGTCAATGATTCATCAGGAATATTATCAAAAAACTGACTCCAATCAGAATCTTCAAATTTTGCCACTGTTTTGTCTTCCTCAAAAATATCGTTCTCAATGTTGCAAAAAGGGCACTGATTATATTTCTCATCATCAAAATAGTGATTGTTTGCACAACTTATAATGGCCATATTATTCCTTCTTTTACATTATTCTGATCATTACCGCCGATAAATTATCCAATTCATCGCTTAGCTTACGGCATTTGAATATGTCAAATGCTGTGCTTTCCAAAACCTCTTCCGATGTAAGACCCTGTAGTATTTTTTCCTTTACTACCTCAAAGTCCATCCATTCCCAAAAGCCGTCACTGCAAAGCAGAAAAACATCTCCGGAATTAAGTTCTACTTCTTTGTGGTCAATTTCGTGACCGTAATCACCTTCAAAATCCATACCTAAAGCTCTGAAAAGCTTGGAACGATCCGGATGATGTGCTATCTCTTCTTCACTGATTTCACCTGTGAAAGCAAGCATCTGAGGTACACTGTGGTCAAAAGATCTTTCTACAAAGCTTTTATTTTTGAAGTAATAAACCCGGCTATCCCCTATGTGTCCCCAGGAAGCTTTTCCATCTTTAATAGTTAAAATAGCTGCTGTGGTTTTCATTTTTCGATATGCTTCTTTTTCTTCCTGCATTAAATTTATTACACGCTGCATACCTTCAAATGCCTTTTCAAGGAAATCAGGTTGTGTGTGGTAACCTCTTTGATAAGACAACTCCATATAACCTCTTACACATTGGGAAGCGATTGCACCATTTTTATGTCCACCTAAACCATCAGCAACATAAAAGCAATAGCTGTTATCTTTTTTAATAACACCAGCAGCATCTTCGTTAACCGTTCTGTCACCTGTATTTGTGTAAACATAAAAATCGATATTCATCAAAAACACTTCCTATTGATATAATTAAGAATTATCAACCTTATATATAGTACCACCTTGGATTTTAATATTTATATTTTTGTAAAAAATGGTAAAATAAATGTAATTTTTGTCTTAATGAAACCAAAAAATAAACATCCGACCATTATATAAAAAGTCGGATGTTATATTGTTTGGAAGTCATGTTAAGCATTAACAGACAACCTTTCACAGTATTGTCGAATCGATTCCTGTCGTGCTCTACTTATGGGAACAACATCTCCGTTGTCAATATGCAGCTCTTCACGTTGAATTATATCTATATGCTCAATATTAACAAGATAACTCTGATGAACACGAATGAACTTGTTTTTCGGCAAACACTGTTCCAGCTCAATAAGCTTACCGTAGTACTCTATATTGCCACTTTCTGTAATAAGAACTAACTTTCTGCCTGCACTGAGAATATAAAATATTTTTTCAAATGATATTCTATGAAATTCATTTCTATGCTTAATCATTAAACTGTTGTGATTGTTCAACTTTATATCAGCATATCTTTGAATAACTTCTGTAAGCTGACTGAGTGAAATAGGCTTAATCAAATAATCGAAAGCATTATACTTATATCCTTCAAAAACATAACTTGAATCCTTGGTTAAAAAAACTATTTCGCCTGTTACATGCTTTTTTCTGAGGAATTTTGCAACATTAAGTCCGGTATGAGGATATAAATCTATTTCCAGGAAAATAATGTTATAAGAAAAATCTCCATTTTCTACAAAATCTGCACTGTTGCTGTAAGTATCGATTATATAATCGAATTCATCAAATAAGATACATTCCAAAGATCTGTAAATTTCTTGAAGATGAACTTTATTAGAATCGCAGATTGCAATTTTTAACATCATTTCCCCCCTTTTTTTATTCGTATTTTATTGTTTCTTTATATGATAAAGAAACAATAACAACAATCAAAATTAAAGTATTATTGGCGGCATTCTTTTTAGAATGCCGTCAATAATTTTTCACAGAATAAATTATGCTTCGTCCTGATTTTTTCTCTTTTTCTTTGCTATGACGATGATAAGAATAATTGCAAAAATGAACAGTAATGCCACAGCTACAAATATGCTGTTTCTCAATGCTGCATTATTGTAGAATCTTACCCAACCGCTTGCATTGACAGTGACATTATTAAGAGTGAGTATTTCACCCTCGTTTCCTGCCATGTCACTATATACAATAATCATCTTTTCATAAGCCTCTTTACTCTGCTGAATTTCAAACATAAAGTTACCTGCAGCATCGTAATCGAGATCGGAAATATTTACGATTGAACCTGTTCTGTCATAAAGTTCAACTTTGACAGAATCATAGTTAATATTATCATCAACAATTGCAAATTTGAACTTCATTGCTTCAGTGCCCTCTTCAGGCTTGAATGTATGATAGTTTGCATCAGCATCATAATTCACAAGAACATTGAGTTCAGGAACTGTCTTGTCGACAATGAAATTAACCACTGTTGAAGGACAAACAGAAGGATTGCCCAAACTGTCAACTGACGAAACCTCAATGCTATAATGACCGTCTTCCTGGAAGTTTGACTTATCGATAGTATAAACACGCTGATACCCCTCCGTAATTCCGGATGATACAGTTTTTATATCAAATTCACCATCCTCCAAAACGATTTCTTCGTTATCACGGAAAACAGTAATTACTGTTTTGGTTATATCAGAAACATTAAATTCTGAAATAACAACATCGAACGGTTCGTTAATAAATTTTCCAATGCTATCTGCAGTATTATTATCTACAGTAAAGGTCGATCCATTTCTGTTTACTGACAAGAAGGTGATATAGTTATCACTTCTCTTACTTACTCTGGAGCCGCCTACTGTAGCCGACTGGTAGCTATTACCTGCAAGGTCGGTAAGTGAGCAATAAATACTGTAAATACCATCCTTAAGAATATTTCTGTTAGTACCATCGCCGGTAGAAACAACATACTTTGTTCCACTCTTTGCAATAATCGGACTGTTTTCAGTTGTAAATTCGGCGACACCATCAACTTCTTTAATTGTATTGATTTTTACCCATGCATTTACTGAACCATAATTTCTGTCCTGTGTTGAAATAACAAAGTTAATTACATCCTCGTCACTTGCACCACCAAAGTTAACACCATTACCGGTAATAGTCACTGTAGGAGCAACCTTATCAATGGTAAATTCATGTCTTGCAGATGAAGTATCGTTATAGTTAGCCTGACTATCAGTGCAAACATTACCTGCAAGGTCCATTACAGTAATATTGAATGTACAATCCACATCAGCTGAGGTTGAAGAACCAAAAGCAATCCTTGTGCTCCAGCTCTGTTCGTTACTGTTCGTAAAGTTTGCGCTGAGTCTTCTTGTTCCTTCAAATGCTTCAACACTCATATCTTTTTCTACAATATTAACATCTTTGACAGTAATATCTGCATATCTTGTTTTGTTGAAATATTTACCATTAGCTACTCTTGCATCGCTTGAGTAGTTTACAGATACTGACGGTGCAGTCTTATCAATAACAAAATGTGTAGCTGAATTTGTTGAAATTGCCGCTTCATCATACTTAACTTTGCCTGATTTGTTATTCGCCTTGTCAATGCAGCTTATGTCAAAATTATATTCACCCTCAGCTTTATACACGATTTTAGCATAGTGAATTGTGTCATCGGAATTATTTTCTTTTGACATTTTGCGCCACTTAAGCGAATTGTAACTCTCTGTGACATCTATACCATCCTTGAGCACTGAAAGAGTCACATTGTTCTTGTCAAAGTTCTCATCATTAACATATACAGTCGCTGTTCTTGTTTTATTGAAATATGCATCTGCATTTTCAGAATTATTGATATCATAAGAAACTGAAATCACAGGCTTACTCTTGTCTATACTGAAGCTGATGGCTTTTTCGGTTATGTTACCGGCATTATCGGTAAGTCTGACATAAACTTTAATGTTATTGCTGTTATTTGTAACCTTAAAGGTGCTTGCAACTTCATAAACGAGATTACTGTTTTCCTCGGAACGAGCAATTTCCCAATTGTCGCCATCACCTGTAATGTTGCCGTTATCATCGATTTCTATTGCACCTGAAGTATTCTTGTCCGTATCTCTCGGGCTTTCAACCTTCCATTCAACCTTCTGAAGACCGGAGAAATCGTCTCTTACATTAACTTTTACAGCAACATTTCTGTTGTAAAGCTTCTCGCCGCCTGCTGTTTTAAATTCAGTTTCAGGAGTTTCAAAAGTAATTCCTGCATGAGTTTCATGACGTGCTGAATTTTCAAGAACAGTACCATCGATAGAGCGAAGCTTACTTGCATTTTCAGTATTATCTACTACCTGAGCTTCAATATAGCCCTTAAATCCCTCGGGAATGGTGAACTTTGCATAAGTTTCATTATCCACGGTTATGAGATCTTCTGCATAAGCAACTTTTGAGAAGGAACCACTATACTTATCAGCAAGGTTTTCACCATAAGGAATAAATGCAAGAGTTACGGTCTTATAGCCACTCGAAGGGATCTTCTTGAGTGTAGCCTGATACTGCTGAGGAATTACAGCATCGGATACATAAACGTATACTTCAGTTGATTTTTTGAAGAAGTAGCTGTATTGTGATGACCATTCACTATTAAGCTTTTCAATTGCAACTGCTGTTTCATCCTGAATTTCAAACTTGGTTACTGCCGGGGCAAATCTGTCAATGTAAACAATCTTTTCAAGTGCACTCTCATTACCGGCATTGTCTATAACCTTAACTGTGAGCACATATTTGCCGTCTTCATTTTTACTTGCCTGATTGGTATTGATCTTAAATGAAAGTTCAGAAAGCTTTGTGGCATCTTTGTTGTAGTCTGTTCTGATATCAACCGAATCCGAAGACTTTGTAATTGCTACACCATTAATTGCAACCTGGACGCTCTGAATACCCGAAGCAAGGTCTGAACCGCTGACGTTTGTGACATCGGTGATATCAACACCGAATTCAACATCATCTGCATACCAATTTTCACCATAAACAGGAGACGGAGCTGACACTTTAATTTCAGGAGCGAATGTTTCAAGCATTAAGATATCACTTAATACTTCATCCTTGTCACTAATCTGGCTGATTGACTTAGTAGTTGTATAACCGGAATTATCAGTTACAGCTATTCTCACATTACCCATGATACCATTGAGATCAGCCAAAGGAATTATGTACTCATCAGTATGCTGATAGCGACCTTTTTCCCTGTCATAACCGCTTGAAACAGTTTTTGAGGTGTATTCCTGAGAATCAACTAATGATGATGCATTATGTACGTAGTACTGATCAAGCCAAAGTTGAGTTCCGCTGATACCACTCGTTTTATCTTCGTCGTAAGAATTAACAGTAATCTTTACGCTTTCATTAAAGAAGTTACCGAATGTAAGGAAGTTGATGGCTTTTGCAACCTTGGAATCATTTATGATTTCAACCTCTACACTATCAAAATCAGGTGCATTTACATCAACGTAAACCTCCTGTGCATCTTCTCCCTCGGACGGATTTGTGCCGATATTACCGACATAGACTACTTCGCTTACATTAGTGAAGATATTTGTATTGTCGCCTGCTTGTGCAGTAATCTTATAAATACCGTTATCGCTTGTACATTCAACAGGAATACTGATATTTTCAATCTTACCGTCACCACTGTTTTCATTGAAGTACTCTTCAGCAATCAGTTTTGTAATTTCTTCGTTTACATCAGTCTCTTTGTTGAGCTTATTATAAGTTACATATACCTTAATAAATGAGATACCTGACATTTCATCATTAGCTTTGGCAGTAATTCTGACATCTTCGATTTTTCTGTATGTTCTGTCAGAACCGGTACCTTCAGCATCCTCATTAAAGCTCAAATCAATTTCCGGTGCTTTTTCGTCAATACCGAACACATCAGATGTAAAGGAATCAGGGATCTTTGTACCCATCTGAGTCAGTGTAAACTTAATAGCATCATCAATATTATTGCCGTTTACATCCTGAGCACTTACTGCTAAACCTTTTCCGTCAAAATCCTCGGCTTTAATTTTAAATACACCTGTTGCTGTTGAACCGGTCGCCCCAATTCTCGATGCTGCAAAACTGAGCTGAGCATCCTCAACCTTAACATAACCTTCTTCCTTCAAAGACCAAAGAGTTATAGAATCAAGACCAAACGAGCATTCAGGATCTTTTACAGTAACTTTGATTTCAAATGACTTGTTACTATAGTTACCGAAAGTAAGGAAATTTATAAACTTTTCTGCAACAGTTGCATCCTTTTCAAGAATTTCCACTTTAAAATCAGTAGCTGAAGGAAGATCATAATCAACATTGATATAACTCTTTATACAAGTAATATTGTTTGCTCTGTCTATAGCATAAATGTGATAATACAAATCGTCTGTCTCATTTTTTACGAGAATCGAATATTCAGGCTCATCTTCAACTACATTTGTGCATTTAAGAACTTCTTCTTTGCTGAATTCTTTATCTTTATCATCGGTAGTGAAATATACAACTCTTTCAATTCCGCTAATTTCATCAGAAACTTTATTAAATTTGATATTATAGCCTTCTTCATCCCATGCGAATTTATTTGACATTTCTATCACAGGGGCTGATTTATCAAGTGTGAAAACAATAGAATCTGTTGAAGTATTTCCTGAATTGTCTACCATTTCGACACTGATTTTTACATTTTCGGCTTCGGTATCAACAACTATATCTCTGCTGATTTTGGTAACAAGATTATTTTCTTCTGCATCGACTTTCCAAGATTCGTCATCTGCAGAATAGTTGTAAACCTTTCCGTTAACTTCGTTTGTAATTTTTGCACTCTTTATTCCACAGAACAAATCTGAAATACCAATCGTAAGCTTGACATCTTCCGCAAAAATCGCTTTATTGGTATCATCAGCAGGTACAACAGGTTCCGTACCGACGGTTATTTCGATATGTTTTTCAGCTTCTTTATGCTGCTCGGGAGTTTCAGTAATTACACCATCCGGAGTCTTTGAGGAACTTTCATGACCAACATTGTCGGTTGCATAAGCAACAATGTTACCTTTGAAGCCTGCCGGCACAACAAAACTAATTTCGTTGTTTTCATCAACCGCTACCGATTTGAAGTTTGTTTCATCTTCAAAAGAAACAAGCTTATTGTCTTTATTTAAATAATAGATATTTTCCGCTGAATCGATAAGGTAATAGCTGATTGACTTGATTCCTGAGCTTACAGTCTTATCCTTGGACTTGATAACAACTTTTGTTGCTGCCTGGAAGAAATAACCATAATCTTTTTCGAGAACATTTTCTGCAAGTGTTCCTGCATCAAATGTTTCGCTTGTTCCAAAAGCAAAACCATCTATTTCAGGTATAATTGCATCAACATAAACAGTTTCCTTGAGATTGCTTTCGTTACCTGCATTATCAATTACAGTTATGTCGATAACATATTTTCCATCCTTTGCAGAATCAACCTGCGATGAAGCAATTTTAAAACTAAGCTCATCGACCTTTTCTTCGTCGGTGTAAAAATCTGTTCTGAGTTTAACAGACTCTTCGTCATCTGACTGTGTTATTACTTTATCGTTAAGCTTAACTACAACACTTCTCAAGCCTGACCAAAGCTCGTTGTTGCTTTCATCTACATTTGATATATCGCTTACTTTAACATCAAATACATAAGAATCTTTAGCCCACTTGTCATTTTCTGCTTTGTAATCTATATCAGAAAAGTCAACAGAAATTTTTGGTGCCTGAGTTTCAAAAAGAATAGAGCTATCCTTAAGTCCATCTGTATTTTTAGTTGTCAACGCAACCTCTTCACTCAAATTTTCTGCTTCATCAACCACTTTCGCTGATACTGCAACTGCAAGTTTGCCATCCTTAAGGATTTCTGAGTTCTTATCAATTGAGAAGGTAGCTACCCCATTTTCATCTGTTTCTTCAGTGTCGTATACCTTGCCATTGATGAACAAAGTAACTACATCAATTGCTGTATTAACATTTGTGGCCTCAGACTTGTCATTTTCTGTTTTAACCTTAATGACGAGCTTTTCATTGAAGAAAGTACCAAATGTAAGGAAATTAAGAACATTTTCAAACACATTGTTGTCCATATCGGTTACATCAAGTTCATAGCCGCTGACAGAAGGCGACACTGTATCTTTCATCACAGTAACCGAGTGTGTACAAGTATTGCCGGCGTTATCCAACACGGTAACCTCAACCACATACTTACCATCGACAAGTTCTTCTTTACTTACAGTAAACTCACCCTCATCGTTAAGCTGAACTTCTTTGGAAGCTTTATCAGCAACTTTGTATGTAACTTTTTTAACACCGCTTACTTCAGCCGAACAGTTGAAAGAAATATCTTTATCCGAATTTGTCCAGATACCATTGTAATCGTAGTTATCGGTAACAACAGGAGCTGTAATATCCTTCTTGACCAACAGTGTATATTCATTTTTATTCTCCAGCTTATCAGTAGCAGTAACAATGATCTTATATTCACCGTCTTCAAGACTATCAAAGACAATCTTATTGTCGTTCAGTTTTTCTGTTACATCAACTTTATCGCCATCATTGATTGTATAATAAACCTCTTTAAGACCTGAAAGTTCATCTATAACTGTAAACTCAACAGGAAGCGACGAATTGGTCCACTCGCCGTCAAACTGATAATCCGTTTCAATTTTAGGCTCATCAACATCAATATTATTTATTTCAACTTTCTTACTGACAGTGTTTTTATCAGCATCGGTTACAACAACAGTATAAGTACCGTTACTGTTTGCAGTATAAGAGAAAGATGTTTTACCTGCAACATAAATTGATTTTCCGTTAACTGTAACATTGTTCAATCCACTGAGCCTGTCACTGGCCGTAAAATTAAGAGTTGCTGATGTTGTCCAATCATCAGCAGGTGTTACAGTAATAGCAGAAAGCTCAGGAGCTTCCTTCTCATACCAAACACCATTGTCAATTTCATAATTTACAGAATCATTGGAAACCAAGATTGCACCGTCAGATGATTGACTGAAATATGTGTTTGCTTTTGCTTTAAAATTATCTGAAGTCCATGTAGTGGGAGCCACAACTTTGCCGGAGGCAATTATTATATTGCCACTGCCCACAAGATTTGCATCTGAAAAATCATAAACTCCACCATTAAGAACTACTGAACCGACAACATTTAAAGTTCCCTTGAAATCAAAAGCACTGTCAGCGGTAAGTGTAACTCCACTGTTAACAACAACAGTAACTGTATTACTGTTTGAAACACTACCTACTGAGCAATCTTCAACCACTGTGATTGTTTTCCCGGCGGTTGCAGTATTGAAAGCAGCTGAAAAGGTTGAACATGCTACTTTATCAACATAAGCTACAATTAGCTTCCACTGATTATCGACAAAAAAGTATGTGCTGCTGTGGTCATCGTTAATCGCAACCACCTTGGCGCCTATAGCACTTTCAGAAAGGTTGTTTGTAATATCGCTGAAGCTGTTCTTTTCAAATGTAAGAGTGACACCATCAGAAATTTCAACTTTTATTGAAGAATCAAGAGAAATCTTCTCTTTGACTACAGCATTACTCTTAACTACAATAGTGTCACCACTTTTGGCAGCTTTGACTGCATTTTCAAAAGAACTATACGGAGTCGAACCGATTGCACAAACTACGGTGTCACTTGTACCGTACCAATCTGCCCAACCTGTGGCAACACCTTCATCTACAGAAGTTGTCGAAGCATATATACCATCGACGAAAAGCTTTGCATGAGTAGGTACAACATAATCATATGCTGTCCATTCCGTGTAAGTCCAGCTGCTACTGACACCTACTGTATAGAAAGTTCCGCCTACTGTTCCTGCCTTACTTGCAGTTGATTTGCGGGTTTTGGTCTGTAAAAGTGAATCACCTGAATAAAGCTCAACCTGAATGTCATAAGTATCGCCGGGAACAAGATTTGTTACATTGAAATATAATCCACCCTCCTGAGTTTTCTCTACATAACGAAGATAAAGACCTTCAAGGGTAGGGGCTGCAAGAACACCATGCCATGTGGACCAATTTTCCGCTACATCTGATGCTACGCTGACAGTTGAAGCGTATTCGCCATCAACATAAAGCTTCACATGAGTAGGTACAACATGGGCGAAAGCAGTCCATTCTGTGTAAGACCAACTGCTGCTGACACCCACTGTATAAAAGGTTCCGCCCACAGTTCCGGCGTTACTTGCAGTTGATCTGCGAGTTTTTGTTTGAAGAAGAGTTTCTCCGGAGTAAAGTTCAACCTTAATGTCGTAGGTTGAACCGGCGGTAAGATTTGTAACATTAAAGTATATACCACCCTCTTGAGTTTTTTCTACATAACGGAGATAAAGACCTTCAAGAGACGGTGTCACAGAATCCGGTTCCGTTGTTTCCGACTCATCATCTTTTTTCTCTGTTGTTTCAGTCTCAGATGTTTCTTCTGTCACATCCTGCTGTACTGCTGAAGTTTCTTCTTTAGCAGTTGTTTCTTCTGAGGTTTCCTCTTCAGAAGTCGTTTCTTCTTCAGATGTTTCCTCTGTAGTTGTTTCTTCAGAGGGCTTTTCTGTAGTTGTTTCATTTTCTGAAGTTTCTTCTTCAGAAGTCGTTTCTTCTTCCGAAGGCTTCTCTGTAGTTGTTTCTTCTTCAGAAGTTTGTTCTGTTGTCTCTTCTGTAACCGTGCTTTCTTCAACAGCAAAAATCTGAATAGGTGTGCAACTGAACAGCATGATAACAACTAACAAGCATGACAAGAATTTACTTGCTTTACTGTTTTTCTTGAACATTTGGTTCACACTCCTTGATTTTTTTATTTTATATACTCATCTGTATTGATAACTACTTCACTTTTGTACACTTCAAAAGCTTTGTTTGATGCATCTATATTGAGTACGGAAGTTCCACCGCTTCTGTATGCTCCGATATTAGCTGGTGGAGAATTATTCGATGTGCGAGACGGCGCAATTTTTTCTATGTTTTGTACCCTTTCCGTTGTCAAACGCTGATTTTCCGTATAATCAAGAACACCCTTACTCTGATTGGCAGCTGCCTGCTCCGAACGAATTCTCAACTGTTCGATTTCTTCCTTAGCAAGCTTACCGTTAAGCTCTCGAATTACTCTGGGTATATTTTGTCCAAAAAATATAGCTAATGATACAACAAAAAGTATTCCCGAAAAAAGGAAACAAACATATGCCGCAATTGTAAACGATTCCGACAAAATTACTCACCCCCTACCCTTATATGCAACTTCGATTTTCTTTTCAGCTTCGATCTTTTGCTTCTGATTTAAAATTTCACTATAAAGCTTGCCAATTCTTGATTCACTATCGGCAACTTCTATGCCTTCAACAAGCTCTATGACTCTGTTATATCTGGAAAGCATCTCTTCTTTGCTTACTCCGCTTTTTGCAATGTTCACCGAGTATCTTCTGATAGCATATAACAACTGATAACATGATTGGAACCTGTCAATATCTTTTGTATATACAGCAGATTCGTTACCATTACTATTAAAAGCAGAATCGACAGCCTCATTAAGATTGTTCCAGAACTTTTTATAATCTACAGTATTTTCGGCACTTACAACACCTGTTTCAGTTCTGTCTATATTGATAAAAGATTCAGCAATTTTAGAATAAATACTTGCTGAAGGATATTTTCCCGATGTATCTGCTTCGATTACCTTGTCATACCAATCCTTTGCCAATTTAAACTTTCTGTTAGAAATTGATACAGATGTACTTTCATAATAGTACCAATAAAGATTACCGATACTGTAACAGATTTCCGAATACTGATCGGGATTTGTGGTTTTTATCTTTGAAGTAAATCCCTCTCGCCCCAACAAAGTGATCAACGATGCAATGTCATCATCATTAAAAGAGCTGTTCTCGTTCACATAATATTTTTCGAGAAAATCCTCAAGCGCAAATTGATAAAGAGACACATCATCATCGATTATGTCTGCCGCATTTTCATACTCTTTAAATTTTTCTGTGTAATCCAATGTAGCAACTGCCTTGTTAAGAGTTGAGTCAAAGTCGTCTTTTTTAAAAATCGTATTAGCCGTCATAAATCCTAATCCGGCGACCAAAAAAGCTACGGAAACTGCCAAGGGTGCCACAAAAGTTGCAACTTTTTTCTTTAACTTCAACCTGTACTGCGGTTCAGCTTTTTCTAGATTTTCAAGATCATAAAGAAGCTCCATGCACGATGAATATCTGTTTTGAGGATTGTTTTGAGTACACTTAAGAATTATAGCCTCAAGACCGGGTGAAAGTTTCGGATTCCAATATCTTATGGGATACAACTGATAAGGTGGCTCGCAAGGACTCTTTCCGGTTATCAGATGATATATTGTTGCGCCGAAACAGTATATGTCTGTTCGAGCATCGGTCTGACCTGTATTGCTGAGCTGCTCAGGTGCTGCATATCCTCTGGTTCCAAGATACTGTGTATCAGCATTATTTTTCTCTTTGTACTCTCTGGCAATACCAAAGTCGAAAAGTTTGACAGTACCGTCAGGCTTAAGCATAATATTTGCAGGCTTCATATCCCTGTAAACAATTGCCGGTTTTCTGGTATGAAGATAGTTCAAAACTTCGCAAAGCTGTTTTGCCCATGCAATTACCGCATCCTGACTTTGTGCACCCCGACGTTCAAGCACCTTATCAAGTGATTCTCCCTCGATATAGTCCATTACGACATAAATAGTTTTTCCGTTATCAATAATATCCACTATACGAGGAAGTGCAGCGTGGTCAAGTTTTTTAAGCATATTTGCCTCTGTAAGCAAACTTTGAACAACGATCTCATTATTTTTATCATTACCTTGTTTTTTAACTTCCTTTACCGCCCACTGCTTGTTGAGATGGCTATCCATTGCAAGGTAAACAACCGACATACCACCTCTACCTATTTCTTTAAGTATTTCATATTTACCATCTATTACTGTGCCAATTTTAGTCATTTCAAATGCGAACACAGATTACATCAGTTGTATGGCACAACAAGAAATCTGTGAACTCCTTCCTTCCTTTTATACTACTTTAAACACTATTGCGGAAATATTGTCCTGTTCTTTTCTTTTAATGTTAAGAGAAATAAGATGGCTTATGTTGTCATATATCTTTTTCTCACTATCAATAGAACCACTTGAAAAAGAATCTATGATTTCATTTTCTTTAATCTCATGTCTGAAACCATCACTACACAAAAGATAAACATCGCCCATCTTCACTTTACCGGTATACATAGCCGGAACAACAGTTTTTGAAGCACCGATACACTGAAGAAGAACACTCCTTCTCGGGTCTGTCAGAGCAGCAACTGCAGTCAGTCTTCCTTGGTCAACTTCACGTTGAACCAAAGTCTGATCCTTTGTAATACACATCAATTTCTTTCCGTCTATGTGATAAGCCCTTGAATCTCCCACATGTGCAACCAAATATTGAGAGTCAAAAACAAGCATAGCAGTTAATGTAGTACCAAGTTGAATATTGCTTCTTTTTCCATAAGCTTCAATTTCGAGATTGAGCTGCTGTATAATTTTATCCCAAATCATAGGCAACTGCTCAATAAAGTTCTTATTTCCAATAAGAGTAGGCAACTCTGACTCAAACCATTTGTCAAACCTTCTTATGACTGTAGCACTGGCCAATTCGCCACTGCTCAGACCACCCATACCATCACATACTATAGCCATAAGCACATTGCCTTTATCCGTTCTGGCCGCTTTAAGACATAAACTGTCCTGATTTATCTTTTTTCTTATTCCAACATCAGTGCTCAATGCCATCAAAAAATCCATCATCAATCCCCCTATAAACAGAACTTTTCACTCATCAATCAACACGGATAAAATTAAACACTTCATCTGCTATTGAAACTTCATCTCCGTTACTTAACGGATATTCTTCAAAAGGCTCAATCTTGTTTCCGTTTATATAAGTTCCGTTGGTCGACATATTATCACGAACGCAACAATTCGAGGAATTACATGAAAACAAAGCATGATAACTGCTTACTGCTTTGTTTTCGGACAAACACCAATCTACATACTTTTCATTCGAGCCTACTTTAAGTCCTTTTTCTTTCACAGGCACTCTCTCACCTGTAGATATTCTTTCAAGAACAAACAAAACCTTCTTTTTCTCGACCGGTTCACTGAGCAGCACGGTCATTCCATCTCTGTAATATTGCGACTCATCTTCCGAAACATCATCATCTATGTTTTGAGATATCTCACTTTGACAATAATTCTCACGAAAATGCTTGTCAGCCAATCTGTCAAAAGTAGTTTGCTCTTTGTCATCATCACACTTTTCTAATTCAGGTTCACTTACTGCAATTCCATCATTTTTAAAATTATCTTCTTCAGGTGTAAGCAGTACCGTACCGTAAAGATTTTTTTCATATTGATAATCATTTTCAAAATCATCACTCTGTAACAAAGTCGTACCTTGCAAAGAATAATCAGGCAATGATTTTTCAAACGGTTCCTCAGACCCATCTTCAAATCTCGCTACGGTCATTTCGTCTCCGGACTCGGCACTAAGAACTGTTGTGCCGGAATAAAATGTACTTTGCTTTTGAATGTATCCCCCTCTTACAGAATTGATTATTCCGATAAGATTATCAACTGTTTTGTCTGCAGAATTAAAAAAGCTCTCCATCAAGCCACTTGAACTTAAATAATTATCGTCTTTACATATATCCATAATCATTTTTTTAGGATCAAAAAATGTTTCAAAATTTGAAACAGGGACACATATAAACTGTACAGCACCATCTGAGTTAATAAAAACATATTCAGGATCTGTTACAACTATCTTCCAATAAATTTCCATCATGCTACACGGACGAAGAGCCTGCAATACAGCAATAAGAACATCAAATTTCTTTTCTTCACAATCTGAAATATAATCTTTAACCGTTCTTACATTGCTGATGTTGTACATGAGTGAATTTTTTTTAATTTTGGTGGGTGTAATAAAGGATTTGTCATATATAGGAAACCCTATACGATTGTTGTCAACATACTCCAATTTATTCAAGCGGATTTTAATAGCTGCTTTCCCCTTTTTTAAACTCATACTAATTTGAGGCATAGAATTATTTCTCCTTATAAAAATAACTTCAGGATTATAACAAACTCTGATTGTAAAATTTTAATAAGTATATTTTATGTTATATGTAATCAAACTAATTTAGTATTATAAAAACATAATGGAACCGTTTGTTACATTTCGTAGAACTTTAAATTCTTGGAATTTTTTGCTTATGCCATTGATTTTTAAAGGTTTGCCAACCATGTTGACCATTTTAATTACCACAAAAGGTGACCATTTTTTCCATTTGTTTTCGCTTAAGTTCAATTGAAGAATGGACATATATGTTGAGTGTAATATTTACATTTGAATGTCCTAATATTTCGCTTAAGGATTTAACATCCATTCCGGACTCTATGCATCTTGTTGCAAAAGTATGTCTGAGTACATGATAGTTGATATTGCGTATTCCACATTCTCTGAGATATTTATGAAAAGTATATTGATAGGTTCTTGGGTCTGTGTACGGATATATATTACCTGGCAGTACAAACATACTTGAAGCTTTTTTATTTCCTTCAAGTATACTGATGAGATTTTTTGGAATTGGAATAATACGATTGGAAGATATTGTTTTTGCTTCGTTGATTTGGAGTTTGGTCTTAGCGCCTGAACTCTCTCTGTTTATCAATGTTACACGACTGACTGTATGTTTTATGTGGATTGTTTTTTTGTTGAGATCGATGTCTTCCCATTTCAGTGCACAGACCTCTCCGATTCTCAAACCTGCATACAGCGATAACAAAACCCCCAACTTTTTATTGTCAATATCATTACAAATGTACTTTTCAAGAATCATTTGTTCATTTACAGAAAGAACATCTATTTCTGTTGGTCTTTTGCTTGGTTTAATTATTTCTACATTAATTAGGCTACACAAGCCTTCTTGAGCGGCAAATCTTAAACTTGAATTCAAAATGAATGCCATGGTTTTTACATAACTTGAAGATAAACCTCCTGTCCCGTCCAATCTGCCGTGTTCATATTTTTCGTATAAAAATTTGTTGATTTGATTCGAACTGATGGTTTTGATTTTTACCGAACCGATGATTGGTATAATATGTGTATCTATTAGTCTCTTATATTTTGAACAGGTTTGTTCTTTGCTTTTAATTCTATTATTATCCAACCATAAATAAAGCACTTCACGTAAAGATATATCACTATCTTTTTCGGGAGGTGCATTCATAGTTATTGACTGTTTTTTCTCTGTTAATTTTCGTTTTACATCCAAGTATGATTTGGAATATACGGAACCATATTTTGCCTTTCCGTTCAAGTCGTATCCTTTAATAAATCTGCCTTCCCATCTACCATCCTTTCTTTTGTGAATATTTTCGCCACGTCTTGCCATTTAAATTACCTCCTTTTAGACCAAATTTTTGACCACAAATTTAATTTAATATCTTACGATATATCCCGATAATATAAATATCCATACGACATTCTGTTATTAAAAACGTAATAATTTTGAAATTTTTTTGTTTTTTTATTCCGATTTACTTGACTAAATAAGACAAAACGGTTATCATAAAATAGTATATTTGTTTCCAAGAATTTAAAGTTCTACGAAATTAAAAAGCAATAAAAATGTTAGCACATCTTTTCACGATAGTGCTAACATTTTTTGCGTTATCAAGAATATGTATATCTGTAAAACCCATTATATTACTTGACTTATGAATAATAACCAGAATAGTTTTATGTTATTTGCCTACTTCGGTAGAAGCAGTGGGACTGTTTTTGAATGCTGATAATTATTCCTATTCAACCAAAAATTATCAATCATCGACCTACTTCACCATCTGATAATGATTAACCAAAGTCTGATATTCTTCGTCGGTTATATGAAGCATTGAGCCGTGTCTTGGTCTCAGATGATTTAAAGAGAACCTGCTTTTGTCAACCTCCGTAAACCGGATAAGGTCTGTACTTTCCTGCATGAAATATCCGCCGGTTTTGAATTGATCTGCTATCATAACATATTTATCGGTGCCGATAATTTTGTATATGCAATTGCCCTCAAGGGCGGTATCGGCAACAGAAATTCTGTTATCATCAGGCTCATAATACGGGCCCGATGCTCTATAGGAAACAGCGTAGCATATGGCTTCCTTTTCACCGTCTGCCTGAAACAGATAGTACCTTCCATCCTTCTCAATTATATCTGCATCAATGGCACACATTCCGCTTTTCGGTCTGAACAATACCTTAGGCTCTGTGGTAAGAGTAATAAAATCCTTGGTATAGGCAAACCAGATAACAGTATCAAGGTCATCGTCCGAATTATTGTGCGTCCAATAAATCATATATTCAGCTTTTTCTCTGTCAAAGATTACTTCCGGTGCCCATACTCTGTTTGCTGTTTTTGTGCTTTCAAATTGCGAAAAATCTATTATTCTTTCATTCTTCCATGTGACAAGATCCTCACTGTCCCAGACTACCATTGAGTTATTGTTTGACCAACCGTCATGGCATCTCATATCGGTAGCAATAATATGAAATATACCTTTTTCATCTCGAAAAAGGTAAGGATCCCTGCAGCACTTTTTTCCAAGTGTCTGCTTAATCACAGGCTTATTACCGTTAAGTGCTTCAAAATTATATCCGTCTGCAGATACGGCGAAATGAACGGACTCTTCTTCAGGAAGGTTACCGGTAAAATAACAGAACAAATACTTATTCATTAACTGTCATCCTTTCAAGCAATGAAATACAACCCTCGCAGATATCTCTGTATGCCACATCAAATCTGCCCGAATACCAAGGATCAGCCACATCGCCCTTGCGGTCGGTATAATCCATAAGCTTATGAACTTTTCTTTCAGGATCCTTTCCGAAGATTCGGTTGATATTTCTGATATTCATACTATCCATAGCAATGAAAAGGTCATACTTGTCATAGTCACTTTTCTTAAGCTGGACGGCTCTCTTACCCTCACAGGAGATTCCGTGCTTTTTCAATTCTTCCTTAGCCGGAGGATAAACCGGATTGCCGATGTTACCCCATATTTCTTCCGTGCTTGTAGCAGAGGAACATACAACAAAATCTTGCTCTCTCCCCTGCTTCTTTATTAAATCTTTAAATATAAATTCTGCCATAGGCGAACGGCAGATATTGCCGTGGCAGACAAACATTATTCTTAACAATATACTCACTCCTACACTTTTTTATAAATATAGCATAAAGAATTAAAAAAAGCGAGTCACATTGACAAATAAAAAGAATTTGCTTATAATACTTGTATCCTAAAGCAAACTATTGAAGAAGTAAGCCCATTTGATAATTTAATATTTCAAAGCAAAGGAAGGTTTGACAATGAAAAAATTACTTGCATTACTCCTTGTTTCCATTATGGCTCTCACCCTTGTTGCCTGTGGCGGAAAAGAAGAAACTGCACCTACAGAAGAACAACAGTTAATTATTGATACTGTAAATGAAAAGCTGTCTGCTGAGGAGGTTGCTGACTGGCAGAGCCAATATAAAGAATTTACCGGCAATGAAGCCGCTGCGCCCAAAGTAACTAATGTTACCCACTACCAACATCCTGATTTTGACGGTGCAGAAATGGATTGTTATTTGGTAACTATTTCTTCTAACTTCGGGTATTGGATTAACGAAGAGGAAGAACAGGGAGCTACTGTTGATAACTTGTATCTCTTTATAGATGGCAACACTAAGACTATCATTGACAACATTACAACAGATGCATTTAATGTAGAGCACGATACTTCTACAGAAAAGGGCAGAGCTACATATCTCCTTTGGATTTATGATAATATTAACAATGGCTCTTATGATGATACTTATCTGAACGATAGCGAAACTGTAACTGAACTGACAGATGCAGATTTAGAGGTTATCAACAGCAACTTGAAGTAATAACCTCTGTTGAAGGCTCGCCGACCAAAATTCGGCAAAGAAAATTGCACTGACATCTGTATGTTGAGTGTGATAATGTTTTTATTTAATTATTTCCATTATTTTTTATCATTGTTTTTAACCTCCTTGTATTTTAGTAATGCGGCTGCCAAACCATTTCTATTATACTCGGAGGTTAATTTTTTATCTGCGTTTTTTGTGGCTTGCCATTGCCAGCCACTTTTTATTTTTACTAAAGCTTTTTTATTTCCCGGGTATAACCGGGGATTGTTTTTGCTGAAGGCAAATAATAACCACCGGTGAAAACCGGTGGTTTGCACTGCCCCTATAAGGGGCTATTACCGGCTTAACCACTAAAAGGGGCACTGAATTATATCATAGAATTACACGCCCCTACCCGTGAACGAGTCGAAAACTTTTAAATATTTGTTTTTGCTATTCTTTTAGACTGCTCCTAACAGTATTCGGCTTGCATAAAGCTCGCCTGTTTTATTGTAGCACTACTCGTTTCATTGCCCCGGTAGAACTGTGGGTTAAGTTCCACGCATAAATGCACCAATTTTAGCCGCCGACAGTGAGCTTTGGACTGTCGACGGCTTTTTGATTATTTGATTTTAATGCTCTTTACCGAGCTCCAGGCAGAATATACAGTACCGCTGTTGGTCTTTGTATAAGCTCTGACCTTTAAGTAATAAGTTTTCTTGCTGGAAAGCTTACTCTTTGAGCCCTTCACAACATTGGTCTTGTAGCTTGCAAGCTTTTTATATCCGCTATCTTTTTTGGTGCTGTAATATACCTGATAGCCGCTTTCACCGCTGACATTTGTCCACGAAAGCAAAGCCTTGCCCTTAGATGAAGATGTAACCTTTAATGTAGGTGTCTTGCACCTTGTAGCGGTTTCAAATACTGATGAGTATGCACCCCAGATTATGCCGTCATCCTTGGTGTAGGCTCTTACCTTGAACTTATACTTTGTACCTGCTTTAAGCTTGCTTATCTTAAGACTTGTACCGCTTACATCTTTGAGTTTTTCGTACTTTTTAGTTTTTGAATTGTACTTAAATACTCTATAGCCGTCGGCACCCGTTACCTTGTTCCATTTAAGAGTAATTGTTGAGGTTGTCTGTGAAGCAGTTACCTTACTTGTTACCTTTGGTACGATTGTGAAATAAAGTGTTTTTGTGCCACTGTATTTACCCTTGAAAGTAACAGTTACGGTATACTTGCCCGGCACCTTTCTTCCGCTTTCATACTTAACGGTGTAATCGGTATCTTTCTTCAAGGTGTTACCCTTGCTGTCCTTGACAGTTACGGAAGGTGTTTTGTTCTTGCCATTGTAAGTATAAGCTGTGGTTGAAAGAGTTATTGTCTTCGGGTAGTAGATTGTGGTTGTTTTTGAAACAAAGCCACAAACCGTACACTTGGTTTCTGTTTTGCCGTTCCTTGTAAACGTCGCTTTAGTTGTGGTGGTCTTGTAGCTGTGAGCTTTCTTGGCAACCTCTTTCTGTGCAACGGTTATCGTACCGCAATCGGTACACTTTTTGCCTTCGGTCAGACCTGTTTTAGTACAAGTGGAAGCAACAGCTTTAAGTGTAGTGAGGGATTGATGATTGTTTGCATTAAGTGAGCCATAAGACGCTTTGCAAACAGTGCATTTTGCTTTCACTTTACAGGTTGCGGTACCGCCTTTATGACCGGTAGCACTGACAAATGTATCTGTATAACCCTCACTGCAAACTGAGCAAGTGTGAGTTGTATAGCCTTTAGCTGTACAGGTAGGTGCAGTTACAACTGACTCGTAATCGTGACCTGTTGCGGGAATTTCATCGTGTCCTTCAAGCCACTCTCCACAATCAGAGCAATATACACCTGCTGAATATCCTTTTTTGGTACAGGTGGCATCTGTCCGAGGGTGCTCGGTTTTATTCAAATGGTCAGTAGTGGCAATTTCTGTAACACTCTGAGTAGCATCACAAGTCTTACAATGTATACTCTTACTGCCCTTTTCGGCACAGGTCGGCTCTACATCAACGGTATATTCACTTTCCCATTCATGTGTATGAACCGTATAAGCTGTTGAGCTGAGTACGGGATAAGTAAAGCTGAACATACCTGTTCCTGAAAAGTCTGTTTTTTCCGTTCTTTCTTCAGAAATTGCTACATCATTAAAGCCGACAGTGCTTGCATTTGCAAGGAAATATGTATCGTAAATTTTACTGTCCTGATCATCCCATGTAGCATCAACAAGATACCATTTATCATCGTCCATCTGAACATAGTTCCACATATGAGCACCGCCTGCATCACCGCTGACAAGTACACATGGAATATCAAGTCTGTCACAAAGTACCTTAAAGGTTTTTGCATAGCCCTCACATACTACACCGCCATCACCGATAAAGAATGCTTCGGAAGAATGTACATAATAATCATCAATCAGATTGTAATAAGCATTATTACAGATATAATCATGAAGTGATTTGAGGGTGTCATATATGCTCTCTGTTACCGCAATGCCGGCAAGAGCAGAATTGACTGCTGTATCATACTGTGTGATTTTCGACGATGCACCGGTATATATTTCAGTTGGTGTGATTGTTATATCTTCAATATATCCTGTATATCCGTCAACAGAATTACCGGATGCAGATATGCTGTAAGATGAACTGATTATTCTAAGCCAGAACACTTCCGGGTGGTCATAAAGAAAAGCGTCCATACCCACCTGCACAGCATACGAGAGTTCTGCACTAATCTCTTCAAGCTCATCGTTCATAACGATACTACCACCTGAAATTTCCGCATTGAAGGTAAAGGGAGTTTCAAAGGTATGATTGTACTCCACTGTTATCTTATCCGTTGCGTAGTTTTTTACAAGTGAGTCGTAGATTTCTCTTGACACACCGTCAAGCTGATTACCGTAGCAGCCATCAAATTCTCTGCTGCCGAAGAAAGACACACCACCGACAGCACTGCTTTCAGCCGTCAAGGAATCAGAAAGAGTGTTTTCGAGGGTTAAGGTGTAAGTTTCAGTTTCTTCATCTACGGCTCCTACGGTTAAGTTTACATAGGGAACCGAGGTCGCAAGCATCAAAGCAACCATCAGCAGGGAAATAATACGCTTCATATTTCTGCCTCCTCAGAGAGTAACATACTGTGATAAGTTTACCATATTGACATAAAAAAATCAACACGATAAAACTGTACCGCCCTAATAAGGACGGCACATAAATAATTGTTTATTTAAAGTGCTTACCCCTATTGTTTCTGTGGGTATTGTAGTTTGTGTAATTTACTTCATGTACAGAATTTTCAGTCTTACATATCAGCAGACAGAAATCCTCAAAGAGATGCACAATCAAAAGGAATACTCCGAAAGAATGCTTAAAGGCGATGAAAATCTTCGTAAGTTCAGACACGACTACCGTAACCATATGATAGTAATCAATGCTCTTTTAGAAAACGGTAATACTGACAGAGCCAGAAATTACATAAACGCTATGAACTCAGACATAAGTGACACTGTCAACAAGATTTCAACCGGCAATTTTATCGCCGATGCTCTTCTTAATAACAAAGCTGTTGTTGCGGCACAGGCAGGAAACAAGATAAAATTCAACGGACAGTTCCCATCTGAAGGCATTGCCGATGAAGATGTATGTACTATTCTTGCTAATGCTCTTGATAATGCCATTGAAGCGGTTACAAAACTCGGTGAGGAAAATACTATTTTTATTGAGTCTGCAGTACGAAACGGTAATTTCATTCTCAATATTACAAATCCTGTTTTAGAAAATGTAAAAATCGGAAAGAACAATACACTAAAAACCACCAAGAAAAACTCTAACGAACATGGAATCGGCACAAAAAAACATTCAAAAAGTTGTAAAGAAATACAATGGTGCTTTGATGCTTTCCTGTGAAAACAAAGTATTCAGTTTTGGAGTAAGGTTAAGCTTACATAACAATTAATCGTAAAATAATATTTAACAGCCACCACACTCAAATAAAGTGCAGTGGCTGTTTTCAATCAATCATCTTTCATCTCCTCGTTTAAATAGTCCATACAATGAGCAGTACAGAAATCTTCATTCTCAAGCAGCTTCATCGCAAACTCATAACATGATCTCATGCTTCTCTTTATATCATTGACCGTACCTATTCTTATCAGGTATTTATGGTCATTTGATCTCAGATACACATCAACACGGATCTAGTGTGTGCGTATTGTAGTCTTAATAATCCCAATGAACAGATTTGTATAGCTGAGAGGGACCTTCTCAACATTACATAAGGTAAATCTCATATTTTTCTCCTGTTTTAGTTTATATATAAACAGCAATATCAGCTGATAATCTAAATAAAGTTTTTTATTACGAGGGGACTGTATAAGCAGCCCCTCTTTAAACCGGACAGTATTACGATAAATGGAGTCTTTTTTTACAATGAAAGGGTTTGTCCGGGTATTAAGTCAGGTCAGTGTCAAGCACACTAATAGCCAACATAGTTAATGAATTTAAAAATACAGAAGAATAAGGAGAAAATATTTATGGAGAAAAAATTGTTTTACAATGTTAGAGATATTATTGAAATTTACGGAGTCAAGCAAAGTTCTGCTTACAGACTTATACAGGTGTTTAACGAAGAATTAAGCAAGCAAGCTTTTTATACACAAAGAGGTGTTGTAAATGCCGAACACTTCAGAAAAAGAGTATACGCCTGATAATAACGCAGCCGTCGGGGATTAGTTTCCTCGGCGGCTTTTTTTCATTTTGCTATTAAATTATATCGGTTAATCACCAAGTCAATAATCTCTTGTCTCTTAACCTTCATATTGAGTTTATCGAGAATATCCCTAACGGTTTCTTCTTTAAGCTGCGGCAGATATTCTTTGTACTCAGGATGATTTTCCAATAGCTCATTAAAAATACTTATAAGCAAATCCTTTGATGTTGATTTTTTTGGATATCCTCTTGATATCAGAGCCATATTGTTATCAAAATTAGGAGCGAAGCCTATGAAAAGACCAGTATTTATATCACGAAACAAACCGAAGTTATTTGTATGTCTGTCGGGATTAGCGACTACGGTATCAAGAAAAATCATTCTGACATAATCCCCTATTGCTTCAGGATAAAGCTTTTGAAGCTCAGCAATAACTGCCTCGTAATCTTCGTTGTCGCCCATAAATGTTGAAGCAGGTTCAAAGTTAACCTTTGCTGAATCGGTAAAATCAAGAGACTTGATAACACCCTGTCCACGCTCGTAGAGAGCCATATTCATTCCGAGTGCCTCACCGAGATGGAATACAAACATTTCGGAGAAAAGCTCATTATGATTTGCTCTTTTGTACATCCACCATTTACCGTCACGTATTTTCCAGCATTTTTCAAAGCTTCCTACATTGGTAAGCTCGGGAGTTCTGCTGTGCTTACTGTTGGCTGCTCGGTTAAAGCTGTCGTAAGTACCTTTAAGGGCGAGATTAGAAAAATAATCATTATCAAACTTAATATCGGCATAAGTAAGCTCCGAGCCAACAGGACGCACCCAATAATTATCGGTAATTGTAGCACCGTTAACATGGACTACTGTTGAAACATCGTCTTTTTCGGCAAGTCTGAGTGCTTTTTTCAGAAGTCGGGAGTTTGCTCTATGACTGTCGATAGCACGACTTTCAAGCCACATTTCAGCATTACTGATGCGTTTTAAGTACAAAGGAAGTAAAGCGTCGTTTGCAATTGTTAATTCTCCGTCATTCCAGACAGCTACAACTG
Source organism: Clostridia bacterium (assembly GCA_017472225.1). GTDB lineage: Bacteria > Bacillota > Clostridia > Oscillospirales > Acutalibacteraceae > UBA6857. The sequence continues at coordinate 6,670 of JAFUQS010000007.1, read as the reverse complement.
TATCGGCACTTAAAATCTCAAATGATTTATTTTTCATTGTCTCACTTCCTTTCAATGTGGTTATTTTATCACATAAAACAAAAAATATCAACCGGAAAATAAACTGACAGAACAGATCAGATTATGAACAAACTATGAAAGTGAATTGTGCCCTGTGGCTTCGTGTATCAATTCGTGTATCAATCGCAAAACAAAACACCCGAAACCCCAGTAAAATAAAGGGTTTCGGGAGAAAGTTAATTATTCCCACTCTTTTCTGACATTATCCCACAGGTTATTTCACCTTTATTTTGAGCTGTACCTCGCCACTTTTGAGGTCATTTTTATCTGTGTTATTTCATTTATCCTTGCTCGTGTTGCAGAAAATGTTGCAAAATCGTCTGCAGAATAGTGCCGAGTGGTTGTGGGGATGTCTATTCTTCGTTCACAATCAAACATTGATGCTTTGCATTAGCTGAAATTGTAATTGTTTTATTGCCACAAATGAAAACCAGCGACCTCAAGCTTTCTTTTCTCCATTGGCTCTTTATAAATTGAATTTTGGTATTTGCTTCAGCAATGGGTTTAATGTAATAATTATGTCCATAACTGCAAATTTCATCATATAAGAGGTGTGCGCCTTCGGGTTCAATATGAAGCAAAATTTTGTCTGTAAGGATCACCATTGCGCTACAAAGAAAACCTCCCTCGGTCGTAGGAAAAGGCTCTATATTGGAATATTCACTAAACAGTACTTTTTTTATACCGTCGGCTAAGTAGACATCAATTTTTTCATCTTCGGTAATATTGAAATTGTCATCCACGATTTCGTGGTTGTTCCAATCGGTCGCCGCTTCCTTTGGTGTCCAGCGTGCCACTTTCGTAGATGCATGGCAGGAAGAACAACGCATAATATAATCGCTACCCGGCACATCGACCCATTCAGGCCGTCCTCCGCAAAACGGACAAGGATTAAATTCAACATTTACCCCACGGATCTTTTTGATTGCGTGACTCATATCTTCTCCTTTGAATCTTCCTCGCTAACCACTTGCAACTATTCCTTTTTTGTATTTTTAACTCACATGTTGCAAAAGTGTTGCAAAGACTTTTTTCTTAATTGCATAAATGCCCGAAAGCCCTGTGTTTCCAAGGGTTTTCGGGCACTTGTAAGCCTTACGGTATTATTCCCACTCGACCAAGACTAAACAATTCTGTTTATGTATTTTTACTTCTCGTTAGTCTTGATTTTTTTGATACACGATGTATCTGTATTATCCTGTGTTAAACCGCCCTTGTTATCATTTTGTTATCGACATTGATAACAAGAATAATTTTACCGTGGATAATGTGGAATTTCATACGAGTATATTATAAACTGTTTTGCTTAGAAATTCAAGCGGTTTTGCGATATTAGGGTTTATTACTGTTGTTTCATCTGCCGTAGGAACAGTAATACCGCCAATATGAGCAGTACAACTGCATATCCGAGCACCCACCAAAGATGAGGAAAAACCCCTGCAAAATCACCTGAGAGTACCGCACGTTCCATATCCACAGCGTGAACAAACGGAAGCGCATAAGAAATTTTCTTAAAAACACCTCCCACGAGGTTAAGGTCAAACCATACGCCAGATAGCCACGCTGAAAGGTTGGTAAGTAAAGCACCGCAAATGCCGCCGACTTGCTTATCGGTAAACACGCTTCCGCAAAGAAGCCCCAAAGCAATGTAGAGGATTGATACGGGGATAATGAACACGACAGCATATAAAATATTTACCGTAATACTTAGACCGAGAAGGATTGCGGCAACATAGCAAATAACACATTGAGCGATAGAAATTGGAATAATAGGCAAAGTGTAGCCGAGAATAAAGTCCATCGGAGTCAGTGGTGTTGTATATAAACGCTGAAGCAACGAACTACCTCTGTCTTTTGCGATAATGGTAGCCGAAAATAACGTCATAAATGCCAAACCGAAAACTGTTATACCCGGAGTTAGGTGCTGTATTTCAAATAACTCCACGGGGATATTTGCTTGTATAGCACTTAATAAAAAAATTAAGACGAGAGGAAATCCGAGTCCAAAGAAAAGAGTCAGCGGATCTCGTAATATTTCTTTTGTATTTCTGTTTGCAAATGTGAGCATTTTCATTTTTCCACCCCCTTAACAATGCGTACAAAGGCTTGCTCAAAATTGTCCGTATCGGCAGCTTCTTTTATCTTATCTGCAGTATCACAGATAAGAAGTTTACCGTCTTTCATAATAGCTATACGATCAGACAAAGCTTCTGCTTCTTCCATATAATGTGTTGTCAAAATAATGGTAACATTCCCTTTAAGAGAATTGATCAAATCCCACAGTTCGCTTCGGGCAAGCACATCAAGACCAAGCGTAGGTTCGTCAAGGAACAATATCTCCGGTTCGCTGATAAGTGCCATTGCAATGCTCAGTCTGCGTTGCCATCCACCGGACAATTTACCTGACTTTTTATTACTAATAGATTCAAGTCCAAGAAGTCCGATAAGCTCTGAAATCTTCGCATTTTTCTTGTCCTTTGTAAAACCGTGAACACCACAGATTAACTCAAGGTTTTCCCGAACTGAAAGACCGGGTGCAACCGCAGTTTCCTGCGGAGAAACGGCTATAAGAGATTTTACGGTGGCGGAATCTTTGCAAATACTGTTCTCGTTAAGAAAAGCATCTCCGCTTGTGGGTTGTGTAAGGCACGACAGCATTTTAATGGTGGTAGTCTTTCCCGCACCATTTACACCAAGTAGAGAGAACAGTTCACCCTTTTGAACTGAAAGGCTAAGGTTATCTACCGCAACCACATCTTTATATTTTTTTGTTAAACCTTCAATTCTAATAGCGTCCATTATTTATCACTCCATTCCATATTGTTTTCGGAGTCCCTGATAGGAATCCGTGAGCATTTTACTGACAAGCTCCCAATCAAGATCAAAAAAGCCGGTTGCAAACATCGTAGCAATTCCGTGAACATACGCCCACATTTCGAGGTGGAACAATTTCGCATCCGCACCACTAAGTCCCGTATTATTATGGACAATCAACTCCATTTTGTCGGTTTGTTCTGTTGCTTCTGGAATCAATTCACTTGAACGGTCACGCATATATAGAAGTTTGAACAGTTCTTTTTCTTCTTTGGCAAATCGTATGTAAGCCATACCGTTTGCCTTATAAGCAGGAAACTTTCCACCATCAACTTCTCGCTGCATATACCCCTGACACAATATGTCCGCTTTTTCTACAACGGCAAGACGTAGTTCATCCATCGTGGCGAAGTTGGAGAACACTGGCTGTGTTGAGCAATTCAATACAGAAGCAATCGCTCTTGCATTGATTGCTTGCGCTCCACTATTGCGCACAATGTCAACGGCGGCATTTATAATATCTTCTTTTGTCACTTTTACTTTAGGCGGCATAACGCACCTCCGTTAATATAGTTATTGTTATATATCACTTGTTATTTTAATGCAAAGCAAGGCAGATGTCAAGAGATTTTGCATAAATGTTAAAAAGAAAGCGGCGGCAGAGAGAAGTTAATCTCCCTGCCGCCGTGCTTCGGTTAGTTGTAAATTATATCGTGATTTACGATTTCTGTGGCTCTGCTGCGGATGTTATTCATCCGAGCAACCCACTCCATTTGATTGTCTGCTTTGAGCTGTTCGGTCACTCCCTCACGCTCTGCCATTTGTTTTACGAGCCGAAAAAACATATCTTCAGCCTGCTTGTTCACATTGGCAAGGTGTCTGTTCAGTTCGCATTTTGTGAGCAAGGTCATATAAAAACCTTTGCGGTGCGCCTTGATATACTGCAAGTGCCGCTGTCCCCAAATGCCAACTTCGACCTGTTCTTCGGCGGGTAATGCAAGGTCGGGCAGATAATAATCTCCCAGCAAGGTGTAGCTGATACCCGTTCTTTCGTCTGTAAAATGCTGTTTCATAATGATTTCCTACCTTTCAATATTGTTATTTTTTGAGCGTTTCCTACGCTCTTGGGTGTGTGTTTTGTGTGCAGGAATTGGCTCATATTCAATGCTCTTTTCCTGCTTTTTGAAGCGTTCAAGGATACCGTCTATAAATTCTTTAACGGCTTTCGGTGCCGCTTTTAACGCTTCAAGATACGGTCTGCATTTCTCCGTCAGCTCCGACAGTGCCTGCCGCAATTGCGATACTTCCGATTGAAGTGACCAAATTCGACGTGATAAATATTGATTTTCCTCTTGTAATTTCTTAGCTTCGGACACCGCCGAGTAGCTCCGCTTGGCAAGAGTTGTTAGCTTTTTATAATCTTCTGCTGACACTGTAAACTTGCCCGTGATGGATTTTTTGCCCGAATCGTCAATCTCTGCGAAGGTCATAAAAGCATTATGATTATCTTCATAACGCACCTGCTCGTTGGCGATCTGCTCAGATAGTTCCGCTAAACGCTTTTGGTCTTGTTTGATTTTATATTCAAGCGAGGTCAAGTTTTCGGCGGTACTTCCACGCTCTCCACGAACAAATCCGGTGAAGCCTGCGCCCTGCATATGCTCAAAAAATTTGTCCTGTAGCACACTGTAAGAAGTGTGATAAATCTGTTTCCCTTTACTGTTGAGGATAGGGTTTCCATCTTCATCAGCCGCTTTTTCAGACCGCCATTTCTTTGAATGGCTGACTTGGTGAATGACCTCTTTGACCTTGCCGACGAGTTCAGGATCTTTGCAACGCTTCGACCAACGTACTTCTTTATCCACCACCGGCAGAGCCATAATGTGCAGATGATAGTGGTAAATCGGTCTGCCGTATTTCTCGGTCATAGCGACATTTAATTCGTCAGCGTGCATCACAGCAGAGATAATATTGTCCTTGCCGTATATTTTTTCGGCAAAGTGGAACGCTTCTTCATAGAAGCGGCAAGCGTATTCGTAGCCGCCGTTTTGTTCAAAATAATCGGTATTTACATCCATAATCATTTCATCAAATACGGTGGCATCGGGTTTCAATCCTTTCAGCGAGACCGTTCCTGCGGCGATCAACTCGTCAAGATATTCGTTATAGGTCTGCTCACCGCAACCCTTAAAACTCACGTTCATCGGGGTGCGAGATAGGTCAACGTTCATATTTTCGTAGCTTTCGTTTTTACGCTCAATGTGTCGCTCGAACTTGCCCACCGATGCTCTTGTGCGGGTTTCGACACGGGCAACACAAAAATTTTCTTTCGCCATCCGTTCTCACTTCCTTTCTGTTGGCGAACTTACGGGAGCCGCAGTTACACAACTTTTTCAAAGTGTGTAACCCACTATGACACTTTCAGCACTTCGGCTGTAAAGATGTCGTGGGCTCTCCGAGGGGGTGTGGAGCGTTGCCCCGTTGTCTGCGGACAACTCCCCAGCAGTGCCGCCCTTTGAAAAGGGCACCCTGCACCCCGCCCAAACTTGGCATTGGCATACCTTCCGAAAGAGAACATTGCAAGATTGCGAAAGTCCCGCACCTTTGCAATGTTGCAACCTTACAGGTCGCCATAATCTTTTTCTTCAGGTAATTGCCAATACCATTGACTGCCTTCCTTTACAGACCGTACGTTCAACATTTTCTTTGCTTCGTCAAGCACTCGTTTGGAAATACCCAAACTCTTTGCTTTTTGTAGCAAAGTCTGTTGCGGATACTTCCCATCGGATAGGCAGTCAACGATAAGGCTTTCAGCCATATCAGATTTTTTCTCACGGCTGACACCGCAGAGAAGATCGTCGATAGAAATATCATAGTGGCCGAGCCAACGGAAACCGTTGGCTTCGCTCAGCTCAAAAGCGATAGGTTTGCCCTCCGGTGCGAGGGAAGATTTTTGGTGCGCCGCCACTCGTATTTCCGGCTTGTCCTTTACTCTGCCGACAACAAGCACGCTTCTTGCCGTTGCTTGAAAGTCCACCGAGCCAAGACCTCTATAAGTGGATTTATTACCCTGCGCCTTGTTCAAGTGTCCTACAAGGATAATCGCACAACTGTACTTCTCCGCAATTCTGCCGAGCTGAGAGAGAATGGCACGGACTTCGTTTGCTCGGTTCATATCCACCCGTGCGCCGATATAGGCTTGCATAGGATCTAAGATAATTACACGTGCGCCCGTTTCCGCAATCGCCCGTTCCACTCTCTCGTCGAGCATCGTCAGCGCTGCTTCCGATTCGTCAATCACTTTAATTTGCGAACAGTCTGCATCACCGGCAAGAAGACGGGGCTTGATGGTATCGCCAAGCCCATCTTCTGCGGTTTGATAGATTACTTTAATCGGCTCACGCTCAGTATCGTCACAGGGGAGTTTTGCTCCCCTTGACAATAGCGCCGCCAATCGCAGTATCAGCGTTGTTTTACCTTCGCCGCCGTCACCGTGAATAATGGTCAGTTTCCCAAACGGGATATAGGGATACCATAGCCATTCCACTTCTTCGACGGCAACTTCATCCATACTGATGATTTTTAATTCCGCCATAGGCGTTACCTCCTTTTTCAAATTTCTTCAAAACTATTGAAATTGGAGGAGCTTTCGGTTATAATATTTGCAGTACATTTTTGAGAAGGCTGTTCCTTATCTGCGCCAACAGATATTTTCGGAACAGTCTTTTCGGTTTTATATGCCATCCTTTCGCCCCTTCATTCCGTATAGTGTGGTGTTGATTTGGTCAATGCGGTC
>JAFUQS010000067.1 GCA_017472225.1 Clostridia bacterium | reverse complement strand
CGAACATTTGAGATTTTTCAAAGTTTAATGAGAGGATATTTTTTCTGTAACAAGGCATAAATTCGATGGAAGACTTGCGTCTTTCGAGAATTTTAACGCAGTTACGGGGAAAATAGACCTCATTAAACCATATCGGGTTCGGCTCCCGCCAACTTAAAAGCGTGCTTTTGCTTACTTTTGTCACGCTTGACAAAAGTAAGAGCCCAAGCGGCTCGAGCGAGCGGAGTCAGAGGAATAGATGAAACCTTGCCATTAGCTCCACGGCACATAAAAACGAAGGTAAATACACTTTAAGTAGACAGTAAAAGATAAAACAGAAAACCATTGTATCAAGCATTCCGCTTTCTACAATGGTTTTTGCTTAACTGTTTGATTTTTCGGGTGTTCAAAGGAGATTTGTCTTTTTATAATCTCCCTTCCGGCTTTTTAACTTGAAACATACTCAGCTTCCGATGAGACCTTCCTTAAGGGATACATCAAAGCCCTGGTCTTTATATCTGTTATACATATCAATGTTGTTGATTATGTTGACTATTCTGCCGACAAAGAATGCTACGGGCTTAAGGTACCATGCGGAATTCTTATATGTGTGGCCGCCTGCCTTTGAGGTTTTTGTGATTGTCAGACGGTTGAATTCTTCTCCGCTTTCAACGGTATATGACTTGAAGGTGAGTGTGTCATCAGTGAATTCCATAAGGCTGTATACGGTTTCATCTTCAAGCCAGGTGTAGCCTGCATTTTCGCCAACGGGAGGTGTGTTGCCTTCATCGTCAAGCAAGGGAGCGTGTCTGCTGATGGAGCCTGATGCCATATAAATTGTACCTGCGGGGTCTGTGACTTCTGCATTGTGACCTGTTTTCTCAACGGTTTTTCTGCCATAGATTACATTTGAAACACTGTAATAGTGGCTGTGTCCGTAAAGGCACATATCAACACCGAATTCATCAAAGAAGGGTGTCCAGAGAAGACGGAGCATTGTGTTTTCGGTGTCAAGCCAGGGCTCTCTGCCGCCGAACATATCGTGGTGCATAACTGCGATAATCCATGTTGCATCTGTGTTTGCTTCGGTTGCCTGTTCCATGAATTCATAGTGCTCTCTCATGGAAACATTGCATGAGTCAAGAATGAGGAAAAGTGCATTGCCCTGTCTGAACCAATAGTCTGTGCCTATGTATGACTTGAAGGTCTGGTCTGCTTCGTTGGGGTTTGCAGTGTAATACTTATATCCGACGCTCTTGCGGTCGTGATTGCCGACTGAAATTGAGAAGGGGATTGACTTTACAAGATTTGATGAGCTGAGGCCTTCATATTCATTTCTCAGACCCTCGGAGGCCTGGTCACCGCCTGAAACGATAAGATCAATTGTGTTGCCTTCGGAAGCAGCCTGAAGAACGGCACTTTCAATTGTTGTGTCCCAGAGGTAGGATGTGTCACGAAGCTCATTTTCGTTATCTTCGTTATCATCTGTGATGTGAATGTCAGATACATAGAGCACAGTGCTCTTGTCAGCGCTTTCAACATTGAAGGTATAGGTTTTTGAAGTGAAGTCACCGCTTACACATTTATAGGTGTAAACACCGGGCTCAAGGTCTGTGACAGTTGCCCAAAGACGGTTGTCACCCTCAGGTGTCTTTTTCACTGAGGCAGTGATTTTTTCGGTTCTTTTGAGGCTCTTGAGTTCAACATAGCCTTCTTCTGCCTCGGAATACCATGCGATGGTTCTTTCTGTTTCATCGCTGCCGGGGAACATTGTAACAGCAGCTTCGATTGACTCGGTGCTCTTTTCCCATGCGGTGTCCCAGATGCCCTTGCTTATGTCGTCAAAGCCTGCAAAGGCTGTGGACGAAAGAGTGAAAAGCATGAGCAGGGTTAAAACGAGGCTCAGAAATCTTTTTGAATTTTTCATTTTACATTTCTCCTTTTGAAAAATATTTACCGGAATATTATAGCAGATGAATTTTTAAATGTCTATAAAAGTTTATAAAATTCCGTGGATATTAAAAAAGCTGTTGCACCTTGGTACAACAGCTTTTTATGTGTTTTTTAAGCTTCTGCAGCTTCAAGCTCTGCTTTTTCACGCTTTTCACGGATGAATGCGTAAATCGGCTCAAGTCTTTCTTTTGTGAGGGGATAACCGAATCTCATAAGAAGCCATACGCCGGTGTATACAAAAGCGGGGATGATTGTGCAGATGAACATAATCTTTTTACTTGTGTCATTTGCAGTGATGAATCCGTTTCCTGCGGTTTCACTGTCATATTTTGCCCACTGAAGAAGGAAGAGACCGGCACCGTCGGCAATGGTCTGACCGAGCTTTCTTGAGAAGGTGTATACAGCGTAAACGGCACTTTCGTTTCTTATACCGGTCTTATATTCCTGATAATCGATAACGTCCATAACTACTGCCCAGCAGGTAAGGCTTACAAAGGTATAGCCGAAGCCGATGAGAAGAAGTGCGAGCATGAATAACCATGAGGGGAAGATACCGCCCTTTGTGCCGTTGATCAAGTCGATGATGTCCTGATTGTTTGCACAAACAGCAAGTGCAACGGAAGCGATTGCCGCAATGATTGAGAACTTACCGCAAAGCTCCTTCTTGCCGTACTTTGCCGAAAGCTTCGGTGTGAAAAGAACAAGGCAAACCATGGGAAGATAGTTGCATACCGTACCGAGAACACCGAGAGAGGTGTTTGTGAAATAGTTTTTATAAAGATAGGTGTTGAAGGAGTTGAACTGAAGCTGACCGCTGATAAGCACGCCTGCAAGAGCAACCGTAACAAAGGGTCTTGACTTGAGAAGACCGAGATAGGTCTTTTTGAAGTCAACATTGGGCTCTGCTTCTGAGGGAACTCTTTCCTTTGTCGTCTTGTAGCCGGCAAAGTATGCAATGATTGAGAAGATACCCATGAGAAGACCGAAGATGAACATCTTGTTGCCGTCGGCTTCCTTGATAACCTCATTGGTAACAGGGTCGATTGCCTGAACCATTTCGTTTGTGGCGGGGTCCTGCACCATTTTTACCGAATAGATAACAAAGGGAGCGATGAGTGAAACAACTGCGCCACCCACACCTGAGCCGATTGAACGGAAGGTTGAAAGAAGGTTTCTGCCGTTGGGGTCATCGGTAATAACGGAAGCGAGTGAGCCGAAGGGAATATTCATACCGGTGTACATCATTCCGTAGAAGATGTAGGTTATATAGCAGATGATGAGAAGAATGGTTGTGTTGCTTGTGAGCTGATGATAGGGCACGAAGCAAAGAATTGTTGAAAGACCGAGGGGGAGTGCAACCCACTTGAGATATGGTCTGAACTTGCCGTCATGCTTGGGGGGCTTTTTCGCAACCATAGCACCCCAGATAGGGTCATTGATGCAGTCCCACAAACGGGAGATAATGAACATGATACCTGCCTGTGCGGGCGCAATTTTTAGAACGTCGGTCATGAACAGCTTAAGATAGCTGGAAATATATGTAAGGTTAAACATGTTACCGGCTTCGGCAACGGTATAACCGGCAGCTTCTTTAATGCCAATCTTGTTGGGATGGTCATTGACCGGCTTTTCTTTTTTTACTTTTTCTTTTGCCATTTTGTCTTTTCTCTCCTTTACAGATTTATGGTGGAATAATAGCATATTCCGACAGGCTTTACAATGCAGATAAAATTAAATTTTAAGAGAAAAGTCCCTCTTTGATTGTGATTTCGCCTGCCTCAAAGCCTTTTGCGGTAACAGCCTCAATGAGAAGCTTATCGTCAACCTCGCTTTTCATTGTGGCTGTGGCGGTTTTCTTCTGAAGGTCAACCTTTGCCTTTGAAACGCCTTCAATTGCCATCAGAGCATCCTCAACAGCCTTTGCACAGTGAGCGCAGTGCATACCCTCAACCTGAATGATTTTTTTCATTGCAATTATCCTTTCTTTTTATAAGTTTTTTAACATATAATAGAATACACCAAGGGGGAAGAAAAAGCAATAGAAAAAAATCAAAATCGTCATTTGTATATTTTGCATAATTATGCTGCTTCGTTTTGGGCAAAAAGTCGAAGAAGAAAGAAGCGGAGAATTTTTTGAGAAAATGTTTTGCCAAAATTCCGCAAAACTGCTTGACTTTTTGCAAAAATTATTGTACTTTAATTAGGTAAATGACTATGCACTATATTAGCCATTATTACGGAACAAGCGTTGGTAAAGAAAAACGCAATACTTTGAAAGGGGTTTCAAAACCATGAAAAAAGAAATTAAGGTTGTTGCCATTGTACTTGCAATCCTTGTTGTATTCCTTGGCGGCGTAGTGGTCGGCACATCAAGCGGCGGATTCAGTCTCACAATCAACAACAACGGCGCAGCAAGTTCAAGTGTTCCTGTTGATGCAACACAGGCTCCTGCAACACAGGCACCTGTAACACAGGCTCCTACAACACAAGCTCCCGCAACACAGGCTCCCACAACAGCAGCTCCTCAGGGTGGTGACACAACCACAACAGCAGCTCCTCAGGGTGGCGACACAACCACAACAGCAGCTCCTCAGGGCGGCTCATCAGTTCCTTCAACAACAGATGAAGTTTGTGCAGCTTACAATAAGGCTATCAACGATTACAGAGCATATAAGGGCACTGTTACAACTCACAAGGTTGAAAATACTCAGGTTAACATCACTGAGCTTCCCTCAATTGCTAAGCCTCTTGAAGGTACAATCAATACCGTTATCGGTAATGTTGTTAAGCCCGTTGACGAAACATTCACATTCACAAACGGTGCAGACGTAAACGATCCCAACAGAACAATCGGCAAGAAGATTATTCCCTGGGACAGAGATGCTACAGTTACATCAGCAGACGTTTCCTCAGCAACAGCAACAGCAAACGGTGACGGCGGTTACACAATCACACTTCAGTTTGTTTCCGAAACATCAACATTTGACGGCACAAACACAACTGATCCCGTTCACCACATGACAGCAATGGATCCCCTTAACCTTGCAACACTTTCACTTGATCCTATCGAAATTTCAAACGCTGAAATGTACTACTCAGGTGCAACAACAAAGATTACAGTTGACGCACAGGGCAGACTTATCAAGCTTGAAAATACTCTTCCTCTTGAAGGTTCAGGTACAGGCGGCATGGGTCCCATCAAAGCAACAATCGGTCTTGCAGGTCAGATGGATTCCACATACACAATGCAGTACGAATAAGAAAAACACAAGATACCGTCGCATAAGAGCGGCGGTATTTTTTTATGTTTTAAAAATCTTATGAAGGCATTATATGTTAAAAAATGACACAAATCACAACTGAGGTTATAAAATTATTAAAAAGACTTGACTTTTGTAGATTTTTGTTGTAGATTTAAAAGGTAAAAGTTATATCTTAATAGTATTGCTCCGGCATATATATTGAGTGAAGACTCGTAATCTTGAAAGGGGATTCGTAAACATGAAAAAAGAAACCAAAATTGTTGCCGTAATACTTTCACTTCTTATAATTTTCTTAAGTGGTGTTGTAGTAGGTTCGGTAAGCAAAGGCTTTAATCTCACAATCAACAACAACGGTGCAGAAGTAGGCGCAGCAGCTCCCGTAGTTACAACAACTGCAGCTCCTGTAACACAGGCTCCCACAACACAGGCTCCTGTAACTGCAGCTCCCACAACAGCAGCTCCTCAGGGCGGTGACACAACCACAACAGCAGCTCCTGCTACCGATGCAACCACAACAACTGCAGCTCCGAGCAGCGGTGCAGCAGTTCCCTCAACTCCCGCAGAGGTTTGTGCAGCATATTGCAAGGCAGTTAACGAAGCAAAGGCTTACACAGGCAATGCTTCAGTTCGCAGAATTGAGCAGATTGATGTTGGTGTTGACAGCTGTTCAGTTCCTATGCTTCAGTCAACTCTTGACAGTGTTGTAAGAAGCTTCATCAAGAGCTCAGATGAAACCTTTGAAATGGTTAACGGCGCTTATCAGAACGACAGCGGCGAAACAAGAACAATGAATGACAGACTTTATCCGGGCGGAAGAAATGTTACAGTAGCAGAGGCTAATGTTATTTCAGCAACTGCAGCTGCAGCAGGTGACGGCGGTTACACAGTTACAATCAAGTTCCCCGCAGAAACTTCAGTTTATGACAACGGAACAGTTGTATCATCACCCACAAATCATCTTACAGGTGTAGATCCTCTTGATCTTGCTACTCTTGATCTCAGTCCCTTTGAAATTTTCAACGCAGACATGAAATATTCAGGTGCAACCTGTGATGCAACAGTTAACGCAGAAGGTAAGCTCGTTAAGCTTCACATCAACCTTCCTCTTGAAGGTACAGGTACAGCAGGTAAGGGCCCCGTTAAGCTCGACATCGGTGTAAGCGGCTTTATGGATACCACCTTCGAAATTACCTATAAATAATCCAAAGTAGTGATTACACAGGGCTGTCTTGATGGCAGCCCTTTTTGTTAATAAAAGGGAGATATGTATTATGAAGAAAATAGGCACACTTCTTGCTTTGGGAACTGTGGCCGGTGCAGGCATCTGTGCCGCCAACAATTATCTGCATAAGGCACTTATCAGCAGAAATTTTGAAGTTCCCGAGGCTGTTTCAAAATTTATCAGCGAAACCGGTGAATCTGATTTCGACAGTGTGGCACAGGCTAATATGCAGTGGATGCTTGATTATGGCTTCGAGCTTCATCACATTGTAAATGACAGAGGTCATAAGCTTCAGGGCTATCTTATGAGACCGGAAAAGCCTTCGGATGTTTATGTGTTCGGTTCTCACGGCTACAGAAGTGACGGCAAGGGTGAATGGTGTCACTATGCAAAGCATTATGTTGAAGAATTAGGATTTAATCTGTTTTTTGTTGACCATCAGGCTGCAGGTGAAAGTGAGGGTGAATATATCGGCTTCGCCTCTCATGAGTCAAAGGACAGCCTTAAATGGCTCCGTTATATGGTAAGAGCTTTCGGAGATGATATTCAGATTATCCTTCACGGAATTTCAATGGGCAGTGCAACGGTTATGCTCATGAGTGGCAGCGATGAGCTTGTTTCAAATGTTAAATTCACAATTGCAGACTGCGGCTACACCTCTGCATTGGATGAATTCAACTATAAGATTGAAACTCTGAAGCTTCCGTTGAAATGTCTGATTCCCGTTGTAAATTCCATGAACCGCAAAAAGGCGGGTTATGATTTTCATAAGGACACTAATGCACTCGGTGCAGTGGCAAGGGCTAAGGTACCCATGCTCTTTATTCACGGCGGTGACGACAAATTTGTGCCTACATATATGGTATATCTTCTTCACGATGCCTGTACGGCAGAATATAAGGATTTGCTTATCGTTCCCGGTGCCGACCATGCCCAGAGCTATTATACGGATAAGAAAGCTTATGAGGGCAAGATGGACGAGTTTATTTCTAAGTTTATAAGCAGTAAAAAAGAGAAATACTCTGTTAACACCTAAAAAAATCAAATAGTTAAATACACAAAAACCATTGTAAAAGCTGAAACGCTGATACAATGGTTTTCTGTTTTATCTTTTCCTGACTACTGTCTACTGATTCCTGACTGCTCGGAATGTCTTCGCTTTTAAATCAACGGCTATTTATAGGGAATCCATACTCTCATCTGATTTTCGCCTCTGTTTCCCCATAAATAATAAGGAATGGCTTTTGCTGTGCAGGGGATGAAAGCGGGTTCTTGTGAGGAATAAAGAGAATCACAGGTGTGTTCCCGCAGTCCTTCAAGCTCAAGCTGAACAGTTGAACCGAGTTGCTCACAATCAAGGCTCTTTACCTTGATTGCTCCGTTTTTTCTGAGTCTCAGTGAAAGAACATCACCGTCATTGTCGGTTCCCTCAAAGCAGTAAACAATGGGGCCTCTCATAATGGATACAAGACCTGAAAGGGTGGGAATTCTGCTTGAAGGATAAATGATTTTTACTTCATCGCTCAGATTGAGCAGGATTTCATCACCGTCATTTGCGGTGAGATATATGTAACCACTGCTGATTTCAGCTTCGGTTTTTATTCCGTTCACCGTAAGAGTGTGATTTTTCGACCAACCGGGAATACGGATTGCAATTTTTCCGCCCTTTTCAATTATATATCTTATGATGAAATTATAGGGATAGCCGGTTTCACATTTCAGCTTTACGCCGTTACTGAATATAACCTCGCCTTCGGCATAAAGGTGACAGTAGGCTGTATCCTTGCCTTCGCCGTAGGCATATTTGCCGAAGGAGGAAATCAGTCTTGCCACATTCGGCGGACAGCAGGCACAGGTGTACCATTTCGGTCTTTGAGTAAGGTCGTGACGGTGAGTGACAGCCTTTCCTGATATTCCGGGAATAACCTCAAGAGGGTTAACGTAGAAAAATCTTTTTCCGTCTTTTGCCATGCCGGCAAGAACTGTGTTATAAAATGCTTTTTCCATAATGTCGGCATATTCTCCGTTTACTTCGCCCTGAAGCATTTGCGAAGCGAACATCATAAGACCGATTGAAGCGCAGGTTTCAGCATAAGCGGTATCCGACGGCAGATCATAATCCTCCGTAAAGGCTTCGCCATGCACGGTTGAGCCGATTGCACCCGTTATGTACATTCTTTTCTGCGTGATACTGTTCCAAAGATTGCGGCAGGCTTCAAGCAGCTGCTTGTCATCCGTTGTGTTTGCAGCGTCAGCCATCGCAGTGTAAAGATAAACAGCACGGACAGAGTGACCCACTGCATCCTTTTGTTCCCTGACAGGAGCATGGCTCTGCTGATAATGATGATTTCTGCCGTCGCCGTTCCACACGGTCCAGCTTCTTTCCTTTCGCTCTTTTTCATAATAGTGAGGGTCAACACCTCTGATATCGATGAAATGGCGGGCGAGGCTGAGAAGCCTTTCGTTTTTTGTCAGGCGATACATTTTCATAAGAGCCAGCTCAATTTCCGGATGTCCCGGGTAGCCTTCGTGACCTTTTTCAATGAAAATATTATATATATGCTCTGCATTTTTCTCCATAACCTTCAGCAGCTTATCCTTGCCGGTTGCTTCAAAATAGGCTGTTGCTGCTTCCATCATGTGACCGGAGCAGTATAATTCATGGCCTTCAAGAATATTTGTCCAACGCTTATCTTTGTCCTTGATGGTGTAGTATGTGTTGAGATATCCGTCTTTGTCCTGAGCGTCTGCAATTATATCAATGAGCTCATCGGCAGTTTTTTCAAGCTTTTCATCGGGGAAAACAGAAAGGGAGTAAGCCACTGCTTCAAGCCATTTTGCTGCATCGCTGTCCTGAAACACCATGCCGTAAAAGCCGTCACCCGTGTTTTCATGTCTGAGTGCCTTTGCAGCGTTGCGGAAATTATCAATAACATGGCTTTTTTCTGTATCCTCAGCCTTGTCGCAAAGCACCTCATACTGATAAGGAATAACCACATTTCTGATCAGCTTCTGATAAGAGCCGATAAAGCCGTTGCCGGGCTTATATGAATGAATGGGAAGCTGTTGTTGAATTTTCATCTTGATCAGACCTTTTTTTCGCATTTTTTTCATTGTATCATAAATGTAATAAAAAAGAAAGAATTTAAAAAATATTATAATTCTCTAAGTCATACTCAGTTTACACATTATTCATATTATATTGCTATACTGTTATATAATTGTCTGATTATGCCCTGTTTTAAATAAATCGGAAAAATTTGTTAGAGAATTTTCGGAGGTAACAGCCTTGATACAATTGTTGAAATATCTGAAAAAGATAAAGGGTCCCGCAGCGGCAGCAATGGTTTTTGCCGTTCTTTCGCAGTTGGGCAGCCTTGTTCTTCCTCTTTTAATGAGTATGATTGTTAATAACGGTATTAAAAATGAGGATACCGAATACATAAAGAAAATCGGCATTATTATGATGTGCGTTTCTGCCTTTGCTGTAATAATTGCTGCCTTCAACAGCTATTTTTCAAGCAAAACCTCAGCCTTATACGGCAAAATGCTTCGCCGTGAGCTCTTTTTGAAGGTTGAGTCCCTTTCTCAAAGGGATATTGATATTATCGGCACCCCTTCTCTTATCACCAGATGCACAAATGATGTGAGGGTGTTCCAGGATTTCATTCTGCAGGGACTCAGAATGATTATTTCGGCACCGATTATGCTGGTCGGCGGAATAGTTATGGCATTCATTATGAATCCTACCCTTTCCATGATTATTTTTGCCGTTATGCCGATAATCGGTATTATTGTGGCTGTTGTGCTTAAAATAGTTATGCCTATTTTCAGAAAAAGGCAGAAGCTGGTTGATTCAATCAATCGTTTCATAAGAGAGAAGTTAGCAGGCATCAGAGTTATAAGAGCCTTCAACAGAAGTGAATTTGAGGATGCCCGCTTTGATAAGGAAAACGAAGCGCTTTCGGCTCTTACCCTTAAATTTCAGCGTCTCATGTCGGTTCTTATCCCGACTTGTATCGTGCTTATTATTACAGCTCTTGATATTCTCATTATCTGTGCCGCAAAAAGCATTGATAAGCTTGATCATATCACTCAGGCAACAGAATTGACAAATTCAATCGGTAATCTGCAGGCATTTGTCGTTTACATGATTATGATTGTATTTTCCTTCACAATGGCTGCGGCAATGTTCGTCATTGTGCCGAGAGCCAGAATTTCAGCAAAAAGAATAGTTGAGGTTCTTTCCCTTGAGCCTTCGGTAAAGGATAAAGAGAATGTAAGAGAGGTTGAAGAAGACAAAAAGGGTACCGTTGAATTCAGGAATGTTACCTTCGGCTATGAAAGTGTCAATAATCCCGCAGTCAGAAATATTTCCTTCACTGCGGAAAAAAATAAGGTCACGGCAATTATCGGTGGTACGGGAAGCGGCAAATCAACAATCATCAACCTGATTACAAGGTTTTATGATGTCAATGAGGGTCAGGTTCTTTTTGATGGCGTCGATGTCAGAGATCTCAGACAGGCAGACCTTCACAAAAGAATCGGATATGTTTCACAGAAGGCTTGTCTTTTCAGTGGCTCAATTAAAGAAAATCTACTGTATGGCGATGAAAATGCAAGCGATGAAAGACTCAGAAAGGCTGTTGAAATTTCACAAAGTGCAGAATTTATTGATAAAATGCCCGACGGTATTGATTCCTTTGTAAGTCAGAGCGGTACCAACCTTTCAGGCGGACAGAAGCAACGCCTTTCAATTGCAAGGGCACTCACAAGGGATGCAGAGCTTTACATATTCGACGATACCTTCTCAGCCCTTGACTTCAAAACCGATGCAGCACTCAGAAGGGCGATAAAGGATAATATCAATGCAACCGTGATTATAGTGGCTCAGCGTGTCGGAACAATTATTGATGCAGATAAAATTATAGTTATGGACAAAGGTGAAATTGTGGGCACAGGTAAGCACTGTGAGCTTATGGAAAATTGCGATGTCTATAAAGAAATTTATTCGTCACAGATTCAAGAGGAGGTGGGAGCATGAGCAAAAAAGCACCTCTTAAACAAAATGTAAGGTTTGAAAAATATGCACAGTATCGTGACCACAGCCAGAACGAAAAGGAAAAGCCGGAAAATTTCGGCAAGACCTTCCGGAAGCTTATGTCACTTCTCAAGGGAAATGAGTTTGCCATTGTCATAACTGTGGTTTTTGCGGCGGCAAGCTCCCTTCTGTCAATTCTCGGACCTCAGTATCTTGGCGATATCATCACCGTTCTTAATGAACAGGTTAAAGTTAAGCTTCAAAGCGGGGTAATGGATTTTTCTCCGATTTACGGAATTCTTAAAACGATTTTCTTTGTGTATCTCGGATCTTCGGTTCTGAGCTTTTTCCAGCATTATGTGATGGCAGGCGTTGTGCAGGGACTTATAACAAGGCTTCGTCGCAACCTGAACCGTAAGCTTTCCCATCTTCCGCTTTCTTATTATGACAGCCATAATAAGGGCGATATCCTTTCCCGTATCACAAATGATATGGATAATATCAACAACACCTTGCAGAACAACCTCATTCAGATTATAACCTCGGTTGTAACCTTTGTTGGTGTGTTTGCCATTATGATTAAGGAAAGCTTTACTCTTTCCATGACAAGTCTTCTGCCGTTCCCCATAAGCCTTGTGATTGCGGCAATAATACTCAGATTTTCAAAGTATTATTTCAGACGTCAGTGGAAAGTGACAGGTGATGTGAACGGACATATTGAAGAAATGTTCACAGGTCACAGAATTGTAAAAGCATACGGACATGAAAAAACAGCAATTGAAGAATTTGACCTTATCAATGATGAGCTTTGCGAATCAGGCAGAAAGGCACAGTTTTTCTCGGGTCTTCTCAGCCCGTTGATAAATTTTGCAAATAATGCAGGATATGTGATTATTTGCGTAATCGGTGGTTATCTTATTATTAAAGGTGAAGCCGATGTCGGTTCAATCACAGTGTTTATGGCATACACAAAAATGGTTATGCAGCCGATTACCGACCTGAGCAACATTGCAAATAACCTTCAGTCGTCACTTGCCTCTGCTGAGCGTGTTTTCTCTGTTCTTGAAGCAGAGGAAGAGGTTGTTGAAATGGAGGCGGAAAAAGAAATCTCCGAGGCTTCTTCGGTTCAGTTCCGTAATGTTGATTTTTCATATGTTCCCGAAAAGCCGGTTATTCAGAATTTCAGTCTGGATGTCAATAAGGGTGATCTTGTTGCAATTGTCGGTCCGACAGGTGCCGGCAAAACCACCATTGTAAACCTTCTTATGAGATTTTACGAAATTCAGGGCGGTGCAATCAAAATTGACGGAACCGATATAAGAGAAATTTCAAGAAAGAATCTTCGTGAGCATCTTGGTATGGTGCTTCAGGATACATGGCTGTTTGAAGGAACTCTGCGGGATAATATTATGTACGGCAGACAGGATGCCACTGAGGAAGAGTTCATGGATGCGGTAAAGGCTGCACAGGTGGATACCTTTGTTCCTACTCTTACCGACGGATTTGATACCCTTCTTGAGGAAGACGGTGTGAACCTTTCTGCGGGACAGAGACAGCTTATCACAATTGCAAGAGCAATTCTTGCTTCTCCCGATATTCTCATTCTTGACGAAGCCACATCCTCCGTTGACACAAGAACAGAGGTGCAGATTCAGAAGGCAATGAAGAATCTTATGTACGGCAGAACGAATTTTGTTATTGCTCACAGACTTTCAACAATCCGTGAAGCAGATATGATTCTTGTTATGCAGGACGGCAGAATAGTGGAAACCGGAAAGCATAGTGAGCTTATGGCAAAGAACGGCTTTTATGCTGAGCTTTACAATTCACAATTTGCAGAATAATTAAAGCTTTTTCATTTTTTTCTTTCAAGAAAAAATGCCTTGCAAACAGCAATAATGAATTTACTGATGCATATGCCTGTGCCGTGAATTTTGCCGTCTGCACATTATAGGAGGTACAGTATGAAACTTATTACACTTGATAACGGACTGAGAGTATTCCTCAGCCCCTGCGCCTCCTTGCGTTCTGCGATTGTGGGTGTCTGGGTCGGAAGCGGCTCACGCTATGAAAATGAAAACAATAACGGCATTTCACATTTCATTGAGCATATCGTCTTCAAGGGCAGCAATAAGAGAAACGGCTTTGAAATTGCCGAAGGAATGGACGAAATCGGTGCTCAGGTCAATGCATATACAACCAAGGAATATACTTTCTTTTATGTCAAAGCTCTTGATTATCAGATTTTAAAGGGAGCAGATATACTTTTTGATATGCTCCGGAACCCGAGACTCGATCAAAATGACATTGAAACGGAAAAAGGTGTTATTCTTGAAGAAATTTCAATGTGTGAGGATGATCCGGGCGATGTATGTTATGAGGTGAATGAAGCAGCCTTGTTTTCTGCAAGCAGTCTGTCACTTCAGATTCTTGGCACAAGGGAAACGGTGTCCTCCTTCAAAGCTGAGGATTTCAAAAGCTATATGCAGGAAAATTATCTTCCCGAAAGAATGATTGTTGGTGTCAGCGGAAGCTTTGATGAAGAAGCAATGCTTTCAAAAATAAAAGAGTATTTCGGCTCACTGCAAAGCCGTAATAAGCCCCTTGAATGGTATGATGTGCCATTCAATAAAACATATGCACTTAAAAATATGCCGACGGAGCAGACTCATATTATGCTGTGCTTCAACGGAGTCGGGATTGAGCATGAGGATCTTTATCCGCTTCAGCTTTCAATGTTTATCCTCGGAACGGGAACCTCATCGCTGCTCAATCAGAGAATAAGGGAGCAGCTTGGACTTGTTTATTCAATTGATGCCTGGCTCGGCAGATATATGGGCGGCGGATATATTGCAATTTCAATGAGCCTTGGTGAAAAAAGCGAGGAGAAGGCAATCAGGGAAACGGTGAAAATCATCAGAGATTTTTCTTCTGCGGTTACTCAAAGGCAAATTGACATTGCAAAGGAAAAGCTTATTGCAAGTCTTATAATGTCAAGGGAGCATCCTCAGTCAAAATTCTCATCTGAGGGCAGAAATCTTCTGATGCTCAATAAATTCATTGATGACGATGATATTATAAATGAAATCAAATCTATTACTCTTGAAAAAGTGAAGGCTGCGGCGGAAAAATATCTCAGGATTTCCGAAATGTCCTTCACTGCAGTGGGAAAAGTTAAAACAAAAGAGGAATATGAAAAATTTATCTCCGAGGGGATAGGTGAATAAAATGAGTGTTATCTCGAATGCAAAAAGAATAGTTATTAAGGTGGGCACCTCCACCCTTACATATGAAACAGGAAAAATAAACATCAGAAGAATGGTGAAGCTTTGCAGCGTGCTTGCAGATTTGCACAATTCGGGCAAGGAGGTTGTTCTTGTAACCTCAGGCGCAATCGGTGTCGGTGTTGGAAAATTGGGTCTCAAGGAAAGACCGAAGGATATCCCCGGAAGGCAGGCGGCGGCAACGGTCGGTCAGTGTGAGCTGATGTTTATGTATGATAAACACTTTGGTGAAAACGGAGTGAAAACAGGTCAGCTTCTTATTACAAAAAGCGACATTGAAAACAGTCAGAGGCGTGAAAATCTTGAAAACACCTTCGAAAAGCTTTTCGAATACGGTGCCGTTCCCATTGTTAATGAAAACGACAGTGTTGCAACGGAGGAAATCGTTTATGGCGATAACGATTCACTTTCGGCAATTGTTGCATCTCTCATCCATGCCGATGCATTGATTATTCTTTCGGATATCGACGGACTTTTTGATGAAAATCCCATGGAAAATCCGGATGCGAGACTTATTCCCGTTGTAAAGGAAATAAACGATGACATCATCGCCCTTTGCGGGGGTGCAGGCAGCAACAGAGGTACCGGTGGCATGATTACAAAAATTCATGCGGCGGAAATTGCGGGCAAGGCGGGAATTCCTACGGTTATTATGAACGGTACTGCTCCTCAGGATATATATAAACTTATTGACGGTCATTCCGTCGGAACAATTTTTACTTGTTAAGGCAGGTGCTTTTTATGCTCAGGCAGCTTGGTATCAACGCAAAAAAAGCGGAAAGAACACTTATGGTTGCTTCTTCCGAAAAGAAAAACAAAGCCCTTTCTGAGATTGCAAGGGCTCTTGAAGAAAATTGTGACTACATAATTTCACAAAACAGAATCGATATCGAAAATGCAAGGGAAAAGGGCATGAGCGAGTCGATGATTGACCGACTTTCTCTCGACGGAAAGCGTATTAAAGGCATTGCCGATGCCGCAAGGGAGCTTGTTATGGCTGAAGACCCGGTCGGCAAGGTTATTTCCGGCACAAAGCGGCCCAACGGACTTGTTATTGAAAAGGTCAGCGTGCCTTTGGGTGTTATTGCGGTTATTTTTGAGGCAAGACCCAATGTTACGGTTGATGCTGCTGCTCTTTGCCTGAAATCAGGAAACACAGTTATTCTTCGTGGCGGCAAGGAGGCAATCAACTCCAACAAGGCTATGACGGAGATTATGCGAAAAGCAGTAGCAAGGGCAGGTCTTGACGAAAATTGTATTCAGCTTGTTGAGGATACATCAAGAGACTCGGCAACTGCTCTTATGAAAATGAATGAATATGTTGATGTTCTCATTCCCCGTGGTGGTGCCGGACTCATTTCTTCTTGTGTTCAGAATTCAACGGTGCCTGTTATCGAAACGGGAACGGGAAACTGTCATGTTTATGTTGATAAGGATGCAGACCTGGATATGGCTGTTGAGATAATCTATAACGCAAAAACCTCCCGTCCTTCGGTATGTAATGCCTGTGAAAGCCTTGTGATTCACTGCGATGTGGCAGAAAAGGTGCTTCCGATGATTAAGGCAAGGCTTGATGAATACGGGGTTACAATCCATGGCGACGAAAAGGTCATGAGCATAATCGCAGATGCTGTTCCTGCAACTGAGGAGGATTACGGCAAGGAATACTTAGGATATGAAATCAGTGTGAAGGTTGTGTCTGATATCGACGAAGCCATTGAACACATCATGAGGTATTCAAGCGGACACAGTGAATGTATTGTGACAGAAAATTATTCTGCAGCAAGAAAATTCACCTCGGCTATTGATGCGGCGGCTGTTTATGTCAACGCTTCAACAAGGTTTACCGATGGCGGTGAATTCGGCTTCGGCGCAGAAATCGGAATTTCGACCCAAAAGCTTCATGCAAGAGGTCCCTTGGGTCTTACTGAGCTCACCTCACAGAAATACATTGTTTACGGTGACGGTCAGGTAAGATAAAGGGAGAAAAGAATTAAGAAAGGGGAATGCTTATGGAACAAACTAAAAAGAGGAGTCCCTTGAGCTTTGTTATCGGTGCAGTTGTTCTGTTGCTTGTGCTTGTCGGAATTATCAGCATAATCGGCGGCATTGCGGGAAAAATTGATTCCTCAGTGAAAGAGCAGAACTCTCAGAAATATTCCGAATTTGAGGAGTTCATTGCACCGATTGTCATGTATGACCCGGATACCTTTGATGACATATCCATGGCAAACACGGAACAGCTTATAAGCATCACTATCTGGTCAATTCTTGACAGCAACATCGAGCCGGATAAATATGAATATACCGACGGCGGAATGCTTATGCCCCAAAGTGAGGTTGAGGAAAAATTCCAATCCCTTTTCGGCTCACAGGTGAAGTGGAATCACTGCACTGTTGACGGCGGCGGAATTTATTTCAGCTACAGTGAGACAAAGGAGGCATATGTCATTCCGATAACGGGCGTTACGCCGATTTATACACCGAAGGTCACGGAAATTTCGGAAAGACCGAGTATGGTGGTGCTTACGG
Source organism: Clostridia bacterium (assembly GCA_017472225.1). GTDB lineage: Bacteria > Bacillota > Clostridia > Oscillospirales > Acutalibacteraceae > UBA6857. The sequence goes on along the minus strand of JAFUQS010000067.1, from coordinate 2,476 downwards.
TGGGCTATCTCGCATCTTCCGATTGGGTTCAGGACAGTGACGGTAATATGGTTTCTCCCGAGCCGTCAAAATATATGAAAATTACATTGGGAAAAAATGCTGACGATAGCTATTATGTGAGAGCAATTCAGTCGGCAGAGTGACGAAAGATTGAAAATAATGTGAAAAAAGTATACAAATTTATTTAAAGTTTTATGTTTTCATTGACTTTTTTTCGGAAAAATTATATATTATATTTAGCATAAAATATTTTAGGGTATTATGCTCTTTTAAATTGAATGAGGCAAAACTGTTAAAAGGAAAATCCAAGGAGGTAAGCTTATGAAAAAAACAATGAAGAAGGCTCTGATTCTCATGACGGTTGTCATTGCTACAATGCTTATTATGACATTTGCGGCATCTGCTGCATCAGATTGCGGTGACGGAAAGCACCTTACGGGAACAAGAGTTATTGAGGCTACATGTACTTCAGGTGGCTATACCGAAACCTACTGTACTGTTTGTGATACAGTTTTCGGTACAAGCGACCATGTGGCAGCTCTCGGACACGATTATGACAATGCAGAATGGAATTATGTTACCAACGGCAATGGCTTTAACTATCAGGCAGAATGTGCCCGTGACAACTGCAGCGCCGTTAAAAATGACGGTAAGTTCTATCATTCCGTCAGCTTTATTAACCCCTGGGCAACAGACACAACCACAACAAAGGCTGAAATCAGCTACACTGTTCTTGCAAAAACATGGAAGAACGAGCAGGTTGGTCTTACATATGTTGAAGAAAACGGCACAGTAAGTGAAGGTGTTGATGCTTCCCGTCAGAAGGACTATGATTTCGGTAAGTACGACCTTTCAGGCTGGACACTTGCTCCCGTAGATTCAGGCGAATTCACCGAGTCTGACCTTTTTGTGTTCGGTGCTGATGGAACAAAGGTTACCGAGAACACTACTCTTTATGCTGCTTTCACAGGTGACTCTGAGGTTTATTACTCAGTTCAGTTCTACAATGCAAACGGCACTCCTCTCACAAGAGATATTGCAGTCCGCCACGGTCAGAAGGTTGACGATTCAATTTTCCGCCCCGATGAAAACGGTGTTTATGACAATGCTCCCACATTGCCCGAAACAAGCAAGTATTACTACACATTTGACAGATGGACAATTGATATCAACGCTCTTTACGGTAATGCAACAATTGCTGCTGTTTATGTAAACAACCCCAAGATGTATGAATACATCTATTACAGATATGAAGGTTCAGAGCTTAAAGAATATGCAACAGAAACAGTTGTATACGGTGAACCCTCAAAGTATTACGGTGATCCCGAATTCAAAAAGGCTATGGAAAGAGAAAAGGATCGTACATATGTTTATGCATGGCTTGGTGATTTTGTCGTTGTAGACGGTATTCACACAACAAGCATTTCATCCATGCAGGCTCCTGTAGGTTATCTTGACACAAGATATAAGGACAGTGAGGATTACGAGCCCATCCGTCTCGCTCCGAAGCATGTTACCAACCTTGTTGAATACAGCTTTAACCTCACTGCTGTTATTCCCTCCACTGAATCCGATGTTAATTATTATCTTGATAAGATTATCATCCAGGTTTTAAATGACAAGGGTCAGTATGTAGGCGGCGGCAGAACAAGCAATGTGGACGGTGAAGCAGTATTCAGCTGCTTACTCAATGACAGTCAATATTATACAATCACTGCCGTAACAGAAGACGGAAAGTATGAAGCTGAAAAGGTTCTTGAGCGCACCTTCATTTATGACACAACCTACACAAACATTTCAACAACAGTGTACCTTGAGCTCAGTGAGGATTATGTGAAGGGTAACAGTTGTTCATGTATCCACCATAACACATTGTTCAGAGGCTTGTGGGTAAGAATTCTCAATCTTCTTTATAATCTGTTCAATGTCAAGTATGTATGCTGCGACGATATGTATGCTACTCTAGCAGATGTTCTTGCTTACACAAGATAATTGACTTATAAAGAGGGGGATATAAAAAGGTAAATCCCCTTTGAACATCCGAAAAATCAAATAGTTGAATGCATAAAAACCATTGTAAAAAGCTGAACTGCTTGATACAATGGTTTTTCGTTCTGCCTTTTTCCTGACTACTGTCTACTTAAAGTGTATTTACCTTCGCTTTTATGTACCGTGGTGCTGAACGGCAAGGTTTTATCTGTTCCTCTGACTCCGCTCGCTCAAGCCGCTTGGGCTCTTACTTTTGTCAAGCGTGACAAAAGTAAGCAAAAGCACGCTGGCTGATTAGCTTCCGCAAAAACTAAAAATACCGAGTCAGGCTTATGCTACCCTTTACTCGGTATTCTTTTCTGCTCACCGTGGATAAGGAAAAAAGGCTTCTTCTTATCGGTATTTTCAGATTGCTCCGTTCTGCTGTACCACGGCTCGGTTGCCGAACAGCTCTGATTAAAACAACGCCCAATAAAATGAGTCGCTT